>JBEKFF010000007.1:0-37554 GCA_050013455.1 Acidobacteriaceae bacterium | reverse complement strand
GACGAGGTTGGCGTGGAAGTTTCTGGGAGCGGTCAGGCCCGAGGGGGGCTCGGTCAGGCCGGTTGGAAAGCCGGCGAGGGTTGGCGAGTTGCAGGGGACCACGACCGTGGTTGGCGATGTTGTGGTGCTGCAGAGAGGAGCGCCGGAGGGGCCGCCTTCACCGTAGCCGTAGTAGTTATAGTCCGCCCTAAAGATCCAACCGGGGTGGGCCGTCCATGCGACGTGTACGAAGGGTGATTGCCAGGCGGACTGTAACGAACCATTCACTTGGCGCGCATCGTTGAAGAACTGGTTGCCGCTGACAGCGCTGATGGTGTATCCGAGGTTGGACTGGATGGTCTTGGTTGGATTCAGCGTGAGCGAGGCAGAGGCGTACTGCGTTGGAGCATCCGCGAAGTCTTTCGTGGGACCCCAGGAGGAAAGGACGGTTGTCGATCCCCTGACGAAGACACCGGGACAGATTGCAGGTACTCCGCTGGGCGTAAGGACGGCTGTACCGGGCAGCGTGGGTGTTGCTCCGTTCAGGTAGCAGATGTTGGTTGAGGTGTAGACATCGGAGTAGCCATAGTTGAAGTCGAAGCTATATTTCTCGCTGGGCGCCAAGTCGGCCGACAAGCCGAACACCCGGCTGTGATCGACATGCTGCAGAGGTCCATCGATGGACGGGACGCCGGTGTTGTTGGTGTTGTTGTGGTGCTCGGTGTCGAGGTAGGAGGTCGCGAAGGACGCCCAGGTCTTGGGTTTATAGGAGGAGTGCACGCGATAGATCTGGGTCTGGCGCGCGCCTACCGGCGTGAAGGCGTTGTCGGCGTAATAGGCCTCGAAGGTGCCGTTGACGTTCCAATTCGCAGTGGGGCGCAAGGCGATGTTGACGATGCCGCCGTTTGTTTCGATGTTCACGTTGGTGACCGGGAAGGTGAGCACGGAGGGGGTGCCGGCGTAGGCTGCGACCTTTTGACCGATGAATCTGGTTCCGTAGCGATACGTAAGCGAAACCATGGCGCGAGGCGTGACATCCCAGGTTGCAGTTACGTTATTGTTCAAAATCCTTGTTCCAAGGTAGTTCGGCAGCGGCAGTCCGTTGGGAGCCTGGCCGACGATCGCAACCACGCCTGGAGTCAGTGGACCGGCGTAATTGATGGTTTCGTTGTGAGCCGTCGCGGGTGTGCTTTCGCTGACGCCAGAGAACGTCCCGGTGCCGGGTATGCGGACATTGGAGAAATCGAATTGGTCAGAGAAGCTAAATTTCGATGTGAGCTGATACGTCGCACCAAAATCTATGCCCACGTTCTGACGCCTTGCTATCCCTGATCCCGTATAGCTCTGGGTGCGGATGATTCCATTCAATCCCTGGAAATTCTCCTGGTAGTTAGGCATACTCGAGTTCGCATCGGTGTACCGGAAGATGCCATTCGCCGCGAGGTTCCGAATGCTGCTGCTCTGGAAACGCACCATTTCGGTCGGGGTAAGGGTCCGCGTCGGCTGATAGCGCGTGTACTTTGAGATGACGCTGCATGCAGGATCCACCACGGGCAGGCCGGCGCTGCCGGAGGCTGAGGTGAGGATGACACCCGCAGTCGCTATGCTGTTCGCGTTGCAGTTGCTCGCAGCGTACGGTGTTTGACTATCCCAATTACCAAGAGAGACCGGTAGGCCGTTCGCCTCCTGCACCGTGTATTGATTGGGGTTGAGGATGAAGTAGGAGTCATTCTTGTAATGCGTGACCACTTCCTCCAACGTGACGATTGTCTGCTGGAGCGGCTTCCAATCGATGGCGCCAAGGAACTCATCGGTGCTGTTGCGTTCCATCTCCTGGAACAGCATGTCTGTCTTGGCTGTTTCGTAGGCTCCGGGAATGCTCCTCGGGCCCTGGAAGATATTCTGCGAATATCCGACACGGAAGGTGAACTTGGATAGGGGGAAGATGGTGAGGTTGGTGTCGGTCATCCTGCGGACGGTATTGAACAACTCCGGGGACTGGAGAACCTGGGGCCAGGCATACTTTCCAAGAGAGCCGTTGGGGCCGATCGGAATGCTCTGCCCTCCCGGGATGTTGGGGTTGCCGAATAGATCGTAATCAAAGTATTGGCGATCACGACGGAACGTTCCGGAGAACTCGTAGACCTTTCCTTTCGAGAAATCCAGCTTGACGACATTGATGGGATCGCCGCCGAAGCCGTTGCTGTACCCGGTCAGGCTATCCAACAGGGGCTGCTTGACGCCCGGAATAGAGCGCAGCGTAATGGTTTGACCCAGCACGCGCGGTCCAGACTGGATGTTCACCAGGGTGTCGTACATGGAGCCGCTGCCGGACAACGCCAGGATGTGTCCGCCGAGGTCCACCGTCTGATGGACGAAGAAGCCGTCCTGCACCGTTTTCCCGGCGGGCAGAGCAACGCTGGCGGTTGCCGGCGTTGCAGGAGCGGCGGGAGTTGCAGGAGTACCCTGGGCGGCCGCAAAGCCTGTCAACACCAGTAGTGCGACTCCAATGGCCCCGGCGACCCGATGGGCCATCGTGGGGTGCTCTTTGGGCAGCCGCGTATCGTTTGTCTTCTTCATCTCAAGCCTCACTTGACTTAAACCTTGCTTCTTTAAGCCCTTGGTCCGGGCGTGGTGCTGAATTTGGACCCAGCCGTCCTCTTGCTGCCGAACGGCAAACGTGTACCGTCGCTACTTTTTGAGGTAGGGATCCACGTTCGATCCGTGGATCATGACGTGGCAATCGATACAGGGCGACAACTCGGCGGATCCCGCACCCATGCCGTGGACGGTATTCGCGGCCACCGGACTATGGCACTGGTTGCACAGCTGATTGATGTTCGGCATGTTCAACAAGCGGGCATTTTGAGATCCGTGGGGTGTATGGCAGGCGATGCAGCCTTCTCCCCGGACAGCGGCGTGTTCGTAGATAAACGGCCCGCGGGTCTCGGTATGGCACTTGGTGCAGATCGCATTCTGATCCGCAGTGACCCTGAGATTGGCGGGCTGGAACGTGCCGTGCACGTTATGGCAGTCGCTGCAGCTCAGCAGGCCCTCATTCACCTTGTGGTGAAAGGGCATGGCAAACGCAGGCTTGATGCTGGTGTGGCAGGTATAGCAGAGGGTCGGTTGCGCTGCCACTAACAGCGTCGTGTCCGGCACCGACTTATGGATACTGTGGCAGCTGAGGCACGTTACGCCGGCCTTCGCATGCGGCGAGCGCAGGAAGTTCGGATGAGTGTTCGCATGGCAGCCCAGGCAGGTCTTGTCCACCTCGGTCGGCGTCAGCTTGTTGAAGCGCACGATCTTGGTGACATCCCCGCCGCCTTCCACGTGGGCCTGCCCTGGTCCGTGGCAGCTCTCGCAGCTCGCGCCCGCTCCACCATGCTGGAGCGCCAGCTTGGCATGCGGATTGTTCACCATCTGGTCCGCCTTCTCCTGATGGCACGTCGCGCAGGTCTCGCTGCCCACATAGCCGGGCGCCGGTGTTGCCGCCGCCACCGTCGTGGTCTGCTTCAATGTCTGTGTCTGGGTCTGCTTCTGCGCGGCCGCCATGCCCGCGCCGCACGTGGTCAGTATCCCGACCATTGCAACCAGAAGGAAATACTTCGTTATCTTGCGGGGCAATTGTCCCATGTGAAAACACCTCTATTTGGCGCGTTCTTAGTGCTATGAACTGCTTGGGGTCGGCCTGGATCCCAACAGGTGCAACCATAGTCCCCGTGTATCGAACAACCTGTGACCTTCGTCACAGGGCAGAAATTTATAAACTGACTACCTTGTCACACAATGAATTGAGAAGCCAGATGTTATTGATTGGACGACAGATAGGAGCTTAGCCTCCAACGGGATAGATGATCGTTATTCGGCTGCTATCAGCGGTAATCGACCACACCTATTTTTTGACCCGGAGCTTTTCGCTGTCGACACCACGCGTCAGGCAGTTCCCACCGCTCATGGGAACCGCAGCGGCATGATAGAAATACCCATGCGCGCCAGCCTTCTATTTGCCCTGCTCCTGACGTTCGCTCCCGCCTACGCCGAGACACCCGCCAATCAAGTTCCAACGATCGCTGCGAAATCATCGGGCATGCGACCCATCGATGGCTTTATGCCGCTCTATTGGGATCCGGCAGCGGGAAAGCTGTACCTTGAGATCCCGCACCTTGACACCGATCTTCTGTACACCAACTCGCTCCCCTATGGCACTGGTTCCAACGATCTTGGTCTTGATCGCGGTCAACTATCAGAAGGTCGCGTTGTTCGCTTCGAGAAGTCCGGGCCGAAGGTTCTCCTGGTTCAACCGAACAGCAGCTTCCGCAGCTCCTCTACGGAAGCTGCCGAAACTCTCGCCGTCACGCAATCTTTTCCCGAGTCGATCCTTTGGGGCTTTACTGTCGCCGCAGAAGATCCTTCGGGTGCGGTGCTCGTGGACGCCACCGATTTTTTCCTTCACGACGCTCATCGCGTTGTTGAAACGCTGGCCGCCCTCCACCAGGGCGCTTATCATGTCGACCCAACACGCTCCACCATCGCGCTCGACGACACCAAAGGGTTTCCGAAGAACACAGAGATAGAAGCTGTACTCAGCTTCACTGCCGAAGGCCCACTGAATGCTCCGTACGTCGCCGACGTCACGCCCGACCCGCATGCTATGACGCTGCGCGAGCGTCACTCCTTCATTGCGCTGCCTCCGCCTGGGTTCACCCCTCGCCGGTTCAATCCGCGCGCAGGCTACTTCCCTTCCTCGTTCCGCGATCTGACGGCCCCGCTTGGTGACGACGTTACGCAGCGCTTCATTCTTCGTCACCGCCTCATCAAGAAAGATCCGGGCTGTACGGCCAACTGCGAGGCCGTCACTCCGATCCAGTACTTTGTCGATCGCGGTGCACCCGAGCCGATTCGCACTGCGCTGGTCGAGGGAGTGCGCTGGTGGGACCAGGCATTCCAGGCGGCCGGCTGGGCACCTGGAACCTTCCGCGTCGATCTGCTTCCCGAGGGCGCTGACCCCATGGATATTCGCTACAACATCATCCAGTGGGTCCATCGGTATACGCGTGGCTGGAGCTATGGCGATGCGCTCGCCGACCCGCGCACCGGAGAGATCATCAAGGGCAACGTCACGCTAGGTTCGCTGCGCGGGCGTCAGGATTACCTCATCGCCGAAGGCCTGCTCGCTCCATATAAAGAGGGTCATCTGCCAAAGCCCGACGATAATCCAATGCTGCGGATGGTCCTGGCGCGCATTCGTCAGTTGGCAGCCCATGAGACGGGTCACACACTCGGCCTCGCCCACAACTTTGCAGCCTCAAGCGTCTCTCAATCCGACAGCGTGATGGACTACCCCCATCCCTACGTATCGCTGGACAAGAATGGAACGATTGATACGTCGCACGCCTACGCCGACCATATTGGCGACTGGGATAAGGTTTCGATCGATTACGGTTACCGGCAGTTTGCGCCGAATACCGATGTCGAGACCGCTCTCACGAAGATTCTGACCGACGCTGACCACCGCGGCCAGATCTTCATCACCGACGAAGATGCGCGTCCTTTTGGGTCCGCACAACCTCATGCGCACCTTTGGGACAACGGCGCCGACCCTGCTGCTGAACTCGGCAGGGTACTTGAAGTGCGAGCAGCCGCGCTGAAGAACTTCGGCCCCGACGTGATCCAACCCGGAACACCGATGTCACAGCTTGAGTTCGCGCTGGTACCTATCTATTTACTTCACCGCTACCAGACTGAAGCCGCCATCAAAGAGATCGGTGGCCTCGACTATCGGTATAACGAGCGAGGCGATGGATTAGCGGATCCAGAGATCGTCGCACCCGCGGATCAGAAGATAGCCCTCACCGCCGTTCTGCAAACACTGAGCCCAGAGACGCTCACTCTTCCGGAAACGCTTTTGAAGATCCTTCCACCGGTGCCGCCCGGCTATCCTCGCACGCAGGAGTCGTTCCCTTCTCAGACCGGCCTCACCTTCGATCCGATTGCCGCCGCGGAATGCGCTGCGGATCTGACGCTACGGGTGCTTCTGGATCCATCGCGCGCCTCCCGTCTGGTGCAATACCACATGCGCGTTCCGGGGAGCCCTTCGTTACGGTCCGTCCTCGAGGCAATCTCCACCACGGTCGCGGAACGGCCTGAGGGTGGGCACTCTATGTCGTCCGAGGTAGAACGCGCGGTCGAGTTCCGTGCACTCGAAGCGATGCTTGCTCTTGCGATCAATCCGGAGGCGTCCACGCAGGTACGCGCGATTTCGCGATCGCATATCAACGATCTTCTCAAGCAGTGGAGTTCTGCTTCGCCGCTAAGCGATACCGCCGAAGCCATCCATCGTGCCGCCCTCATTCAGCGTATCGAGGACTTCAATCGTGATCCTGAAAAGTTTGTTCCGGCCAAGCCGATTGCAGCTCCGCCCGGTATGCCGATTGGCGACGACGAAGTCTTCTAAACTGCCGGACCGGTGAAGCATTGCGCCGCACTTGCAAGCGCGGCGCAATGTCTCTGCGCTTACGGATGGCCCAGCCCATCGTTCTGATGGTAGTTCGGATAAGCCGGGATCGGGGGCGTCGTTACAGGATGCTCCTTCAACTGCTGCATGACGATCTCAACGGAGCGCTCGAGCTGCAGGTCATGCCCAGCCGCGACATCCTTCGGATATTCCTCTACTTCAACATCCGGCGGGATGCCGTGACCTTCTACCTCCCATTCGCCATGCAGGCCATAGATGGCATACCGCGGAGATGTTACCGCACCTCCATCCATCAGGGTCGGATACCCGCCAATGCCCACCAGGCCTCCCCAGGTCCGAACGCCGACAAGGGTTCCGAGGCCGGCTTTGCGGAAGTACCACGGCATGGCATCGCCACCTGAGCCTGCCGACTGGTTGATGATCATCACCTTCGGTCCGAAGATGGCGCCTTCGGGATCATGGACAGGCTCGCCATCGCGTTCGATCGCGCCACTCAACGGCTTTTGTCCCAGCACGTTCACGACATAGTCGGCGATGAAACCGCCCTCGTTATAGCGTTCATCGAGCACCACTCCCTGCTTATCCAGCTGCGAATAGAAGTAACGGTTGAAGTTGTCATAGCCGGCGCCGCCCGTATTCGGCATATAGATGTAGGCGATTTTGCCGCCGGATAATTCATCCACCTTGCGCCGGTTGGATTCAATCCAATCCAGGTTCCGCAGCCCGTGCTCCGAGTCCGCAGGAACTACCGTTACGTCTCTGGCATCACTGCCATCCGCCTTGTTCCCCACTCGAAGCACGGTCTGCTTGCCGGCAGTCCCGTCAAAGAAGCTGTTCAAGTTATCGGTGGCATGCAGCTCGCGCCCATTGACCGCTAACAGGTACATGCCGACGGTTACGTTGATGCCGGGCAGCGTAAGCGGCGCAGTCAGGGACGGGGTCCAGTTCTGGCCGTTATAGATCTTCGAGAATTTATACCGGTTGTTCTCGACGACGTAATCCGCACCAAGCAGACCCGGCTTCGGGGATTTATCCGGGTCTTCCGGACCGCGGATAAACATGTGCCCGATCTGAATTTCGCCAAGCATTTCATTGCTTAGATAAGTAAACTCCGACCGCGATGTGAGCCCATCTACATACGGTTCATACTTCGCAGAGATCTTCGCCAGATCCAGGCCATGCAGATGCGGGTCGTAGAAGAAGTCTCGCTGAATACGCCAGGTCTCGCGATACTGCTGTTTCCACTCCTGGCGCAGATCGATCGTAGCGAACATTCCCGCGTTGTTGATCGGCTTACCCTGTGGAGCCTCGGGTGAACCGGTCTTCAGCTCGGCGATGGGCGTGATAAACCAACTCCCTTCGCGCATGGCCAGCAACTGTTCTCCATTCTTGCTTACGGCGAAGCCCGTCAGGTTATTGAAGATCTCCTCGGTCTTGCGCTTCTCGGTTGTGAATCTCCAGAGCGACCGGATCGGCGCGCCTCTATCGCCAGACGCACGCCCCACGGGACTTCCTTCCGCCAGGAAAAGCACACCGGTCTTGCCCACCTGCAGGTCAACATAATTCCGTGCGGGAATAGGAAGCGCAAGGATCCGGTTGCCAATCCCTGGCAGGTCGATGACCGTCGGTTTCACTTCCTCCTTCTTTGCTGCGTCCTTCTTTTCATCGCCCTTCGCAACCTCTTTATCCTGGGTCTTGTCTTCGTCCTTCTTGGCTGCTGGCTTGGTGTCGTCGGTCTTTTTATCGGCCTCTTCCGCGGTCTTTTCCTCATCACTCTCAGGAGGTACCGGAGAGGTTCCATACTTTGCCAAAACGATCACGTACGCGCTGCTACTGGTCGCCCGATCGAGCGAGGAAAGATCGATTCCGGCATCCGAAGGTCCATTGTTAGTCGACGCGGCAAAGTACAGGAATTTTCCGCTGGCATCAAATACGGGATGCGCAGCGTTGCTCATCCCATCGGTAATCTGGGTGGACGTGTGCGTCGCCAGCGAGTAGAAGAACACTGCGTGTAACTGGTTCTCAAGATCCCGCGTGTACGCAAGCCATTGCGAGTCAGGCGACCAACTCAACTCGGTCGACGAACCAAAACTCCCTCGCAAGCCCGTTGCGACAAGCACCGGCTTGCCACCCTCGACATCGACATACCAAAGGTGCAAGTGCTTATCGGAATAGGCGATGTGTTTCGAATCCGGCGACCACCGCGGCCCATAGAAGTACGAGGGATTCGGCCCGAGATCGATCACCTTCGGAGCGTGCAACCCATCCTGGTCTCGAATGTAGAGTTGATACTCACCGGACGCATCGCTGAAATATGCGATCGATTTCCCGTCGGGAGACCAGGACGGATCGCGTTCCGCAGCACCCGGCGTCTTGGTCAGATTCCGCGTGTCTCCCTTCTCTGCCGGAAGCGTGAAGATGTCCCCATGCGCCTCGGCGAGCACACGGACACCCGTCGGCGACACTTGAATATTTCGCACTTCATCCGCCGGAATATTCGCCAGGTGCGGAGTCAGTTCGCCAAGGTCTCCGTGAATTGTGACCTGAACTGCCTGCTCCTTGTTTGTCTCGAGGTCATACAAATGCAGCGAGCCAAACTGCTCATACACCAGCGCTCCCGGCCCTGCCGCGACCGTCTTGAGATCGTATCCGTGATTATCCACCACCTGAGTCACGGCCTTGCTATCCGTGTCATAGCGAAAGAGCGAAACCGGCCCATTGCGGTCCGACAGAAAGTAAACCGACTTCCCTACCCACACCGGGTTGAAGTCGTTCGAGTTCTCGCGCGGGACCTTCACCAGGTCAAGGCTCTTCATGTTGACGAGCCAGACTTTCTTCGTCTGGCCACCCCGATAATGCTTCCAGGCGTCCTCCCACTGGAGGATGGGCTCGTAGGCCAGGGTACTTCCGTCCGGCGAGAAACTGCCCGTCTGGGCACTCGGCAGCGGAAGCACCGTGGGTGTTCCCGTGCCATCCGCATGGGTCACGAATAGCCTGAAGAAATCTGAGTAGCTGGCGTGCATCGATGCGAAGAGCACGTCTTTCCCATCCGGGGTCCAGCCCACCGCATAGTTACCGGTCGGCTCCCACGTGAGTCTTTTTGGCACTCCACCTTCCGCGCTCACTACATAGACATCGACCTGCCCATGCTTGAGCGTCGAATAGGCAAGCTGCGTGCCGTCAGGAGAAAAGTACGGTCCCTCGTGAACTGCGCCCACCGAGGTCAACCGTTCGGCCTCTCCGCCGGTGCGCGGCACCGTCCATATATCGTCCGCGTACAGGAACGCAATCTTGTCTTTGCTCAACGAAGGGTTTCTCAGCAAGAGCGGACCTGCGGCTGCTGCAACGCCACACAGACCAGTGCATGTTGTGATACCGATGAGGGCAATGAGAACCAAACGCCTCAGGTCGAGCCGCAATGAAGTCATGTAGTGGAATCCTCGGGATCAATGGTGCTAAGAACTATTACTTTACCCTCCGATCGCGCGCGAAGGACAGCCTTTTTATCACCCGAATCGCACTTTCCCTGCCAGGGTGGATGAGCCTTCCAGCCAGCGTGGCTCTTTGCTCCAACATGCGATGCAACGTTTCTCAATCTGGATCGCCCTCGCGGCCGCTTCGCGAGGCGTACTCCAGCAAATGCAAATAGGACTGATAGACCTTACCCGTCGCTCGGGTCATTCCGATCTCACAGGTCCGGCTGCTGGAGTAATAGCCCTCATGCTCTTCCTCCCGAACTTGTCGTGCCTCTACATCCGTCGCAGAAGCAGTCAGTTCCGGAAACAGGAATCCTCGATCACCGGCAAAGGCGCAGCATCCCACGTCCGGCGGCACGCACACAGAATCGCTGCACGCGTTTGAGATACTCACCAGCTTCGGTGTGATCCCCATCTTCACTGCCGAACAAACAGGGTGCAGCGCGACCGAGTGAAGCTTGCGATGAATCGGAAGCTTATGCAACAAGTGGTCGTGCGCAAACTCCACGGAGTCGAGGATTGTGAGTGCATCGAACTTAGCCTGGTTTTCGCGGCTCAGATAAGGACGCGCGGTCTTGAGCCCGTACGTGCATGGACTGGTGTCGATGACAATGGGTAGCTTCCCTTCCTTGGACCAGTGGAAAAAGCTCTCGACCGTGTGATTGACCGCAGCGGAATGCGCGGTCTCAAAGCCCTTAGATGAGAATGGCACGCCACAACAATTTCCCGCGATATCTCCGGGCACATACATCTTCACACCCGCGCGGTCCGCAACGTTGAGCAAAGCCTGCGTGACGCTTACCTGCTGTTGCTCACCCGGAAGCGCGCCCATGATCCGCGAGATGCATGCAGGAAAGTAAACTGCATCCGCTGCTGGCGGCGTACGGACAGGCAGCCGACCGCGCCGCGCTCCTGGCATCTCAGCCGACCACTGCCAGAAGGGCTCATCGATGATGGCCCGTGAAATTCTATCCAGCAGGCGGGTGATACCGCGCATAAACGCAAGCCCGCACACATCCTGAACAAGATGTCCTGCCGCCAGCGCCAACCGTCCTCCGGCTTCTGCCAACGTGAAATTCTGCGCGAGACCCGTTGCAACACGACTTGCAAAGTCCGTGTGGCGCAAACCGCGAAGGCGCTTGGTCAGTGTCCCCGTGTCGATATTCACGGGGCACGCAGTGGCGCATAATCCATCCACAGCACAGGTATCCAGCGCCATGTACGGAAAGTCTGCACGGAGGTTGTCTTGCGCGGCACTGCTGGCTCCGGAGTCCTTCAGCCGCTGCATCTCACGCCGCACCACAATCCGTTGCCGCGGAGTCAGGGTTAGATCACGGCTCGGACACTTTGGCTCACAATAACCGCACTCGATGCACTTATCGATCTCTGCCTCGACCACGGGCATCTTCTTGAGATCTGCAAGGTGCGCCTCCGGGTTGGGGTTCAGTATCACTCCGGGATTGAGCAAGCCATCCGGATCGGCGAGCGCCTTAAGTTGTTGCATGACGGCGTAGCCATCTGTGCCCCACTCCGTCTCCACAAAGGGCGCCATGTTGCGACCGGTTCCGTGCTCGGCCTTCAATGCGCCGTCATACTTCTGCACGACCAGCCGCACCAGGTCCGCCATGAAGTCGCGATACTGCGCCACTTCCCTCTCCGTATTGAAGCCTTGCGTGATGACGAAGTGAAGATTCCCATCCTTGGCATGGCCGAAGATGATGGCGTTGTCGTAGTTATGTTTCTCAAACAGACGGATCAAATCCACCGCAGCGTCCGCCAGTCGATCGACCGGAAACGCAACGTCTTCGATAATGACGGTGGTGCCAGCGGCTCGCACCGCACCCACCGACGGAAACAATCCTTTGCGGATACTCCACAAGCGATCTTGCGCAACGGGATCGTCGGTGAAGCGCGGTTCACTCAGCAGCTTCAACCCTTGCACCGCAGTCTGTGCCCGTGCTGCGTTCTCCTGGACCGCATGGGTGTCCGCCGTCTGAAACTCAACCAGGAGAGCCGCCGCGCCGCTCGGCAGTTCACGAATCTCTGCCGGAATGCCCGGCTTGTCTTCAACCGAGCGCAGAGAGGCTCGATCCATGAGTTCGAGCGCGGCCGCTCCTGCATCGCGCAAGGGCGCAATGGCCTCGCATGCCGCATGCAGATCCGGAAACAGCAGCAGGCCAGTGTACTTGA
The DNA here is from genome assembly GCA_050013455.1 of Acidobacteriaceae bacterium. GTDB lineage: Bacteria > Acidobacteriota > Terriglobia > Terriglobales > Acidobacteriaceae > Granulicella. The sequence goes on along the minus strand of JBEKFF010000007.1, from coordinate 25,431 downwards.
CGGGCAAATCCGGTACCGTCTCCAGAACCGCCTCGGCAATAAATGCCAGCGTCCCCTCAGACCCAAGCAGCAGATGGCTGAAGATCTCGATGGGATCGGAATAATCCAGAAACGCATTGAGCGAATATCCGGTCGTGTTCTTCATCCGATACTTCGCTCGAATCCGACTAGACAGTTCGGAATTCGCTTCCACCTGCTGCTTTAACTCCAGCAGACCGGCGGCGAGGGCCGGCTCGCTCTCGCGAAAACGCGCACCTGCATCGGGAGCAGCCGTATCAATCTCCGTTCCCGACGGCAGAACGAAGGTCAGCGAGCGCAGCGTGTGATAGGCATTCTGCGACACACCGCAGCACATGCCACTGGCATTGTTGGAGAGGATTCCCCCCATCCGCGCGGCGCTGATCGACGCCGGATCCGGGCCGATCTTCGTCGCATAGCGCTTGAGCATCTGGTTGGCCTGTTGCCCGATCAATCCGGGCTGAACACGCACCAATCGTCCACTCTCCTCGACCGCTCCCATGCGCCAATAGCGGCCCACGTCCACCAGGATGCCGTCCGTAATCGCTTGACCGCAAAGACTCGTTCCGCCTGCGCGAAACGTCAATGGGATCTTCCGCTCGCGGCTGAACTGGAAGAGCTTGCGCACTTCTTCCGAGTTCATGGGTTGAACCACGGCTCTGGGAATCAGGCGATACAGACTCGCATCCGACGCGAATGCAATGCGGTCGATCATCCGCGTCAGAACCCGCGACTCGTCCATAAAGCTTCTGAGTTGCGCCCCAAGGTCACCGGCACCCATCCCGCTTTTAGATACACCTGGCATCCGAACGGATTCGATGGGCACAACCACTGCAGTCACGAAATCTCCTCCAGGCAGGCAAATTTGACCCAGACAATAGAGTAGTCCGGTCTGAGACGCTGCAAAGGGCTGGAAGAACTAGAGAGAGAGAACCGCACCACGATCCGATATACCGCTCGGTCTACGGTTTCGAGTGCTGCGCGCCACGGGCGGGTTAGCGCGGTCCGGGCCGATACGCATGCTTCCGCTGAAATTTCCAGCACGCGCGATCGAAAACTGCCATCAGGTAGGCAATCACGACAATAAAAGGGGATGCCAGCAACACGCCGATCATCGCTCGCAACAAAACGTGATACATGCCGGAATCCTAACCAGAGCCAATTAGGCTCACGGTGATTCTAATCACATCCAGGGGGAATATGTAAGCTTTCTCGAGCAAAGGCGATAAATATCGTCGAGCGCCGGTATCCGGGCCGCTCCTGAATGCCGGGCCACTCCTGGATGCCGAGTCACTCCTGGATATCGAGGCTAATGCGCTGCTTACTGGCCATCCCCATCGCGGTCACCAGAATCCGCAAGGACCTAGCCGTCCGTCCCTGCTTTCCGATCACTTTCCCAATATCGGCATGGTCGACCGAGATGCGCAGAGAGCTCCCATCGGTGATGGGAACGGACTCCACTCGAACCCCTTCCGGGTGGTCGACCATCAGTTTGATCAATGTAGTAAGCGCGTCAGCAATGTCGTTTGAATGCTCCATGATGAAGACCCCGATCGTGTTCCCGATTTCCAGGAATGTGCCTGCATCTAAGGTCGTGCCAGCAGGTGTGTCTTACGCAAACGTAGGAAACTCTGTTCCTTGACCCCAAGGTTCTGCGCAACGGCGTTCCGAACGGCCAGGAATCCTATTCCAAAATTGCGTCCATTATATGTCTAACTTGTTGCTTATCAACACCGCAACCGCAATGAAACTGGATTAAATCTATTATTTGTGGCTATTTTGGAACGTCATCCGGGTTTGAGCACCCCATTTTGCCAATGCGCACCTGTTTCGCTTACGCAACCTGACGTAGTTATTCGGCAAAAGGCAGCCTCCTGACGCCTACCTTCCCCGCAGCGCCATCCGGCGCTAAAGGAGCGAATCATGGTCAGGAACATTTACCGTATATTCAGCCTTGCCGTTACATTCACAGCCCTCGTTCTACCCATCGGGACGGCGGCAGCACAATCCGTTGTGAGCGGAACCAATCCCGATCCCAAGGTAGTAACCGGCACCACCCCCGAACCCCAGGTAATCCTCACGATTCTTCTCAGTATCCTTCCATCAGCATGAGATAGTTGGAATCGGCACCGACAACCGGCCGCCTCAGGAGGCGTAAGAGATGCATCTAAGCGGAGCTGTTTTTGCATTCTGGGCGGCCGGCCTAACTGCACACATCCTGTTACTCTTTGTCCTCCTGACGCGCCATCACGCAAGCACCTTTCCGGCATTCACGACCCTGATCGCAGCCAATGTTCTGAATTCCATCGTGCTCTACGAGGTCGCGCTGCATGGATCGAACCATACCTATTTCGTCGCATATTTTGCGTTCGCCGTCCTGGATCTTGTCCTTCAATTGTCCGTAACCTATGAGCTTGCGCGTCATGTCTTCTGCCCGACGGGCACGTGGGCTCGCGACATTCGCAAGGGCTTTCTCATCCTTGTGCTTGCCTCGCTCGCCGTTGCATTTGCGTTGGCCTGCCTTCCCTCCCCTCCAGAGAAGACCGTCCTGGGCATGCTTCTCGACCGCGGAAATCTATTCTCTTCCGCGCTGCAGTGCGAGCTATTCGTTGGGATGGTCGCCTTCTCATCGACCGCAAATCTCCCATGGAAAACTCATGTTGCCCGCATCGCGCAAGGCTTGGGTTTCTACTCCCTGGTAGGCCTGCTGACGGAAGCTGGACACAACATTCTGACTCGCAATACGACGTCCTTTGAGAGTTTGACCTACCTTCGTATGTCGACATATCTCTTTTGCGCGTCCTATTGGATCGTCATGCTGTGGTTGCCCGCCCCCGCTCCACAGGAACTTCCCGAAGCGGCACAGCGACAACTCTTTACTTTGCAAAGACGCGTGGAATACGATCTTCGCAAGCTCCGGGCCTTGAAACGATGATGACCATTCGCAACCTTGACTTCTTCGGTTTTCTCTTCGTATTCCTTGCGTCGATCCTCGGAATCGGGACGTATTACTATCTGCGCAATCGCCAGCGCGAACTCTATCCCTACGGCAAGTGGGAGGAGTTGCTCAAGCGGCTTGCCCCACTGGATCACCAGAACCTCGAGCGAATCGCAGCGGATCCTGCAGCTCAACCTGATCAGGACATCCACTGGGTTGAGACGATGAGGCCGGAAGATATCTGGCGATTGCTGGGCGGAATGCGCGGCATCGAGATCATGGAGAGAAATTGTTCGGTGCTGGTCGACCTGGTATTTTACGTCCAGCAATGGTACCCGGAAGCTCTCCTGATCGCGGAGCAACTTCGATTGAACGCGCGGGAGGTGGAGTGGCACATCGGCCGCCTCAAAGCGACCGCGAAGTCCGGCCGTCCGCCGGCAGCTGCGGCAGAATACCTCCAGCAGGCGGTAGCCATCTACTATCAGATGACTCGCGAAGTTCTAGCCTTATATGAACAGGCCAATCTACCCGGGTTGGCCGATCTGCAGAGGGCTCTGTAGCCCACCCGCTCTCCCCTGCCCATGCCTCAGCGGTTTCGGATCACGCAATACGTCGCGTAAATACGGCATCAACCGTACCGACGACCTCGACCTGTTTTCGGTATTGCCAGCGCCTCTGCTCGTCGTCTTCGGTCTGAGGCGAGAGAGCGTGTGGCACCAACTTCAGGTACTCCTGGTTCTTGTCCAACTCGCAAAATCCGCAGAAATAAGCGCTTCGCGTAAGAAGAAAGTAGATGGGGCGGTCGAACTCGTTGACCCAGTCCTTTCTCTTCGCGATGGCGCGCTTACGCGTATCAATGAGGACGATCGACCCCGCCAGGATCATCGGTTCCATGGTCCGATCTCTCCGCCCGATGATCCCCCGCCGATAGTGAACCGGCATCACTCCCTGATCCGACTGAGACAGTGTCGTGTCCTCGGGCAGAGGCCCAGTCACCAGCGAATCCGGCAGCCAAAGCCTGGCGTGATCGGCAAGCGGCCCTTCACTCAGCAGCAGCGTGGTATTTGGACTCGCTACCAGCTCAAGCTGTGCTGGACTTTCGCTGACGCCCGGGCACAATGCCAGCATCTGTTCCATGGTGAGGTTGTAGAGAAATGCCAGAACGATGAGTTTGGTCGCAGAAAGCCCACGGTTCTCGCGTTCCACTCGATCGAGCCAGCTGGCGGAGATGCGGTATGCGCTGTTCCCCCACTGCTGGGCAAGCTGACTGGTGCGATCTTCTACTTCGCGCAAGGTGAGACCGAGCCGAAGCCGGCCTGCCCGCAACTGCGTCCCTATTCCGTTCACGCGGACTCCTCGTAGGAATTTTCAAAAAGATCTAGAAGACACCATATCAGTGGCGGGCCCGCACTCAACCCATCGCGCAGCAGCATCGATCGGATCCCCAGCTGGCCTCCGATCTAGAATCGTGTGCTCAGATCTACGCGTTCATTTCGTACTAAACGATACACCAAGCTCTGAGGTTGCGACCAGCCCCGGCTCCGTACTGCCCCAGGCTATACATCTTTCAGGAGTTCCGTGCGGTACTTTGGCGCCAGGGCGTTCGCCTTCTCCAGAAACGCGGCCATCTCCTGATCATCAAGTTTGGGCGGTGCCGTAGTACGAGTCGCCACAGGTACGCCGATTTCGAGAAAGAATTTCTCCTGCCCAGCTGGAGAACAGATGCAGATCAAACGTGCCGAAGCCGCGGACGTGTTGTGGAACCGATGGGGAGCATTCGCCGGAATGTTGATGGTCTCGCCGGCATGAACGACCGTCTGTTTGCCACGAAAGGTAGCTTCAATCTCCCCCCCGAGCACGATGAAGGTCTCCTCAAAGTCATGGCGATGCAGTCCGGGACCGCCGCCGGGAGGGATGTGCATGTCGACCACGCAGAAGCGGCCCTTTGTGTCGTCTCCATCGATGGTGATGGTGTAGGTGTCGCCGACGAGCCCGATATGCGGCAGCTTTCCGTCATGGTCCGGATCGGCGGAGGCTAAGCTGCGCGTGGGATCATCGGGCGGAACAGGGGGATATTGCGTCGGCCGATCGGGCATGAGTCTCTCCTTCAGCAATGGGACCGCACCCTAACGATCGCCAGTGCAAACGCCCTGACCGATTGAGATGCCAGCAAAGACATCGGCGGCAGTTGTCGCGGCCGGCGGTCGGTTGTCGCAGAGAACTTCACAATATCGAAAGCTCCATGACGAAACGGAACGTTACTGCCGTAGCGCAATTGCTGGTAGGGCCGAATCTTCTGGTGCAATTGAAATTGGACCCAAAAGCCGGTCCTTAGCACGCGGAGCTTGTCCTTGAACGCAAGGGCCCATCCCCGAACGGCGCTCAATACCCTTAATCCCTGCCTCGCCGGGAACTCAACCCGGCGTACCCCGATGAGCGCTTCTGTTGTCTCAAACTGACAGCGCTGAACGACTGCGTTTGCACATTCTATTGAGTTTGAGAGTGTATGATGGGCCTTCCGGAGGGATCAGCGTGTTAAACAATACGGAGGTTGCAGAGCAGTTCGAAGCCGTCGTTGCTCAAGCGAAGACTACGATCCCGCCGCAGATCACCGCGTCGGATGCAGACGCTATGTGGGGTCAAAGCGAAGTGCGTTTTCGCTGGTTAGCGGACAATGCCCCGGTCCTGATCTGGGGGGCCGGCATCGACAAACTGTGCACCTATGTCAATAAGCCTTGGCTGGAGTTTACGGGGCGATCCCTGGACTCCGAGCTTGGAGAGGGCTGGGCCGAAGGTGTCCACCCGGAGGATTTGCGGCGGTGTCTGGACACCTACACGCAATCCTTCGATCGGCGAGAGAAATTCAGGATGGAATATCGGCTACGGAGGTACGACGGGGAGTACCGATGGATTTTGGACATCGGAGTGCCGAGGTTTGACGAGGATCATTCCTTTGTCGGTTATATGGGCGTTGCTGTCGATGTGACCGATCACAAGCTGGTGGAGGAAACGCTGCGGGAGAGCAAGGCGCGGTTTCTGAAGTTGGCCAAACAGAGCCGCACCACCCACTGGGAAGTGGATCCGCGGGGTCTGTTCACCTATGTCAGCGATGTGTCGGAGGCCACTTGGGGTTACCGTCGTGACGAAATCGTTGGCCGGATGTACTTCTACGACCTACATCCCGAAGAAGGACGCGATGCGTTCAAGGCGGCGAACTTCGCGATCATGGCGCAGAAACAAGAGTTCCAGGACGTAGTCCACGCCGTGAAGAGAAAGGATGGCCGCCTCGGGTGGGGCTCCGTCAACGGCATCCCCGTTCTCAATGCCGACGGAACTCTGCGGTGCTATCGAGGTAGTTGCACCGACATCACCGAGCGCAAGCTGGCAGAGGAGGCGGTTTCGGGCATCAGCCGGAAGTTGATCGAAGCACACGAACAGGAACGTTGCCGAATTGGGAGAGAATTGCATGACGACATCGTCCAAAGGCTCGCGCTCCTGGCGGTACAACTCGACAGAGTTCAAGAACATATTCCCGACTCGGCACCTGAGCTCAATCGACAAATCTGCGATCTTCGAAACCAGGCCTCCGAAATAACGAACGATGTTCAATCGTTGTCGCACGAATTACACTCCTTGAAACAGGAGTACCTGGGCATTGTTGGAGCAACCAGGAATTTCTGCCGCGAATTTGGTGAGCGTCAGAAGGTGAAGGTTGATTTCCAGAGCCACGATGTTCCTGATACCTTGCCCACCGAGCTTTTTCTTCCATTGTTCCGAGTCTTACAAGAAGCCCTCCACAACGCCACCAAGCATAGTGGGGTAAGGAGCTTCGAAGTGAAACTATTGGGAAGCTCGGAAGAAATTCAACTCACTGTCAGAGATCTCGGTGCAGGATTTGATTTGGAAGCCGCAATGAAATGCACCGGGCTTGGCCTCACGAGCATGAAGGAGCGCCTGAGGCTCGTCGGTGGAGAACTTTCAATCAGGTCGCAACGCGCGCGCGGCACTACCATCCACGCTCGCGTGCCCCTGCTTCGGGATGCAATTCAAAGCATGCAACTCGGTAACTGATCCACCTTGGAATGTTATTGCATTTGATCGGTGGCGCCGATGCTTAGAGGTCTGAGTGAAAACATGGGAAAACGATTCTCGTCGAAGCTTCGAACGGGGCTCAGAGTTTCTTTTTGGCCCACGGCGCTGATCGGAATTGTAGTCATCAAAGCCGTGCTTGCGCTCGGCGTGACCCCGGGATCTTTTCTGCTTTCCTATAGCGGGATCAGTTATTTCCTTTTACTATTTTTGGCAACCTGCTTCGCTATCCGCAATGGAATAAGGAACACTGCAGGAACGCGCCCATTCTGGATGTTCCTCGCGAGTGCCTATGGCTTCTGGGCGCTGGACCAGTACCTGTTTCTCTACTACGAGCTCGCCCGGCACATCGAGGTGCCCGACAATTCGATTGCCGATCCGGCGCTGTTTCTGCACATCGTACTGCTGATGGCCGCGGTGTCAACCTTCCCACACCAGAACGCACCCGGCCGCAATCAATACCGGACGATATTGAACTCTCTCTTACTATTGTTTTTCTGGACCTTTCTGTATGGTTACCTCGTCTTTCCTTACCAGTACTTCCCGAACGCCACCAGTTACGCCCCGCACTTTGACGCGCTCTACCTACTAGAGAATCTGGCCCTATTGCTGCTCGTGGGAGTTTTGGCCGTTCGCGTGCCGCCTCCTTGGAAGTCAATCTATCTTCATCTTCTGGGCGCCTCGACTCTATACGCGTTAAGCTCAACATTCGCCAACCTTGCCATTGACTCGGGAGGTTACCTCAATGGCAAGCTCTATGGTCTGGGCCTGACTGCCTCGGTTTGCTGGTTTGTGTGGATACCGCTGCGCGCACGGCAGGTAGAGGGAGAATCAACAGCGCTCCGAACTGATACGGGACAGACTTCACGAGCTTCTACATGGGCGATGCTCGTCGTCGTGATGGTCCCTATACCGATTATCTGGGAACTGATCCAACGAGATGAGAACGTCGGTCGACCCACCCTTCGCCTGCTGGTCGCAATTATCGCGATTCTATGTCTGGCGGCTGCTGCCTTCATAAAGGAATACCTCGCCAGACGTGAAATGGATGTTGATTTTGGTTTAGCCAACGACAGACTACGTCTGGCAATGGAAGCGGGCGCATCGGTAGGGTGGGACTTGGACGTCAAGAGCGGACGGAATGTCTGGTTCGGCGACCTGCGCATCTTTGGAATCGATTCCGATACGTACATAACAACCGGTGCGGAGTTCACTCGTTTCGTCCATCCGGATGACCGGACGAGAGTCTCTGCATCGATCGCGGATTCAAGGCAGAACAAGAAGCTGTACGCCGAAGAATTTCGTATCTTACAGCCAGACGGGACAGTTCGCTGGCTGGGAGCGCGAGGCAAGTTCTACTATGCAAAAAGCGGTGACCCCGAGAGAATGCTTGGCGTGTCGCTGGATATCACGAAGCGCAAATTGGCGGAAGAAGCCATCTCCTCCATGAACCGCAGAGTCATTGAGGCAGAAGAGCGGGAACGTGACCGTATCGCGAAAGACCTTCACGAAAACATCGGTCAGCGTCTTGCTTTATTGGCGATTGCGATCGAACACCTAAAAAATGAATTCCCCGATCAGGCCATTGAATTTCTTGACCCCATGGACGCGGTATGGAGGAAGACCTTAGGGATTTTGACCGACGTGAAGGCTTCGGCGCACGAATTGTATTCTCCGAGACTCGAGTATCTCGGCATCGCTGCCGTGATGAAAACCTTCTGCGAGGAGTTCGCGGAGAGAAAGAGCGTTGAAATTGACTTCAGGAGCCAGGGCTTCCCCAGCCCCGTTCTACCGGACGTTTCTATCTGCCTTTTCCGAGTTCTACAGGAAGCGCTGCACAACGGAGTGTTGCATAGCGGAGTACAGAAGTTCACTGTGCAATTGTGGGGCGAATCGGATGAAATTCATCTCAGAGTCAGCGACTCCGGCGTTGGCTTTGATCTCGGAGCGGCAAGGGGAGGCCGTGGGCTTGGTCTGGTTAGAATCGAACAGCGAATCAAACTGGTGGAGGGAACGTCTTTGATCGATACGCAACCCCAAAAAGGCACTACAGTCCAGGTTAGCGTGCCCTTGCATTCCGGACGCGCTTCCATTCGTGAGGCTGGCTAGATGCGTACCAACATCGGCGGTTCAAACCGAAGAAACGGCGGAGTGCTTCGCACAGATTCTCTGGTAGATGTCTCTTTCCTGTTCACGCTGAAGAGCGTTCACTATATACCCGCACAAAATATCGACGTCGCAGCTCTTGGCGATCTCGTCACATAGACGTTCTAGTTCCACCGCTGCATCCGCCTTTCCCTGCCCCCATAAGACAGGAGCACATTCACCGCAAAGCGCAACGCCGGGGCGATCCCCCCTCGATGCTTGTCCAGCTGTAGCAATCAGATCGCCCGCGAACTTCAGAAATCGAGCCGGGTCAGGCAGACCATTCACCATGAAAGTCGAGAGCGTGTCGGCAACATCCAAACAGACATAGCGCCCCTGTTCAACGGCGGTGACAATATCCACGCCGTGTTCCCGCAATTTCTCACGAAGACTCATCCGATGTGATTCGGCCACCACCGCGATCACTGCTTTCCCGGCGTTCAGAGCGGCTTCGATGAAACGGGCGAAGCCAACTAAAAGTCCTGCCTGATCAGAATAGAATTCAGCCTGGTGATTGCACTTGGCATCCACTCTTCCCGGTGCCAGTGTTTGCAGAGGCGCATTGGGGCGGTCGAGACTTTTCGAATCAGAAGAGGGGGTAAAACAGCGACCCGATAACCCGCTGCTGACAAATTGCCTGCCTTGAAGGACCGCTTCCACCGCAGGTAACAACTCGCTTCCGGCATGCACTTTAACCACGTAGCCCATTGCCCCCGAGGCGAGAGCTTCCTGCACCACATCTGCAGAAGATTCCTGGCTTACGAAGAGGATTTTGCTCTCTGGAAGCAGCTTGCGGATTCGTCGAGCCGCATCGATTCCATTCAGTGAAGGGAGCCCGATGTCCAGCAAAATCAACTCCGGCTTGAGTTCTTGGGCTTTCTTGACTGCTTCTAATCCGTCCGCGACCTCGCAGACCTGAAATCCTGGTTCCTTGCTGAGCGTCGAACAAATGAAGCGCCGAAACGGCTCATAATCTTCGACTACGAGAATCCGGCGTGATGGCGTTTCCAAGTTGTCCCCTTCACAAGGTGCAAACCCGGTTCTCCGAGTCTAGTTGCTATTAATATTCATCGTCTCATGCTCCGCGATTGAGGTTGTCCTTGCTGGTTTGGGCACTGTTATGCTGTTCGCATTTCTCCAGGCGCCAGCCGCATTGCCAAATTTTCGACTTTTAGAGAATTTACTTTAACCCGATTACGCTGACAAGTGACAAAACTGACAGGATCCAATGAGTCTCCGATCATGAGCGATATGGGAGATGCGAGTGCCTTGATCCCCCTTCTCAACAAATGACTATCCCGCGCTCAACCGCCGAATCGGACCCAGGGAAGAAAACCTCAAGCCCTCTTAATCTGGCAACGCGATCTGCCCCTCCACGCGAAAGCGCCCGGTGACCCCAGCCGAACCGGTATCGGGCTGGCCGCCTCCAATGCTGATGCTGTAGTCCCCTCCTGCGATGATAGGCTGGCCAGCCTCCGTGACCATGCTGAGATCGCGGTTCTTGAGTTCGAAGTGCAGTTGCACACTTTGCCCCGGTTCGAGGTGGACTCGTTGAAACCCACGCAGCGCAACACGTGGCGCGCCGGCAACGGACGGGAACTTCAGATAAAGTTGCGCGACCTCATCTCCGGCCACCTTCCCCGCATTTGTCACGGTCACGGTAGCAAGCACCGGATCGCCCCCATTCACGCTGGTTGCAGGAAGAGTGAGCGCACTGTAGCTGAAGTTGGTGTAGCTCAGACCATAGCCGAAAGGGTAGAGTGGCTTGCCGGTGAAGTAGCGGTAGGTGCGATTGTCCATCGAGTAATCTTCGAAGTTGGGAAGTTGGCTCACATCCTTGTAGAACGTCACCGGGAGTCTACCGGCCGGATTGTTCTTGCCGCTGAGTGTGCTGGCTATCGCCGCGCCACCCTCTTCGCCGGGGTACCAGGCTTCGAGAACAGCATTCGCGTGCTTGTCGATCCAATTGACGCCCAGCGCGCTGCCGTTCATCAACACCACCACCAGCGGTTTGCCGGCAGCGGCAACGGACTCAACCAACGACTCCTCGGCTTGCGGCAAGTCAAGACTCGTTCGGTCACCGCCGAGGAATCCGGGCTGGTTGACGGGCATCTCTTCGCCCTCGAGACGACTGGTGATGCCCACAGCCGCGATCACGAGATCGGCTTTGCGAGCAGCGGCTACAGCCTCAGGTGAGGGCGCGTCGTTTACGGCGGACCAGATCAGCTTCGCGGTAGGCTTGCGGTCGTCCGCGCTTCGATACTGGATCTCCAGGGCAGTCTTCTCGCCCTGCACGAGATGCACTCGCCCAAGGTGAGTTTCGACGCCCTGCGAGCCGTACTGCAGCGCGATCATTTTGCCGTCGACCGACACGCGCGCGAAACCGTCCGCCTGCACGCCGATCAGGTAGTCGCCGGTGGTGGGCGCGGTAAGCGATCCGGTCCACTGCACACCGACAGACTTCTTCCCTGCGATCGCAGCGGGCGGGTTCTGTTGGCTGAGGTCGATGTTCGGCTCAACACGGGAGGTGATGGGCTTGGGTTTCACGTCAGGACCAAAATCGATGCTGCCCCAGTCAGCGTACTCTGCCTGCAGGCCGGGCTTGCCGTCGGGGGTGGTCAGCAAATTGTTGGGCACTGGCTGGCCCTCGTCGCGGAGGAACTGCGTGCCGGGAATGTAGGTGATCTGGGCGTCTGGAAACTCTGCTTTGAGCCCCTCGAGTAGTGAGACGGTATGCGTGGGCGTGCCGTTATAGTTGCCGAGGAGCACGGCCGTCTGATCAGCAAGCGGACCTACAACGAGGATGTTGCGCGTGCCCGGCTTAATGGGCAGCGTTCCGTCGTTCTTGAGAAGCACCATCGACTCTTCGGCGAGCTTACGTGCCAGGGCGCGGTGCTCGGGGCTGTTCAGTTCCCTCTCGTCGATGTTTGCGTAAGGGTTCTTATCCGCCGGGTCGAACATGCCGAGCTTGATCCGCGCGGTGAACAGGCGAACCAGCGCGGTATCCATGGCGTTCTGGCTGAGGTAACCCTGCTGGACGGCTTCGATGTAGGGCTTGTAGTCGTGGTCATCCTTCACCAACGAGGTGAAGTCGACGCATTCGTTGTCCATGCCGCGCTCGAGCGAGATGGCGGATGCTTGCGGCTGGGTGGGACGATAGTGGTGACCGTTGAAGATGTCACGCACCGCGCCGCAGTCCGAAACCACATATCCCTGGAAGCTCCAGGAACCGCGCAGCAGATCCTGTAGCAAATACTGGTTGGCGCAGGCTGGCTGACCATTAATCGCGTTGTACGCGCACATCACCGATCCGGCTTTGCCCTCGACAACGGCGGCACGGAAGGCTGGTTCGTAGGTGTCGACCTGGTCATGCCGGCTCACGTCAACATCGGCCATGTGGCGTGTCGATTCCGGACCGCTATGCACCGCGAAGTGCTTGGGAGTAGAGATTACGCGATAGTAGTTAGGGTCGTCGCCTTGCATGCCGGTGACAAAAGCAACGCCCATGCGGCCGGTGAGGAACGGATCCTCCCCATAGGTCTCCTGGCCGCGGCCCCACCGTGGATCGCGGAAGATGTTAACGTTGGGCGCCCAGAAATCCAGGCCATGGAAGATAGACGAACCGCCGTCATGCATGTCCCGGGCGTGTACGACGCGGCCTTCGATTCCGATGTCTGCGGCCATGGTGTGAATCGCTGAGACATCAAAGGTGGCCGCAAGACCAACGGGCTCGGGATACTCCGTGGTGCCGTTCACGGCTACGCCATGCAGCGATTCGCTCCACCAGTCGTAGGCCGGAACCTTGAGACGCGGGATGGCGCGCGATTGATTTACCAGCTGTGAAGCTTTCTCCTCAAGCGTCATGCGACCCACCAGGTCGCGGGCGCGCACGTCGGGAGACAACGCCGTATTGAGGTAGGGGGCTGTCGTCGTGGATTCCTGCTGTGCTCTCGCCGGGATGATCACGAGGGTACCGCAGAGGACTGTCGCGCCGATCGCAAGAAAGGATGACATTTGAGCTGCAGCGGTCAGCCGTCGGAACGAGGCGCGAAGAGAATGGGCGATCATGCTACTCCTTTGGTTGAGGCTGCTCATTGGCAGCCAGTCTGAAAGCAAAGATGGTTGCTGAAAAACGGCATCACGTAATTCTGGAAACGGTCGGCCACGGCGCTGGTATGCGTGCCTGCGTAGACCTCAAAGGTGTTTGGAATGCTGTATCGGTCGAGCACGTCGTGAAGCTTCGCCGTGTCGGTGCGAAGGTTGTCCTGGTCTCCAACGTCGATTGCGATCCCGTTGTATTGGCGAAGGTTTGGGATGTACTGATCGATGAAGTCGAGCGGTGCGTTCGCAGCCCACTTGGCCAGGATGTCCGGTTGCGCGACTCCATCTTTGGTGGGTAGATCCAGGTAGAGCGGAGGGTTCTTCGGATCAGGCGACCAGGCTGCCGCGCTTGCGAGTTGAGCGCGTTCCATAAAGGACAGCTTCGCGGAATCGTCTGCAGTTTTCACGGACTCGAGTTTCTTCTCAAGCTCGAGGTTGACTGGCCCGGCGGGTCGAGCCGACATGCAGCAGGGACTCATGATGTAGAGGCTGCCAAAAACATCGGAGTGCTTCAATCCTATGCGGCTGGCGCCATAGCCGCCCATGGAGTGCCCGACAAGGCCCCGGCTGAGTCGATTCGGCAGGGTGCGATAGTGGCCGTCAATGTAGGCGACGAGGTCGTGCGCGATGAAATTCTCAAAGTCGCCTGTTGTGACCGAGCTCGAGTACATGGAACCGTTGTGGATGGTCTTCGAGTCCGGCAGAACGACAATCATCTCCTTCGCACCCTGAGCGAACGCACCCTCTATCGTCTGCGGCACGTGAATCTCATGCGACCACTGCTCGGCTCCAATGGAGTAACCATGCAGGGCGTACACGACGGGATACCGGCGATGCTTATCCCTTGCGTAGCTTGGCGGCAGAAAAACAAGGACGTCGCGGTCGACGGCATCTCCTTCCAGATTGCCTTCGAGAGACGTGCCATGGACCTTGATGTGGTCCACCGTGACCGGCTTCGCGCCTGGGATCACTTGAGGAACGTTCGTCTGTACCTGACCCTGGACGTAGGGGCCGCCGACGACGGCCATTGACAACCCCACTTCCAAAAACACTCGCGCGATCCTCATTGCAGTCATATTTCAATACGCCTAACCCACCCTGCACTATACAGACCCGGAATTATGTTCGACAACTGAAATAAACCGCTTTAACATCGTTGAACTTCTTGATGAAGCGTGCATCATCTTACCCAACACAAACTTTCCACGACTCACGCTGCGGGGACTTCATGATTGCTTCGAAGGTGCTTGTGATCCGGAAGCCCTCTCGTCGACTAGACAGCCGAGCTGCACTGATTGCTGCCGAACATTCCGTCCGAAATCCTGTTCAGCCTGTCACTTTAGACAGTTCCGTTCGCCCGCGCTCACTCGATACCATCGCTTCCTGGGCAGCTAAACATATCGAGTTAGCTCCCGCCAACCGCAGGAGAATGGAGAGTATTTATGACGAGTAAAAAAATTGGGATTTCGGTGAGCTTGTTGGCATTGTGCCTCTCCACCTCCTTAACGGCCTTTGCGGCTGATAAGGATAAGGTAAAAGGCAAAGGAGTGGTTACTCTACACTCGGGAAGCACCCTGACCGTGGAGACGGACGAGGGGACTACAACCGTGACTCTCACGGATGCTACGAAAGTGCAGCACCCGATAGGGCTCGGAGCCCGGAAAAAGGACGTCGGTCAAGAGGTCTTGATACCGGGACTCAAGCTAAAGTACGAGGGAACCGGCGATCAGAGCAACGTTACGGCGGAAAGAATCATCTTCGATCAGGATGATCTGAGCCTGGCCAAAGTGATCCAGGCAGGTTTGAACCCCACCGTTCAGCAGCAAGCCTCGAACATGGCCACCTACAAAGCCAACAAGGAGGCGACCGACGCAGAAATCGCAGCCAACCAGGCGGCTACGCAGGCAGCCATCGCGCAAGCTAATCAAGATATCGCGGCCAACCAGGCGGGTATCGACGAAGTGGCATTGGCTACCGCGAAGCGCTTTTCGGAGTTGGGCGACTTTGTCGTGAAGGGCGAACGTACCGTCTACTTTGCGACCGGGGACTACAGCCTTTCGGGAGAGGACCGCAATGCACTCGCGGCCTTAGCAAGCAAGGCCCTTACCTACGAAAAAGGCTACGTGATCCAGGTGGCGGGCTTTGCCGACTCCGTGGGTACAGCTTCCAGCAATCAAGTGCTGAGCAAGCAACGCGCTCAGGCCGTGGTCGCCTATCTGCTCCAGGAGTGCAATATTCCAGTGGGCCGGATTGTCGCGCCTGGCGCAATGGGCGAGGCGAGCCCCGTAGCCTCCAATGAGACACCCTCTGGGCGCAGCGACAATCGCAGGGCCGAAGTGAAGCTCCTGGTGAACAAGGGCATCGCGGTCAAAATCGTCCCCGGTAACTAACGGCAGTTCTGCTTCCTTGCAAACGGAGGCGCTGAGCCGGCGCCTCCGTTCGCTCTCGGCTCATCAATTCCCTGCCACAGGGACGGTGCGGGCGCGGGCGCTGCAGTGGGAGCCCCGGTGATTTCGTCCATCAGCGCGTTAGGCCCGTGCTTGACCTCGCTGACAGACGGACCGTCCCGTGCTCGTTACGTCTATGGGAAGGCCGAAGTACGGGTCCAGGGCGCAACGGCAGACAAGCGGCTGATACCTCACCCGAGAGACACCAACGCAAATCGTGACGCATTACCGTACTCACCGGAAGCACCCCCCGCGCCATCTCCATGCCCATCCGTGTAGATTCATATTGCGGATCAATCCCGCGCCAATAGAGGAAGGACTCCAATGGCAGAAGAACTCAGCGAAATGCCCAAGGCCGCGCGCAGCGAGCAGCATGTCGACATGGCATACGTCAGCGGAGGCACGTTCCGTATGGGGTCCGAAGACTTCTATCCCGAAGAGAAGCCGGTGCACCAAGTGAGCGTCGATGGCTTCTGGATCGACTGCCACGAGGTGACCAACCAACAGTTTGCCCGCTTCGTTGAAGCCACCGGCTACAAGACGCTTGCCGAACGTCCGCTCAATCCTGCAGACTATCCCGGCGCGCCGGCCGAGAATCTCGTACCCGGCTCCATGGTCTTTCACAAAGCGCGCGGCCCGGTCGATCTGAGCAACTACACGAACTGGTGGGCATGGATTCCGGGTGCGAGTTGGAAACATCCGCGCGGCCCACAATCGTCCCTCGAAGGGCTCGCGCATCATCCAGTCGTCCATGTCGCATTTGAAGATGCCGAAGCCTACGCCAATTGGGTCGGGAAAGAACTGCCCACCGAAGCCGAGTGGGAGTTTGCCGCTCGCGGTGGCCTCGACGGAAAAATCTTTGCCTGGGGAGATGAGCATGGCCCCGGCGGCAAAGCCATGGCCAACAGCTGGCAGGGAGAGTTTCCCTTTCAAAACCTGCTGCTCGACGGCTTTGAAGGAACGTCGCCCGTCGGCTCTTTTCCGCCCAACGGCTATGGACTCTACGACATGACCGGCAACGTCTGGGAATGGACCTCCGACTGGTACGTCCATCGCCATTCCGACGAATGCACTTCCAGCCCGTGCTGCGGACCCGCCGAGAATCCGCGCATCCTCTCGCCCGAAAAGAGCTTCGACGTCAACCAGCCGGCAATCAAAATCCCTCGCAAGGTGGTCAAAGGCGGTTCCCATCTCTGCGCGCCCAACTACTGCCTCCGCTATCGTCCCGCAGCCCGCCAGCCCCAGATGGTCGACACCAGCATGACCCACATCGGCTTCCGCTGCATCGCTCGTCATCCGTGACGGGGTCCCGCCAAAGGCAATGATGCAGGCAGCCTGATAATTCCCGAGGCCGACCGAAAGGCCAGAGTCGCCGGGCATCAAGCCGGTGTTTCGCTGCCAAGCCCCGTCTTCGCCGCACGCTTCCTCAAGCAGTTCTTGGGCGTTGCCAACATTCAAGTGATTCTCGTCATGCATGCGCATTTTTGGTTGCTGCTTGATCTCCTGCAGCTTTTCTCGCATGCGCTTACGGACCATCGCGCGCCGCACGGCATAAGACCCGTTTCCATTCTTCCCGCTGATATGGCTCATAGTGTTGAATGCAGTCGCCGGCGGCGCTTCATCTCATAGAACGTCGAAGGCGCGAGCGGTAAGGTGCACTCTGTTGCCATCCTTCAGAGGAGCCTGAGTTCGGGAAGATACTGCAATTCCGGAACACCCCCTTCGTCGTCTAGAAAGTCCATCCGCGTACCGCCGGTCACTACTTCATTTGCGCGTTGCCCTCTAATTGCCAATGATGCGAGGACGCGCCCACGTCCGCACCTCGATGAGGTCTCCAGAGTGGGCGAGCCATGCGGGTTTTAGTGAATTCAGACTCCTGAACTTCGCGCCCAAAGACTTTGAGCTCCCCCCGATGCGAGCATCAAGATCGTGGAGTCAAAGGTTGGAAAACACCAGAGGTTAAGGACACTAAAATGTGGATTGTCAAAATTGCACTAAACCGGCCCTACACCTTCATCGTGCTGGCGTTGCTCATCCTATTGCTGAGCCCGGTTGTGATTTTGCGCACGCCAACCGATATCTTTCCGAGCATCAATATCCCCGTTGTCGCCGTCGCGTGGACCTACTCCGGCCTAAACCCTGAGGAGATGGAAGGGCGAGTCACAACCGTCTATGAGCGGGCGCTCACGACGACCGTTGACAATATCGAGCACATCGAGTCCACGACGGTAAACGGGACTTCGATTGTAAAGATCTATCTTCAGCCGAATGCCAGTATTGACCGCGCGAATGCGCAGATTACCGCGATTTCGCAGAACCTCATCAAACAATTACCTCCCGGGTCGCTCCCTCCGCTGATCGTCGATTACAACGCGTCCACCGTTCCCATTCTGCAGCTCGGCCTTCCGGGAATGGTATGACCGAATCTCAGCTGAACGACCTTGCGCTGAACGTTCTGCGCACACAGCTGGTCACTGTTTCTGGCGCTGCGGTTCCATATCCTTATGGAGGCAAATATCGTCACGTGATGGTCACTCTCAACCCGGGCCTGCTACAGTCTAAGGGTTTGTCCCCGAATGATGTGTTGACTGCGCTCGGCAATGAGCAACTCATCTTGCCGGGCGGCACAGCAAAGATAGGGCAGTTCGAGTATGACGTCGACGCCAACGTAGACCTGCAGAAGATATCGGACTTCAACGATCTTCCGATCAAGAAGGTGGGTAACACCATCATCTATCTCCGCGATGTAGCCACGGTAAGCGACGGTTTTTCACCGCAGACGAATATCGTTCGGCAGGATGGCAAACGTGGCGTGCTGGTAACGATTTACAAGGCCGGAGATGCATCGACGCTTGCTGTCGTCAAAGGGGTGCGGCAGCTGCTGCCAAGAATTGCTCAAACCCTTCCTCCTCAGCTCAGGATTCAGCCCCTTGCCGATCAATCCGTCTTCGTGCGCGGAGCAATCAGTGGAGTGATTCGTGAGACTGTTATCGCCGCCGCGCTTACCGCTCTGATGATTCTCCTCTTCCTAGGAAGCTGGCGCAGCACGTTGATCATCGCTATCTCTATTCCGTTAGCCATTCTGACATCTGTCATCGTCTTGAGCTTCCTACACCAAACCATCAACACGATGACACTGGGAGGACTGGCGCTCGCAGTCGGCATTATTGTCGATGACGCAACCGTCACCATTGAGAATATCGAGCGTCATTTTGAGGAAGGCGCCGGGTTGCACGCCGGCATCCTGGAGGGGGCCGCGCAGATTGCCACACCGGCTCTGGTTTCGACGTTGTGCATCTGCATCGTCTTTTTGCCGATGTTCTTTCTGAGCGGTGTCGCGGGATACCTCTTTGCCCCACTTGCTGAAGCGGTCATCTTCGCCATGCTCGCTTCCTATATTTTGTCCCGCACGCTGGTGCCTACCCTGGCCATGCATCTGCTGAAGGTCAAGCAGCACGGTGGTCAGGAGTCGCGTAATCCGTTTGCTCGTTTTCAGAAAGGATTTGAACGACTTTTCGAGAAGGTCCGCGCTGCCTATGCTTCCTTCCTGACACGGCTTGTTTCAGCGAGAAAGGTCTTTATTCCGGGCTTCATAGTTGTCTGTCTCCTTACGTTCGCTCTGATTCCGTTTCTTGGCCAGAATTTTTTCCCGGATACGGACAGCGGCCAGTTTATTTTGCATGTACGCGCGAAGACTGGAACCCGTATTGAGGACACCGCACGAATAGTTGATCAAGTTGAGGGCAGCCTCCGCCAAACAATTCCGTCCGCGGAAATGGATAATATCCTCGATACGATTGGCCTTCCCTACAGCAACATCAACTACATGTATAACCGCTCGGGGACAACCGGCGCAGCGGACGCTGACATCCTGGTTTCACTCAAAGAGAAGCATCATCCGACGGCGGATTACGTGCGAACTCTCCGTGATAGGTTGCCGCGGGAATATCCAGGTGTCACGTTCTACTTCCTCCCGGCCGACATTGCCACCCAGACGTTGAACTTCGGGTTGCCCGCACCCATCGATATTCAGATCGAGGGCGCAGACGTGGCTGCGAATGCCCGCGTTGCCGACAAGGTGCTCAAAGAGCTCAGCCATGTCCGCGGCATCGCCGATCTGCGTATTCAACAGCAGGGTGACTACCCGAAACTTCACATTAATATCGACCGCACCAAGGCCCTGCAAGCCGGATATACGGTGACCGATGTGGCCAATAGCATGCTCGTCTCGTTGAGCGGGAGTTTCCAGGTGACGCCTATGTTTTACCTGGAGCCGAAGAGCGGCGTGGAGTATTACGTGGTCATGCAGACGCCTCAATACGACATTCAGTCTCGCCAGGATCTCCAGGATATTCCGCTAACCACCGCCAATCAAAAGCAGCCTGGGATTCTTGAAAACGTCGCGTCGATCCAGCGAACCGACGAACCGGTCTCGATCAACCACTACAACATCCATCGCGTCGTCGACATCTACGCTTCGGTTCAGGATCGGGACCTTGGTGCGGTTGGACGTGATGTGAACAGCATCGTCGACGCTAACAGCAAGCTACTTCCGCGTGGCAGCTTCGTTACCCTTCGCGGTCAATATGGAACGATGCGGACCTCCTATATAGGGCTGATTGGCGGTCTGGGTTTTGCGATCATTCTGGTTTACATGCTGATCGTGGTGAATTTCCAGTCGTGGGTTGACCCATTCATCATCATTACCGCGCTGCCTGCGGCGCTGGCCGGTATCATCCTGTTTCTCTTTGTGACGCACACCACACTGAGCGTGCCCGCTCTTATGGGAGCCATCATGTGTATGGGCGTCGCCACCGCTAACAGCATCCTTGTGGTCGCCTTTGCAAAAGAGCGGCTGCTCCATCATGTCAACGCCGTGGCCGCGGCGCTTGAAGCCGGTACAACCCGCTTTCGCGCGGTCATCATGACGGCTCTGGCCATGATCATCGGCATGATTCCGATGGCGCTTGGCCTCGGCGACGGCGGTGAGCAAAATGCTCCGCTCGGGCGCGCCGTCATCGGTGGTCTGCTCTGCGCCACGGTGGCCACTCTCGTCTTTGTCCCGTCGGTGTTCGCCCTCCTACACGGACGGAATCCTGCTGTGGCCGAACCGCCGATCGCAGAATCATGCGATGAACCTACTCACGCGTAATCAAGACGTTTACGACTGGAGACATACCATGACTACTGAAAATCAATCTGAAGTTCCCAACCCCGAGACGGTACCCTCCACGCCGCCACCGTCTAAGTCGTCGTCCCGCTGGTTGTGGATTGGCCTTGCTGTTGCGGCGATCGGAGGTGGAACGGTGATCTACTCCGGCATCCACGAACGGGCCCAGGCCGAGACTGCGCTGGGCGTCCGCACTGAGAGAGCGGCGGCTCCGACCGTCAGCGTGGTACAGCCCCAGTCCAGAACGGCAGCCCAGGAGATCGTGCTGCCTGGCAACACGCAAGCATTCATCGATACCCCAATCTTTGCTCGTACCAACGGCTATTTGAAGAAGTGGTACTTCGACATCGGCGCACATGTGGAGCAGGGTCAGTTGCTCGCCGTCATCGAAACTCCCGAACTGGATCAGCAATTGGAGCAAGCACGGGCGACGTTAAAGACCTCGCAGGCAAACGAACAACTCGCTCAGATCACGGCGACGCGCTGGCAGAACCTGGTCAAGACCCAGGCGGTCTCCCAACAGGAGACCGACCAGGCAGTCCAGGATCTGAGCGCAAGACAGGCGACGGTTGGCTCCATGACCGCAGATGTTCATCGGCTGGAGCAACTGCAATCGTACGAAAATATTTACGCTCCCTTCTCGGGTGTGATCACCCAACGCAATACGGACATCGGCGCGCTCATCAACGCCGGAGCCGGCGGTGCGCAGGGGCAGGCGACGGTGCCACAGGAACTGTTCCACATGGCGGAGGTGGGTAGGCTACGCGTCTACGTTGCCGTCCCCGAGGTCGATGCGAGCGCATCGCAAACCGGAGCCAAAGCAACCCTGACCCTGGATGAGTTCCCGGGAGAGGCTTTCCAAGGCACCATCGTGCGTAACTCCGATTCGATCGACTACGCCTCACGTACATTGAATGTCGAGGTCGATATCGACAACCCACAAGACCGCATTAAGACTGGGGCTTACGTCTTTGTGCATCTCAAGGTTCCCGACGGCGCGCACCCCTCAACCAAATCGCTCATGATCCCTGCGAATACCCTGCTCTTTCGGTCAGAGGGTTTGCGTGTCGGTGTGGTTCGCAATGGCCGCGCAGAGCTTGTTCCGATCACTATCGGTCGCGACTTTGGCGCCATCGTCGAGGTGGTGGCAGGCCTGCAGCCGACCGATCAGGTCATCGTCAACCCCTCGGACTCTCTCGCCAGCGGAAATCCGGTGCAGGTGACTGCCACGCAGACTGGAGGCGCAAAGTGAACCGTCAACTTGCCTTCGCCACAGTCTGTTCGCTGAGTCTTCTGCTCAGCGGATGCATGATCGGTCCGAAGTATAAGAAGCCAACAACCCCCATGGCTCCGGCCTTCAAAGAACAGCCTCCTGAATCCTTCAAGGAATCAAATGGCTGGAAGGCAGCGCAGCCAGACGATCAGGCGCTTCGCGGCAAATGGTGGGAGATCTTCGGCGATTCACAACTCAATGGACTCGAAGAAGATCTGACCGTTTCCAACCAGAACCTCAAGGTATCAGAGGCCCGGTTCCAGCAGGCGCGCGACATGATTAAGTACAACCGGTCAGCGATGTATCCGACCATCTCCACCAGCCCGGGGATCTCCAACGAACGAGTGTCTCCCAATCAGCCCTACTTCCCTGCGCAGGCTGCAAATAACGGCACCGGGGATTTCAGCATGCCCTTCGATCTCTCCTATGAAGTCGACTTATGGGGGAAGGTCCGCCGGACCGTGAATGCCTCGCGCGAGGAAGCGCAGGCCAGCGCCGCCGACCTGCAGACAGCCAACCTCAGCTTGCATGCCGAGTTGGCTGTCGACTACTTCGAGCTGCGTAGCGCCGACGCCCAGAAGCAACTGCTGGACGAAACCGTGAAGGCCTATACCGACGCGCTAAGACTAACGCAGCAGCGCCTCGCAGGAGGAGTTGCTCCTAAAGCGGATGTGGCCCAGGCGCAGACCCAGCTCGACGGAGCGAAGGTTGAGGATACCGATGTCACGGTGATGCGGGCTAAGTATGAACACGCCATCGCCACCTTGATCGGCGAGCCTCCGGCACAGTTCAGCATAACGTTCGCGCCAAAAACACAGCTTCAGCTTCCCGTCATTCCGGTCGGCTTGCCGTCGACCCTTCTGGAGCGCAGACCTGACATCGCCGCTGGGGAGCGCCGCGTCGCGGAGGCAAACGATCAGATAGGGATCGCTCAAACGGCATTCTATCCTTCGCTGAATCTGGGCGCCGGGGGTGGGTTTGACGCAACGTCAATCGCGAATTGGTTCACCTGGCCCAGCCGTATGTGGGCGGTTGGAGGCCAAATGTCGCAGACCCTCTTCGACGCAGGTCGCCGTCGCTCTGTCGTAAACTCGGCGACTGCAAACTACGACGGTACCGTCGCCGCCTATCGACAAACCACCCTGACTGCATTCCAGCAGGTAGAAGACAATTTGGCCGCCTTGCGCATTCTTGAAGGCGAGGCGCAACAACAACAGCACGCCACAGCGTCCGCCTCCGAAGCGCTTGAGCTGTTCACCAGCCGGTACAAGGGCGGTGTCGATAACTATCTCCAAGTGATCAGCGCACAGACCATCCTTCTGGCCAATGAACGCAATGATATCGACATCAAGCGGAGAAGGATGGAGTCCAGCGTTCTTCTCGTCAAGGCGATCGGCGGTGGATGGAACAGCACCCAACTCCCAAAGCTCTAAGACACTCTCAAACATCAGGATAATAACCGTGGCACTCCCACAAATTTTATCGGATGCACCTCTTGAATCAGAGGGGCCGAAGTACGCCTGGTATGGCTTTCTTGCTGCGCACCTCAACTATTTCGCGAGTTTGGTGTGCCGTCTGGTTGCGGATTCGATGCTGGTGGAATACGTGATGATTCGTGCGGTGGCCCCGACAGACGAGGTGAGGATTTTGTGCATGGAGGGTCTGTGTCCCAGGCAGCGACCTCGAAGCGTGCTGTTTCGCTCTCAAGTTGGAAAAGGTGGCTACGGAGTTATTTCTATTTCGGGATGACGCTGCTGTGCACTTGTCGAACCAGCGGCTAGGCCCTCATCGGGCATCAACCGCAACTTCGCTTTTCGGCCTGCGGCGAATCGCCAATGAACGCTTTGTCCTGAATCTGATCTGGAAACGTGCACTGGCCTGTGATCCCCGAGTAACAGCGAACCGCTAGCCCGGCTAATTCGGATGTTTTGTTGCCGCCGGAGGAGGCGTAGTTGATCCCTTTCGAAACTCGGGATCCATTTGTGCGAGGTCGACGCGATAGCTGACCGTGTTCGCGGTTGGGAATCCGGCCGGAACTCTCTGGGTCACCCTTCCGGTGGCTGCCCACTCCGTTCCTCGCTGAAACGTCGTTACAAATCCAACCCCACTTAATGCGAGCGCATCATGGCCGAGAGTCGTGTGGAATATCCTGCCCTTGTCGAATCTGAGCACCATGAGCATCGGCTCGTCGAACCCGGTGCCGTTATTATTCGGATCTGAATGCGCCGTTGCGAGGATAGTCATGTTCTTACCGGGCCCCCGCAGCGTGCCGTATAGTTCATCCGGTGCGTGCATCCAAACCCGCGGCAGCCCCCGCAGGATTGGATGTTCGGGCGCACGATCGACAATCTGGAAAGGAAGGCGCGCACCGTGATGGCCGGCACTTCCAGGGGTTGGATCTGAAACGACCTTGCCATCCTTCACATACCAAAGTGGCCCAGCATTTTCGGTGCGGCCTCGCCAACCGCCGATGCCCGTCATCTCATTGTAGGCAGTCCAGTTCGGGAAGGCATTATCGGCGGCATGCACTACGACGAGGCCACCGCCATCGCGCATGTATTGCTCGAATTGTGCTTCTAACCCGACCGGCCAATCGGGAGAATCCAGGTTAGAAACCACCACCTCGTAAAGGTTGAAGTCAGGCTTGAAGTTGCTGAAATCACCGTCCGAATGGGGTGCGGTTGCAACGGTCACTTCGAACAACCCCGTCTCCTCAAGTTCTTTCTTCAGGATCGGTGTTGTCACTTGCCACTGATGATATGGTCCACCACTTTCGCCATCGAGCAGCAAAACTCGAATGCGGCCCTTGGCCCCATGGGCAACCGGCACACACAGAATGCCGATGAACAAGATCACCCAGAATGTGCTGATAGAGCGCTTCATGATGCTTCCTTTTGCCTGGTGAACCGGCCTCTGAGGCTTTGTTTGGGCTTTGAGGCCGACACACGAGTCCCTGGACCTCGCCTGACAACGACTGGGCTGTCCCGCGCTGATGACTATACCAAAGAACGTCCTGCAATCACGGTACAAGCTGCTGAAGGGTGCGAGTCGCCTGGCAGATCGAACCGGTCCGCCTGCAACCGTGAGCCCGCATGTTTTGGATCGAGCGCACCAACTCAACTGTTGGTAAATCTCTAGTGCCGTATCGGCAGTGCTCCGCGGCGAGGACGTTTCTTGCTCCGACGCTGTGGGAGCGGAGCAGTGCGGATACGGCGATTTGCAGTAAGCCGCTAGCGCGGTAAAAGTATGG
>JBEKFF010000006.1:0-39205 GCA_050013455.1 Acidobacteriaceae bacterium | reverse complement strand
CTCCGTACCGTGCTCGCCAGGATCGCTGATCACCCCATCAGCCGTATCGCGGAACTGTTGCCCTGGAACCTGGCAAGCTCACTCCAGACACTCTCCTCGCAAGCAGCCTAAGACACACTCAACAGGTGTCCGCTAACAACTAAGCGGACACCTGTTGTGTCACCCTCCCCACGTCAAGAGGGACACGGCGTACGCTTACCCCTCGTCGGCGCCCCAGCTGTTTGCAACAACACCTTGCCATCGCGATCGACATAGAACGTCTCTGGAAGGTTGTCCACTCCCCCATATTCTTTGGAAACGGCCGGGTCAGGCATCAGAATCGGGTAGCTGACACCAACATGCCTTGCCGCTATACCCACGTCCCTCAGATTTATCCCTTCGTCTTGGTTGATACCGAGGATCACTAGACCTTCGTTCTTGTACTTCGACTGCAATTGCTCAAACCACGGCATCTCCAGTTTGCAGGGTCCACAATAGGTCGCCCAGAAGTTCACCACGACAGCGTGACCTTTGTAGGCAGCAAGCGAGACGTTCTTCCCACCGATGTCTTTCAGTCTGAAACCGGGCGCGGCCTTCCCACGAAGGTCAAATCCCATGGGATCGACTGTCCCGTCGGCTTCTGACGTTGGTGACGAATTTGCCTTGGCGAAACTATGATTTGTCATAGCCGCCTCGTGGTGCTTCTCTCTGCATTTCAGAACAGCCAGCGCGGATATGCCAGCTATCGCGATTATCCCAATCAACAACGCGACACGACGTGCCATTACATTCTCCTTTCAAAACCGTAGGCATCCACAAGCCCCTTCGAGATCTGCTGCAACTTGGGAAACTCGCGAAAGAGCGCCCGCAATATGCCCTCGACTCAATCGAGTTGACCCACCATCCTGGCGTATCTTGCCCTAATTGAGGGCGAGTCAGCCGTTTCCGCAAGGTGGAATAGCTCTGCCTTCGACGGTTCTAACGTCAGAGGCATTCTCTTCCAATAAAACTTTAGGTCGTCCGACTGCCAGCCAGCATATGTCTTTTCCCAAGACTTTCCAGACTCACCAGCAAACACCAGATTGGCGGGATTCAGAACTCGCCGAGCATCCTGAAATCGACAATCCAATGAAAGCCTAAGCCGCTCTGAAAGGTTTGCCGAGGCAGCGTGCACCGTCAGACTATGAAAGATCAACACATCGCCAGCGTTCACGTCGCCACCGACCCAACCGTCTCCGGCGGCTGCTTCGATTGGAATCTC
Source organism: Acidobacteriaceae bacterium (assembly GCA_050013455.1). Lineage (GTDB taxonomy): Bacteria > Acidobacteriota > Terriglobia > Terriglobales > Acidobacteriaceae > Granulicella. The sequence goes on along the minus strand of JBEKFF010000006.1, from coordinate 37,965 downwards.
CGGAACATGCAGATTTTCTCGCTCATGGAACTGAACGCCGAAACGATGAGAGCCTTCCAGGATCCTCAACGGACCTACATCGACCGGACAGTCGTGTAGAGGTATCCAAACAGTAAAGAACTCGGGGTCTCCGCCCATGAACTCATAGTCCTGATGTGCGTGCGTTACGAGACGCTCGCAATGAGGAAAAATCAAGCGACCGATCGGTTTTGGATGGACCAGGACTTGCTCACCGGCGATCATCTTCATCACCTCTTGCAGCGCCGCCTGGTGAGGCAGCGAGTGAAACGACTCCAAATTGAAGATCTGCTGGTAGACGTGCTTAAACGTCGGGTCAGGATCACCGCACGCTGCGCCAACCTCTGCCATGCGCTCGAGCGGGTCACACCCCGCAAGCAGCCAACCCGCAGCCAAAAGCACCTGCGTAACATCCACTAAAACAGAGCTGACGGCTGACCGAGGCAACAGGTCCCGGATCAGGATGTAGCCCTTTTCAGAGATCTCAGCCTGCAGAATCTCCGGTGTCAGATCACACGTTCCGAGTTCACGAAAGGTCTTCACTCTTTTCTCTCCTATACCGTCGATATTGACCGCGGCATAGTAAGCACGATAAAGACAGACGCGTCCAAAGGTGTCTCCGGATCGTTCATCCTTTGTCAATTGATTGTCACGTCATGGCTCTATGTGACTTCAGTGAGGACTGTTCCGCAGCGCGGCGAAGAGAGGGCTCGAACGGAACGGTGACATTTCCTTTACCAGCAAATGACAACTCTTGCTGCTCGGATCACTATCTTTGTCCTATGGTCTTCGCACAGTGCACACTCAGACACTTCTTGTCGGTTCCGGATGTCTCGCCGAGACGGCCGGTCGCTCCCTGACAACGAACCTTTGTTTAATCCCCGCAGACTGGAAGATAGAGTTATGACTCGCGCTCTCACCCGAAAGGCCGCTCCGCTAAGAGCCGCTGAGGACAACCGAGGCAGGCCTCAAGATGCACTCCTGTACGATATGGAACTGCCTCTGCATGACATCTTCTATCCGCTTGGATTCCCCGTTGAGATCATCACCAATGATTCGAATGTCTTGGAGGCGGCAAAGGAGAGCTTTGGACATCGCCGCTTGCGTCGAGGCAACACCACCCTTCAGGTGCGTGTCGGCGTAAGCAAAGGAGGTGGCTCAAGCATTCCGCCAGAGCCGACCCGCCGTGAATTCAATCATCTGTACTCTTTACTGGCAAACGCAGACAACTATGCCGTCCTGGATTTAAGGACTTGTGTGAACTTCATCTGGCTAAACAAGTCTGCTCTAAACAGTAAGCTCTATTTTCGCTATAACTTCTTAGAGAAGGTCGTGTACCTTCTCCTCGGCGCGTCGGTAGTAACTGACATACACGCTGGCTGTGTCAGTAAGGATGGAAAGGGCATTCTGCTCTGTGGCGACTCCGGTGCCGGCAAGTCAACACTTGCTTATGCGTGTGCGCGAGCCGGATGGACCTACACTTCCGACGACACCAGCTACCTGATCAATGACTCCGCCGCTCCTCGAGTAATTGGTCACTCGCATCGAATGCGCTTCCGGCCGGCGGCTAAGGACCTGTTCAGTGAGCTTGCAGACCTCGAGATAACGCCCCGCATGGAGGGAAAGCCCTCTATCGAAGTTCCCGTGTCGGAGCTTCCGCACCTCAACGTTGTGTGCGAGGCCAACGTGCATGCCATCTTCTATCTCAATCGGCATCCATCCGCTAAGGCTACGTTCATTTCATTGCCAGCAGGCACCGCGACAAAACGAATGCAGAAGGAATTATTCTCTGCTGGGGAGATTCGCAAAAAGCACGAGAAAATATTGGAACGACTCTCCTCTGTTCCCACCTATGAGCTTCAGTATTGCGCCCTGGATGATGCCATCGAGCAGCTTGATCTTCTAGTGGAACGCATCTGAGTCGGTCGGATGCCGAAGGAGTGGTCTAGCGAAGGTCTCTCTGCTCGAGATTCTATCTTTAGGGGACTACCCGTCGCCGTGCGATGGCAGTAAACCACAAACTGCGCCCGCAATCGGTACCATAGAGCAATGTTTTGGAATCATTCTCCCATGCGGGCTCGATCTGATTGCATGGAACATTCGCGATCCTTCTGATCGCACCGCTCCCCTGGTCGCGCAGCCAGAGATTCCACGCACCATGATCGAGGCGGCTATACGCCATCCATCGTCCATCCGGCGAGAGTGCAGGATAGCGGGCCTCCCCAAGAGCGAGCGGCGAATTCATGTGGGTCGCGTCCCTCAAATAAATCTGTGGAGCATGACGTTCATCGGCCCCAGCAAATGCATATTCCGTTGCGGACTTGAAGGATGCCTCATAGACGTTCAGCTGAGACTGCGTGAGCGCCACTTCAGTCGGTCTGTTGGACCTGAATCCGCCTCGAACAATGAGTTGCCCCAGCCCGTGATCGTCACGCAGAAATGCCAGACTCTGGCCGTCGGCAGAAATCATTGGATCCTCTGCGTCATTGATCACCGTGTGCGAGGGATCGCGCACGTTCACGATCTGGGATCCAGAACTGTGGGATCGCTCTAGCCAGACATCCCCGAAGCGGCTACTGAACGAGAGATCGTCTTCCGGAGAACCGGTAGGTGGATCGGCTGATTCAACGGCACTACCCTCGGTGATTAGTCGGTATCCGTCAATGGTGAAGGCGATATAACGAATTCCGGTGCCTGCACTCCGCGGGCCTGCGTTGAGGAACCCCTGGGCCCGTAGCGGCAGACGGAATGCGTACTCCTGCCGCACGGCGCGTTCCCGTTCGAACGTGGAAATCACAGTAAACACCACACAGGTGACCATCGCGGCGGCCCATGCGTACCGAGTCCAGTCCCGCGAAGGCTGCAAAGATTCCGCGTCACGCCACAACAACGTATAGATTCCGAACAGCAAAGCAAGCATCAGGGGGAGTCGCGGCACATATAACAAGATCGCAAGCCCTACTGTCCCATGTGGAATTGGCATCGGAAACCCAATGCCTAGATAAACAACCAGCAGAGCCGCTATCCATAGATACCACCTGCGGCGTAATAATTCCGCCGCAACGACACATGTCGGCAGGACCATAAGTACAAAGTTGTAGGATGCTGGAATCGTCGAAATAGCCAACGACGCTGTCAGCAGCGCCGACCACTCCAGCGGTATTCGACTCCCGGCAACGTCTTCCCTGCGAACGAGTAGGATTGCAGGCGCGAGCACCAGCATTTGACTTGCGGGCAGCAGCAGAGCGTAGCACAGCGGAGAGTAGTGCCACGGATGCGGATTCCACTGCGGTTCGGAGAGAAACAAATAGTGCAGCACCCCGGAGATAGAGGCCCCCGCCTGATACGGCTGTAATCCACCACCATGAAGAGCCCAGGGCAGAATCTCGCGTAGATAGGTGCGATGCAGGTTCCAGCCAAAGATTGCAACAGAGATAGCGACAGTGGCTATGCCGGTGATCGCTCCCCAGATTAACGCGCGCCAGTCCCTTCGCTGCAGAAAAAAGACCAAGAGCAGAATCGGAAATATCTTGCACGCCGCAGCAATGGCAATAAGGCCGCCTGCCAAAGCACGAAATCCGTGCAGATAGGTCCAGCAAGCTGCAGTGATTAGCAGAAGAAGAAGCACATAAAGTTGTCCGTACTCCAAGTTTCGATAGAGTGGAACGCTCAACGCGAAGGAAAGTGCAATTCGACGATAGCCCAACCCGGTCATCGATTGCAGAAACCACGCAAGCGGAACAAGCAACAACAGGTTCGTCACGATCCAGACATGTTTCGCGGCAAGTGGCGCCAATCCGGTGAGCGGCCAGATCACCAATGTTGAAAATGGCGTGATCGGTGCTAGGCCGATCACTCGCACATCGATCGAGCGACGATCCTTTTCGCGTTCAATCCAGGTCCACTCATACATCCGGGAGGCGTCGTAACCCTCGTGTACCAACCGAGCTGCAATATAGTAGTTGGGAAAATCCGTAATCAAGCTCCGCCATGCGCGCGGTAGCGTATGAAGGCCCATATAGAACAGGAGAACGAACAGCACGAAGCGCTCCGTCCAGCAGACACCGGGATGATTCTGCAACGAGTTCACGCCTCATTATGCTGAGCGTTTGACTCGGAGGTTGTCACCCGCATGTCACCTTACTGTCATTCGGATATCACCCTTGTTGCCGGGGTGTCACTGAGACGACGGGGGATCGACGGTTTAGGCGCGTCTCGATAACTTCCACGGCTCGCTCTAAACCGCGGCCGGCTTGGATTTTATCTTGAATCTGCCGAGCCGCGTCACCGTAGCTTGAGTCATTGAGAACTCTAAGTAAGGATGACCGAAGAGCGTTGGCAGAGAGTCTCCTTTCCGGGATCACCTCAGCAACGTGCAGCCACGAGAGACGCGCCGCCAGCGCGGGCTGGTCGTGCGTAATGGGAATAGCAATCATGGGTTTACCTTCTAGCAGCGTCTCCAACACCGTATTAATCCCTGCGTGGTTAATCACAATCGCGGCGATTTTTATGAGCTCAAGTTGAGGAGCCTCCCTCACGACCAGAGGATCTCCTGGCAAATCGACAAAGAGCCTCGGATCGCGACGGCCACCCAGAGACATGACGACTTGCAGGTCCAATCCCTCACAGCCCTCAGCGATCATGCGGAAAATGGACGGCTGAATCTTCCGCGCGGTTCCCAATGAAACATAGATCAAGGGCCGTCCATTAAGACGACCCCAAGGAAAATCAACCAGCGGTCTTGCACTTTCATCCACAAAGGGGCCGGTGTAATAGAAATTGATAGGCCGTGTCGATCGCGGAAAATCAACACACTCCGGCAACGTCGCTATATGCGCGAGTGCTGGGAATTCTTTCTGAAGTTCGCGAATCGGCCCCAGGCCGCGCTGTCGTCTGTATTGATCCAGTTTCCATCTCACAGGACCACGCATCCGAAACACCGACGCCTGCAGTAGAACGTTTTGCAATCTACCAAATAGTGAGATTGGATTGTCACACTGGGACGATGATTGAGGAACCGTCCACCCAAAGTTATGAGGGACAGACGTCGATACAACAACATAAGGCAACTTCAACATCTGAGCTAGCGTAGGGCCCGCCAGTGCTATCTCATCGATGATGAGTGCATCGATGCCCGATCGGCGAATCGCACCCGGTGCGTCTCTAAAAAATAAGACCATTTCGTCGGTGATGCGTTCGATCCGGTACCGCAGATCGGCAATGCCAGACCTTGCGTGCCTACGCTCAACCGGAGACCAGGTCGCTCCGATCGCGGAGAACTCGAGCCCATACTCTCGCACTCGAGCCTCCAGCTCGGCTTTTTGGAAAAAGGTGACGCGATGTCCTCGGTCCACCAATCGCCGTGACAATGCCAGCAGTGAATTCAGGTGGCCGACCCCTCCATACGAAAGAACGCCAAAGTGTGACGGTTGCTCTTTCATGCGCCTTTGCTCTATATCGGAATCCGCACTGGCCTACCTCCCAGCCGGACCTCGCCTTTCCCCAACATTTCTTCGGCCCTCAGAAGCAGATCCTTCACGGGCGCTCGCAACCACCGGATCGCACCGTCGATCCACAATGGTTCCAAGCCTCGGAGAGCAGCTTCCGGAAGCCGTTCCATGATCGTTTCGGACGCAAGTTGCACGCAGCCCCCAACCATCACGAACTCTACATCATGCATAGAAAGTTCTCGAAGCCTGTCCGGTGCAGCTTGTCCGGTATCTCGCACTGCCGTCAGATCACCGACACCGGTCGCCGTTATTGAGCCCTCGTGATCTCTCAAGCGAAGTATCGCGGCGGGAGCTTCTGTGACCATGCGGTAGACGGCATCAGGCTGGATGCCGCAAGAGCGACCAGCAAACCGAACCTCATCCAGCAGATCACCTTCAGCTGTCAATGGAGAGTCATTTCCCAGCGCGACATTCTCAATCGGTCCTAGCAGCGCCAAATCTGGAAGCCTCTTGAAGAGGAACTCATTCGAAGAGGGGCAGACGATGAGAGAAACTCGACGCTCCCTGACGAGTTCCACACCTGCCTCATCGATTGCCAGGCCATGCACCAGCACCATGCGCTCATCTAGAAGCTCCAGCCGATCGAGCTCACCGAGCTCAGCATACGCTTGCTTATCGACCCCTTCACAAGCATGAAGTATGAAAGCCCTTCCCTCAGGCGTCATCGAGCGCGCCTTAAGGAGATCGCCGCCGAGCGCCAGAGAATGCCCCCAGCCATATTCCTGCAGCACTTTTATAGGGAAATCTCCTCTCTTTAGCTCTGACCACAAAGAATCGTGATGACAAACCGTTGTCACACCGCAAAGAAGATTTCTAATCCCGCCCCACCATAAACGCACGCCCTTGGGCACAGTTCGGTGTCTTGCTATAACACCACGAAATTTGTCGTGTATATCCATCCCCCAATCGACGTAATTCTCATAGGGCGGATCGGCTAGCCGGGGAAACAGAGCGAACTGTAGGTGATCGTGCGCATTGATGAGGCCCGGCATAACCAGAAATCCGCTGAGGTCAATTACTCCATGTCCCGTTCGCGCTCTGCTGGATGATGCCGGATCGTTTAGGATTTCTGTCACGCGACCATCAACGATTTCTATGGAGGCTCGGGTCCGTTCACGTGGTCCAAACGCATAGCGAGCTCCGTGAAGTATTACGCTACCGGTGCCTCGTGATGACGACCCGGGATCATGCATATTTCGTCGCCGTATAAATGCGAAAGCGGGAAGGCTCACGCCTGCGACGAATCCCCGTAAGAAACGGTCGCAAAGCCCACTTCAAACCATACCTCGGCTTATGAATGGTCCAGTGGATCGACAGCTGTTCTTCCAGCAGCCGCAGACGCTGGTCAGTGAGAAATTCGAGGCTCGGTATGGAGTCCGACGCGGTTCCGAACTTCTGTTGGAACACGGAATGACGCTCCGCGATCATTTTTCGTCCGCTCTCCTCCTCGGAATACCAGGGAGTGTCGCTGATGACCACCGTGCCACCGATTCGGAGACATCGAAGGGCCTCGCGCAAGCTAGCCTCATAGTCTTCGGAATAGTGGAACGAAGCGTTGAAGACGATCGCATCGAATTGCTCGTTCTGAAATGGTAGCCGCGTCATCTCTGCTTGAAATCGTGGAAATGGTTCGGGCAGGTATCTCTGAAAATGCGCCGCAGCTGCGAGGCCATCCTGCTCATTTGTGAGTAGGTCCACGGCGACCGGACGAAACCCGGCGAGCGCGAGGCGGTAGCTCATCCAGCCGTTGCCGGCGCCAAGATCCAGGATCCGGCCACCTTGTCTTAGCGGCCTTAGGACGTCGTCAACCAAACATCTGTAACTACAAGCCCGAATTTTCCACTGCTTGGAGTTTCTTCCAGAAGTATCCTCAAAAGGTAGTCCCAGGTAAAAGTCTTCTTCCCGGCTGCCTCTTCCCTCTTTAGACCGTATGCGTTCGTAGTCGTCGATGAACCGCGCATAATGCGCAACTCGCTCTGGCAGCAACGCATGCACGATTCCGCCACAGAATTGCATTCGGAATCCGCAGAGTCCACACTCCAGGCCGCTCAGGCGGCTTCGACAGCCAGGACATTGCAGAGCGATGCCAGGATTTACGATGTCGTCTTGCACCACGTTATTGTCCAATGCGGCCATTGACGCGCTTTCCTCGAAGGTATCCGTTGCAGTTCTAATCATGTTCAACGATTCTGCCTACACCTGTCCGCGCGGTCTCGCGAGCTCAATAGACACCAACGCAGACGAAGCTGGGCTCGCGATAATATCCATAGGTTCTACAGCTTCAGCAGTCCGGCTCAGCGGCTCCAATTCATCCACATTGCGCCACAGGGCATCAATCTGCGCCTTCTTTTCGGCCGACACCTTCAACTCGCGCCAGGAGTCGACCTCAATATGCAGGGCATCGCGCACGGCGCGATAGAACTCCGTCTTATACGCTGCCTTGAACATAATGCAGAGATCATCGCTATCCGTCCAGTTACGCTTCTGCCCTAACTGCATCCGAACGCGCTCATAGAACGGAGTGCCCGGAAGAGGATACGAAAACGAGATTCCGATGTCGTCAGGCCGCGTCAGTCGTACGAAAACAATCGTTTCCTGTAATTCATTCCAGGATTCGCCCGGATAGCCAAACTGCAGAAAATAACAAGCGCGAATGCCGGCCTCTTTAAGGCGGCTCCGAGCAGCCACTACAGACGGAAGACTAAGCCCTTTATCCATCGCGTTCAGCACCGATTGCGCGCCTGATTCAACTCCCATCCACACCTCGGCGCATCCGGCTGTCTTCAGACACTGTACGGTTTGCTCACTCATGAGATCCGCACGGGACTGAATCTTGAAGGGTATGCTTGCCTCTCTCGCCGTTACCTCTTCGGCAAACTCCTGTATCCAGTGGTGGTTCAAGGCGAATACATCGTCGCCGAACCAAACATGCTGTACATCTTCGCTTTCCTTCAGCATCTTCATCTCTTCGGCAACAACTGCTGCTGGACGAAGATGAAATTTGTTACCAGAGATCGGTTTCGCGCACCAGTTGCAATGGAACGGGCATCCCCGGCTTGCAACCATGTTGGTCGAGAAATACCCATGAGCTTTGATCCATGCTGTGCGATAGGGCTCAAGGTCGATCAGATCGCGCGAGGCAACAGGAAGCATCGCCCATGCAGGATTCTTTGCAAGGCGCACTGGACTCTTAATGAGTTCGCCATATTCATCGAGCAGAACCATCCCATCAATCTCCGGTATCGCTCGACCATGCAACACAGCGCTACAAAGCTGAACCAGAGTCTCTTCCGTCTCTCCGCACAGCACGTAGTTGAAACCGTTCTCGAGGAACAAGCCAGGGTTGTCTGTTGAATCCGAACCGTGAGCGATCGCTACAGCTCCCATTGCCCGAGCCGCCTTCGCCATCTCCCATGCCACGTCCCTCATCCGCGTAAGACACATCTTTGAGAGAAAGTTGAAATCATCTTCGTAAACCGCCACGATCTTTGGCTGATGTTTCTCCAACATCCAACGAAAACCCTCTAACGGATCGTCCAGCATGGAATCGAATACTGAGACCGAAATGCCATTACCGCGCAACGCAGAAGCCGCATAGAGAGTACCGATGGGAGTGTAAGGCTGCATCTTTCGCAATTGCTTGGGGTCATAGCCAAGATGGTATGAATGGGTAAGTAAGACCTGTGCCAAAATTCACCTCCTATACATGCAAGTGCGTGAATGCAGCACGAACATGCGTGTGCCAGAAGCGTTGTCACAACTGGCGTATCCTGCTTATGGTCGTAGCGTAAATCTTCTGTGCGACGGGACATGTCTCACGATTGTCAACTCAATGTCATCGCTTTTGTCGTTCAGAATGTCCGCTACTTTGAGTGCTCCTGTGCTCTGACGGAACGAAGGTCTAGCGGTCAATTCGCAGCATTGCCTGTCGGGATGATTTCGCTTACCGATGGCCCACTCCGGCGAAGGCGCTCGTTTGCTCCGAGAGGTGACCAAGTTTTTCGCGCTTGGTCGCGAGGTAGCGAGCAGAATGAGAATTCCCCGGAACATCAGCGCTCAAGCGTTCGACAAGTTCGATTCCAGACGAGATCACAGCACTGATCTTCTCAGGATTGTTGCTCATCAATCGGAGCGACCGAACCTCGAGAAATTTAAGTATGTCTACGGCGAGAGCGTAATCACGAAGGTCGATCGCATGCCCCAATCGGAGGTTTGCTTCGATCGTATCCAACCCACGCTCCTGGAGTTCATAAGCACGCAGCTTCTCCATCAGACCGATACCGCGTCCCTCCTGGTGCTCGTAGACGAGAATCCCTGACCCTTCTTTTGCAATCGTTCGTAGAGCTAAATGCAGCTGGTCATGGCAATCACATCGCAGCGAGTGGAACACATCACCGGTCGCGCATTGCGAATGGATACGAACGACTGGTGGGGCGCTGTGAATATCCCCAAGAATCAAAGCCAGCGCGGTCTCAGAACGCCCGTCCTTTGTTCCACTACTGGATTGTGTCCCTTCGAACGCCAACACACGAAAGTTTGCCCAATGGGTTGGAAGAGTTACATCGGCGATTTGTTTAAGAGTGTTCAACGGGAATCCGCGTGAGAATTCATGTATTGCGTAATCCGTCCAAAGGGGCCCAGAACAAGGTTTCAGGTGAAGCATACCCTCCGGCTTATTTCTGAGTGTCGCCACAATGTCTCGGAGTCGTCATCCTTTTGTCGAAGCCAGAGCAGGGGCGCTGTTCACAGATTGGTCGTCCGACGAAACTGATAGAGCACGTGATCGCCCAGCATTGCCAACGGACGCGCGAGTGTCCGGTCGACTGCCTCCATCGCTGCAAGCAAACGAGGCTGCTGCGAAATCCAAGGCTCCGCCGCGCTAGGCGGTACGGTCACACCAATGCCAAGCCGCTTTTCCAGCACAAACCACGGAGCGAAGGCACGCTCCATAGTGGCACGACAGTGATAGACGACGTGGAACTCGCGCTTCGCGAGCCTTGCTGGAGCGGACCCGCGTTTGCACCGGCGCAGTGCCAGGTGCGGACGCCCGCGCAGAGTTTCCACCACCATCTCTCCGGGACAAAAGGTGCCAAAGAGTACCAGCATGGCTGCAGCGTCAGGCTTCAACAAAGTTGCCAGTCCCCGCGCCACGGGTCCCAAATCGTCAACGCAATTGAGAGGCGCAAAATTGGAGAAGGCGCCGTCAAACTTCGACCCGCCCGCGGCAAGATGCCTGGCGGCGAAGTCCTCCATCTCTTCCCCAGCGACGACTTCGGCTCGCCCTCCCAGCGGCTCTAACTTGACGTTCGCCTGGGCCACCATCGCGGGAGATGGATCGGTCAAATGCAGATCAAATCCGCGCTCTGCCAGGAAGCACGCGTCGTCTCCTGTTCCACCGCCCACTTCCAGGATATGGCCTCCCGCCGGAAACGCACGCAGCAGTGCGCCGCGCACAGCTCGGCGCTGCGCTGCAACGCTGTGCCAGGCACCGAAGCGCGCATCAAACGTTGGCGCGATCGCGTCAAAGGCAAAAGCAGCTGGTCGTAACGAAGGCATCATCCAATCACTCGACTCACGTACTGGCGCCACCGGTAGGACTCTCGAAAATAGCGAAGCCCCTCCACAGCGTGGAAGCGCAGACGCGACAGGACAAAATGGACTTGCAATCGATACCGGCTCATTCTTGCGCGCAGCGTCTCACCGGAAGTTCCACGAACAACAGGGGGCGGTAGACGCGACGGCAATAATGCCCGCCGCAGGGAGCGCTTCTGTCGAACCCCCGCGTGCTCAAGCTCCTTCTGCAGAAGTAAATACAACTTGCTGCCGGGCGCATCTCCGAATGCAACGCGGCCTCCATACCGGTCTACCCAGAGACGTGCGGTCGCGGGGAGCCGACCTACAGTCCAATTCGTAAACGCCTCCGGCGCAAAATCACCCATAAGGCTCGTAATCATAAGCGTGACGATCCCGAGTCCCACGCTAGCCTGCGGGTTTTCTTCCACTCTGGATCGAACCTCCTTCCAGAAGAAATCATCACCACGACGGCTCAGCACATGGCGACGAAACTCGAGAAGATGGGACGTCCGCGAAAACTCGCTGCAAATATGCTTATACGCGTGAAGTCCCTGGCCGATAAAGAGATCGACGGGCGAGAGCACGGGCATGTTGATGCCGTGAAATTCTCGGATCTCCACGCGCTCCAGCGACGACTGATGTCCCGGCACCTCAGCTTCAATATGCAATTCCACCGACCGGCAAGGAAGATTCTTATACAAGTCCCTGATATGGCCCGGCGAATCGTCTCGCTTGAATTCCCAACTCCTTCCGCTGATTGCGTACAGACGATAGCCGCGGTCTTCGAGGACCTTCCGCGCACCGGGGGTGCTCCTCTGCGCTACAAGAAAATCAAGATCAAACTGATGACGCAGCTCTGGTCGCGGTACAGAATGCGGGCTGAGCGAAAACCCCTTCAGCGTCGCATAACAGACATCCGCACCCTGCAACTCCTGTTGTATTTCAATGGACTCGACAATCATGCCCCAAGTGCGTTCCTCGTTGTCCTGCCGATTCTGCTCCAGACGAGCCAGCACCTTCGCCGGCAACCGATTGTTCAATTGCAACTCCACCATCCGGTCCAGAAAATAAAGGGCCAAGCCGGTCACATCCAACCAGTGCAACAATCGGCTCCATTCATTATTAGAAAGATCCTGAAGTCGGAAGCATTTCTCAGATGCTGGCTCACAAAAGGACAGCAGCACCGCCTCTCGATTCAGATACTTGCGACTCAAACAACTCGACGCGATACGGATATACGGGTTGTAGCCCCTAACGAGCGCGTCAGTTTCTTCCGGATATAACAAGCGGTGCCGCGTGGTTGACCGAGAGCCACGATTCCGAATCCCGGTTTCGGCTGAAGACGTCCAATTGGAATGCGATGGCAATGCAACCTCACCTCATCGTTGATCCGGCTTGCGCATCCGGCTTAGTGCATCAGCAATATTCGCCCTGCTTGCGGCAGTCACAGGATGCTAAGACGACCTTAATAAAGCTTCGACTGGGGATTGTCATATCGCAGTAAGCAGATTGTCACTGTCTTGTTAGAGCTTCAGAGTGCAAGCGGAGATATTTGAGTCGAATGTCCCATTGCCTTACCCCGAACACAAAGACATTTCTTTTACCATTGCCTGACAACTGCCCCCTTTCCCTCCACATAATGTGGTCGCGGACCTCTTCTTCAAGAGAGATCCATCTCTGTGTACCGCAAGGAAAGGGAGTTTTAAGATGGGTACTCGTCTTCGGGGGGGCAGTTGCCGGCATGGCTACAAGGCAGATTCAGCCGGACGGAAATTTCACATCCCAAGAAAGAGACTCGATCATGCTTGCCATCGGTCTTGTGGTCCCCATGACCAGCCTGGTACTGGGAATGCCTGTATCTTCGGCGAAGACATTCTGCGACGGCCAAAACCCAGGTCGCCGAACTGTCGTCACAGATCGTTCTCGTTAGTGACTTGATGACAGCGTATGGACCCGAGACGGACCAAGTTCGCAAGGAAGCATTGCGCTCTATGGAAGGGGCCGTCGATAGGATATGGCCAAGGAAGAGGTCGCAATCGTTTGAACTCAGACCGGTAGCAGATTTTGTGCAGTTTTATCAGCATATCCAACTACTGGCGCCGAAAGACGAGGTCCAGGCTTCTGCGAAAGCCCAGCTCCTGGTAGCGGCTCTAAACTTGAGAAAGACCTATTGCTTGATGTTTCTGCAGTCGCAACACACCTCTGTAACAGTTCCTCTCCTGTCAGTGGTGTCAGCGTGGCTTGCAATCATTTTCTATAGTTTTGGCCTATTCGCTCCGCACCACCTTGATGTCGTCGTAACACTGCTGATCTGTGCAATTGCGGTTTCCTCCGCGATCATCGTCATCTTGTCGATGAGCTCACCGTTCAAAGGGATTCTAAGACTTTCTCCGGCAGCGGTTCGTGCCGTGTTGGACCAAATGGCCAATTGTCTAGAAAAAGACTCTACTCCGTGAATCACTATCGAAGGCAGCAGAAGACTAGTTACTCGCCGGAAACGCCGTCGGTCTCGGTTGGCGATTTGGTGACCCAGCGAAGTTTTCGTTTAGCCGCCGAGACCTACCTGGACCGACCTCTAACTCCACCCAGCTCTGTAAACTCCGTAAATTTTCTTTTGAATCATCGCGTCAAGAGCAACCCTTATCACTCATGTTGAGCCGCCGAGAGACGGGCCGCTCGACTGGCTGCTTCCGAAAGAGCGCGAGCCCGATTGATACTGCCAACGGGAGTGCTATTCGTGGATGAATGTCCCGTGACATCAAAGTAGACGGCTTTCGCTTCTTCCACTCCCAGATGCGAACCCTTTACCAGCGTAAGGCGAGCCACCTTATGAAAAGGGGCCTCGGACTCTTTCCATTCGACACTGGCGTTTTCGATCCAGAACTTGGCATCATGACGCTTGCCCCAGTAGGTCATCCTGTCACTGTCGAGGAATTGAACTCCGAAATCGAATGTGCTCATTCTGCCATCTTCCTGCACATGGCGGGCCAGCTCGTCCTGGAGGCCGTTGGGGTTCTCTTTCTGGAGGTCTCTCGCTGGGTTTTCCGCAGAGGGGATGGCCGTAAACTTCACGACTTCCGTCGGCCCGTGGCGAAAGGGCACATTGCTCCCATAATGTAAGTGTTGATACGGCTTGATTGCCTGATGTGACTGGACCTGCACCAAAGCGAGGGTTCTTATCACTCTCAAGTTATCTTTGAGCGACAGCGACCACAAGCCCGCGGCGGGGTTGCGGGCTGTCAGCACCTTCACGATTGCCAGGAAGGCTGGCGAGTCATTGATGGGTAACGTCGTTGTGTTCTGCATGGAAAAGTCCTGCCGCTCATACCCCGGCTCGGGAACGACCGCGCCCGCTCGCGTGAGGTCGACAGAAAACGAGATGGATCGTACGTCCGCCTTGAAGTCAGAGTTTTTCTTAGAGTCGGCGTTTCCAAAGCGAACGACCGCGGGATAGACGCCGGGCTTGGCGAACATTCCTTGCGCAAGTCGCGACGCAAGAACGGGATCACGGCCTTGTGCAACGTCGAAGACCTCGAACTCCGCCCGTGCACAGACACCCTTTGCATGCGTCCCGCGAGCGAGCGTCCGATGCTGTTGGGCAGCAGCATTAGCCTGCATGAGCAGGCTTTTCTCTTTGATGGCCTCGATGTCCGCGTGTTCACGTGCGGGATCTCGGTCAGCGTCAGTGGCGGTTACTCCGAACCATCTGGTCACGAACAGCATCTTGTTATCCCTCAAGTCCGGAAATAAATTTGATTGCTGTGATGCTGGGCAGGAAACAGTACGCGGCGGCCTTAGTTTTTATGAAGCTCGAGAATCCGGTGATCTTTGTCGGAGGCGCGCCATTCGGCTGCGGAATGACAAAGATGCTTTCCGCTGGATCCTGGGTGCCAATCATGGGATCCTTCGCTTTCGGAGGCAGGCGCACAGCTCCAGCGAATTCGCTGTCATTGACCCAGTGTCCCAACACGAATTCATATTGATTCTCGATGCTTGAATTAATGAAGTAGCCGAGGAGTCCCCGTTCGATTCCGTCATAGGGTTTCGTCGGATCATAGGTGGGCCCGTACGGCATGCCGCGGCGAATCAGCCGGTGTGTGTTGTTGCTGCCGCCAGGTTGCCCCTGCCCCTGGACCGGCTGGCCTCGTGGATTGATGCGGCGAGTGTGTGCACCCACCGGGCAGCGGAGTCCCCTCGGATCGCCTGTCCCGTCGGCATTCACGTATTCGAAGTTGTTCATCTGCTCAGGGGAAATCCCGCCCGGTGGGCCGTCAGTATCTGGCGACAGCGCAAGAGGGACGCCGTTTCGCCAGCGTCCGCATATCTTGGCGGCAAGCAATTCTGGATCGATTATTTCCTTCTGTGACTGCAAGAAGTTTTCGAATCCTACAACATCTGTCTCGATCATCTTGAACACTGCAAAGCTGCCGTTGAGACCAAGTTCACGAGGCTCCGGCACAAAGTAGTTCTCAGCCTCATCCTGCAAGACGAACAGCCACGGTTCACACGGTTGCTGATGATCTGCCGGATAGCGTTCCGGGCCGCCGCGGATGGTTGTCATGCTGATCCCGTCGGTGTAGCCAAAGTGAACGCGAAAGGTGGGAACGCACTTGCCGTCCACCATGTCCATCAGGGCCATGCCGTCGGTGCGCCATATCTCCGTAAAGGCGTTGCCTTCTGCAAACAATGCCGATAGCTTTTCGCTATAGGTTGCCATTGCTTCCGGACTCATAGCGTGCAGCGTAACCATAACGTGATCGCTTCCCTTTCCAAAACCACCAAGCCAATTCTCTGGCGCGCTTGGTCCGGCATCACCTACAAGATCAGCTCGTGCTGCGGCGCCGGCAAGGAACGCTCCAAATGATTTGAATGAGATATTCGGGACGCGATCCTTCACTTCCAGAGCGACAAGCCCCGGCCAGGTAATCCCCACATTCAGGCAGTAGTCGGGCTTGCAGCGTGGCGCATCGCCGAGACAATCCCCAGGTCCTGGAGTGAACCCGACATGCCAATCCTCGGCGGTGGTGATCTGCGGCGCGTCGGATTCGTCTCCGTTGACAAGTCGTCCGAGCAACTTGCGCGCTTCGGCGGCGACGCCGACCGATAGCAAGAAGTGCCTAACCATCGGCATCCGGTATCCCCGAAGGATGAACCCCTGAATGTCATTCAAATTGAGTGCAGATCCTGCCGGCGGCGGCTGTTGCTTGGTGTCGGATTCAGACGTGTTATGCCCAATTCCACCGAACAAACGCCGAAGGAACCCCTCCCCCTCTTTCGCTTGCGGCGCGTCAACTTTGCTGTCTTTGCCCACGCTGATCTCCTGGTGCTGATTGGTCGTGACGTTGCGAGCGAGGTTCAAACCGGTTGCGGCTTGCTGTCGGCGATAAGAGCATGAATGTCCTGCACGCTCAGCCCTGGGTATGCTTGGTAGAAACCAATAGGAGGACGATTCGCCCCCGCGGCGAAATCGATGAACTCTTGGGTGTATTTCCTACACGGTGAGGGGGGCGCGCCTTTGGTGAACTTGAACAACAGATCGAAGACCTGTCCAATGTTCTTCGTGAAGTCTTCAATGTACTTGTCGAAGCCCCCGTCGTAGACAGTGAAGAAACCAACCTGGTTACCCTCAAGCGGTACGAACTGTGCGAAGTGGGGAGTTCCGACCTTATCCAGGTCTGACGTTGTTCCGTGTCCGCGCGCTCGCAAGATTAATTCCACCTCGTAGAACGCGAGTTTCGACTTCATCGGCAGAATCACCAGAAAAAGGTTCAATTCATTTTTGGTGCCATCGACGTCCGCAGCAGCCGCCAGCGCTTTGATCTCCTTCGCGGTGACCTCTGGGTAAGCGGTGTAAATATTAATCGGTTTCAGCAGATGCTCAACCGCCCACTCGACGAAGGCATCTGCATTCGCTGCAACCGGAGCGGGAGGAGGATCGACCACGTGCTGGAAGATGGCATCGAAGACGGGTCCGGCCTGCTGGGCGTAGGCGGACATGAGCGGTCCAAGTTCGCCATCGAACTCACCGAGGAACAACAACGTCTTTTCGCTCAGAATCGTGAAGCGCGAGTAGTGGATCGTCCCAATCGAATCCTGCGCTTGAAAGAGCGCGGGCATCAACGGTGGAAGCTCTGTTGCAAGCGCCGTCGCGTCCGCGGGGCTTCTCAATGGGAAGCTGAGGGTGAAGTGATTCTGGCTCATGATTCAGTCTCCATTTCTAAGGCTGCAATTATGCCGTGAGAGTGTTCGTGCTGTTTCGCTCGATCGGGATTTACTGCTAATCCTTCACAAGCGCCGCCGCGTGAGCAATCGCGGGAAGCTGGGCCTTATCTTCGTCCGTCAACTGTTCTGGCCCGACAGTGAAGGTGACCTTATTGATCTTGCCAGTGAATTTGAACGGAACGTCGTAACGGTATTCCAACATCGCCACACCGGTGCGCGTATCGTGACCGATGTCGAAGGATTCGTCCTCCGGTAATGAAATTGGAATGCTGTGTTCCATCGATTCCCGAGCCACTTCCTTGCCGTCGACGGAAAGGACCCCCGTCCCTCCCTTGCCTAGCCCCGGCCCATCGGAGGTGAAGTCAAACACGATCGTGTGAGCGCCCGGCTTCAACTCAGGTCCCGCCCACACGGTGCGCTTCAGGTCCAGTAGATTATAGATAAACACTGGTTTGCCGCGACGGATCCCTGCCACGCCCTTGCTTAGGAACAGACCGTAGCCGCCGAATCTCCCTCCCTCGGTGACGATCATGCCTTCCGCACCCCCTTCGGGGATTACGACTTCGGCCGTTATGGTGTACGACTTATTGAGGAGATGTGGAGCACCACTTCCGGGCATAGAGATCGGGGTTCCCGAATAGGTGAAGACCGAGCGGCCCGTGGTGAGATTTGGCTTCGGCGAATTGAATCGAGGCAATGTCGTGTTGTCCAAAGGCAATACGTCATACTTCGCCGCTTCGGCGTAAAAGATGTCCTGCAGTTCCTTCAGCTTTTCCGGCATTGCAGCAGCCAGATCCTTCGACTGGGTTGGGTCTTCCGCCACGTGATAAAGCTCCCAGCTGTACCCAGTAATTACGTCGGGAGCCGGGGCTGAACTCAGTATCCAGGGGATCGTCGCTGGTGTCGTTGCGGCAACCCATCCCTCGTGATAGATGGCGCGGTTGCCCAACATCTCGAAGTACTGCGTCGCTCGTTGGGACGGCGCGCTGGCGTTGGCTTTGTCCCAGGTGTAGGCCAGGCTAATGCCGTCCATCGGGCGTTGCTGGATGCCATACAGCGTATCCGGCATTTTCAAACCCGCTGCCTCGAGGATGGTTGGCACGATGTCGATCATGTGATGAAACTGGTCGCGCACGCCTCCCACATCATCAATGTGCCAGGGCCACGAGATTGCCATGCCCTGCGACGTGCCTCCATAGTGCGACGCAACCTGCTTCGTCCACTGGAACGGCGTGTCCATAGCCCACGACCAGCCGGCCGCATAGTGCGGAAACGTCTTGTCTGATCCCCAGAACGGATACCAGAGGAACTGAGCCTTTACCGGCACGGAAACCCCATTCAGGGAAGTCCCTTCGTTCGGAGTTCCGTTAAGCATCCCTTCCGCGCTCGCCCCGTTATCGCCGCTGATGTAGATGATCAGCGTGTTGTCCAGTTGACCCAGGTCCTCGACTGCCTGGATCACACGGCCAACTTCGTGGTCAGTGTAGGCGAGGTACGCCCCGTAGACGTCCGCCTGCTTGACGAACAGCTTCTTCTCCTCCCAGTCCAGCGTGTCCCACTCCGGCAGGGATTTCGGCCACTCCGTCAACTGCGCATCCGGAGGCATGATGCCTAGACGCTTCTGGTTGGCGAAGATGGTCTCGCGCAGCTTGTTCCAGCCCTCGTCGAAGAGATGCATGCTGCTGATCTTCTCGATCCACTCCGGCGTGGGATGATGCGGCGCATGCGTACCGCCAGGGCAGTAGTAGACGAAGAACGGTTTCTCCGGAGCAATCTCCTTGATCTCGGTGATGTACTGGATGGCTTCGTCCGCCATCGCTGTGATCAAGTTGTAGCCAGGGTTGCCCTCAAAGGGATAGATCGGTGTCGTGCCACTGAACAGATTTGGCTGCCACTGGCTGGTGTCGCCGCCCATGAATCCATAGAAACGATCGAACCCCATCCCGGTCGGCCACTGGTCGAAAGGACCCGCCTGCGTCGCCTGGTAGAAAGGCGTGTTGTGATTCTTGCCGAACCAGGACGTCGCGTATCCGTTTTCCTTCAATATCGCGCCGACTGTGCCATTTTCCTTACGGATGATCGAGTCGTAGCCAGGGAATCCAGTGGAGATTTCGCCGATGACCCCGAATCCAGCCACGTGGTGGTTGCGTCCAGTGATCAACGCCGCCCGCGTGGGTGAGCAGAGCGCGGTGGAATGGAAATTCGTATAACGCAACCCACTCTCGGCAATGCGATCCAGCGCGGGGGTTGGGATCACGCCACCGAAAGTACCTGGCGCGCCGAAGCCACAATCATCCAACAGGATCAGCACCACGTTGGGTGCGCCCTCTGGCGGTACCACGCGCGGTGGCCACCACGCCGTCGACTCCGAGGCCTTTTGCGCGATCGTTCCGCCAAACTCAGGATTCGGCGCAGGGAGTTGGATCCCGGATAACGTAGTGGTGGCGCCTGGCGACCCGGGTTCGCCATTGGTCTTTGAAGGGTTCATAGCTTGCTCCCAAAGTTGGTCTGACTGAAAGATCTGTTTACTCTTCCCACAGGATTGAAGAACGTATTGCAAGATTCAAAGCGGCTGCTCTTGCTAACTGCGTCGTTGATCCGGACTGCCATCAGTAATGGAGACCTCATATTCGCGCCACTCAGACAGTGTTGTAAACTGGCAAAATTGCCAGCCAGATAAGGTCATCCCTTGTCAGCCTGCTGAAGACCTTTATGAGACTTCTTCCCTGACTTGTCGTCTTGTACAAGCTCACATCTGCGATGGTTGATAGTTGAAGTTCTTAAGCGCCACTGTCATTTGTTTGCTGACACCGTTGACCAGGACGTTCGATACATAATTGACTCCAGCCGGAAGTCTGGAGAATCGCGCTGCGGCGGTGACGGCGTCCTTTGGATCGGTCAAATAGGTGGCTATCTGGAGCGATTGAATCAACTTCGACGCTTCATTGAAAACCAAAGTCATTGAGTCGCCCGGCTTGATGTAATTCTTGATCACCAGAGTGACTGTGCCGGGAGCCCCGCCCAATTGAATAGAGATATTGCCCAGCGCGTAAGCCCGCTGCAATAGCTGCGGGTCGGGCGGTGCATATTGCTTTACGAGCCCGGCAACGTCCTGGCCGTACTGCTGAAACTCATTGGTCTTCTTTGCGACAATCCTCTGCTTCAATCTCCCACCCGAGGGAGGCGGCGCGGAGGTTGACCCTAATTCAATCTTCTGCTGCTGTCCATCCGGTCCAACGCTGACCTGATAGCTCACCGTCTTCTTAACTTCACCCTTCAGGCTGATCACCTGTTGTTCCTGCCACGTGTAGCCAGCAAGAGCCCGTTTGTTGGCCGCAGCAGCTTGCTTCACTTCCTCCACTTTCTGCACTAATTGAGGATTTTGTGCGTTGCCTTCGGGGAGAACAAGTACAAGACCGCAGGCGATGGTTGAGAGGACGACTGCCGAAACCATAGATCTCAGATGAACCTTCATTATTTTTCCCCGTTATAAACAAGCTCTTTGCAAGGTTGGGCGGCGATGCCGGACGTATGGTGGTGTTCCCGAAGGATGTTTCGGAACTGAGACTACGCCTCGCTCGACAGCGCCGGTACTGGTAAAAGTGACAGACCCTCTGCGAGGACCAGCGCTAGATGCTTACGGTGAACGGAGATTCCTGAGGCGCGAACTCAAAGGGCTTCGCGCAGGAGTTTCGCTGCTGCGATATACAGTTCAGGTAAATGCCGACGGCAAATTCGAAAAACCCGCGACCGTCACCCCACCAGGTGTGCAAGGAAACCCTCATGCTCATACTCGACAGGCTTCAAACCAATCGATTTCATCCCGTAGCGCGCAAGATGCAAGTATGCACTGCGGCGGTTGCTCTCGTCCTTTTCTCTGGATTTGCGGCATCGGCGCAAAGTGCGGTCAAACAACCTCCTAAATCAAAGGGCGGAACGGCGGAGATCAAAGAGGAACTGATATTCAAGAACGGTGACCGACTTACTGGGCTGTTACTAAACTCCACAGGAGACGCGATCAAGTTTAAGAGCGACTTGGCGGGCGAGGTTACTGTCAAATGGGAGAACGTCAAGGAGCTGAAGTCCAACCGCGACTTCGCAGTAATCCCGAAAGACATTCAGGATTCAAGAAACAGTGCGGAAGTGCCTCAGGGGATGATCAAAATCGGTGAGAAGAGCATAGCGGTGACTCCCAATGTCACCACCAAACCAACCCCAGATGAGCTACCGGCAACGCAACCCGGACAAGAGGAGCGGACGAGCAAAGTAGGCCTCACAAACGATATTCCGACGTCCAAGATCGGATTTGTTGTGGACGACGCCTCCTATCAGAAGGAGATCCACAGGAAGATCGATTGGACCTCAGGCTGGGACGGCAACATCACTACAGGTTCTACTGCGATTCTTTCGACGCAAAACAGCTTGACGGTCACCGTAGCAGCTGCGCTGAAGCGTTCTGTTCCAACGGTGAGTTGGCTGGATCCAAAGCTTCGCACACTGCTCGACTTCAATCTCAGCACGGGAAAAACAACGCAACCAGGCGAACCCGATGCGTATACGAATATCTATCACGTTGGCGCGGAGCGCGACGAATATTTCAGCCGCCGGGGCTACTATCTGCAGGTAACGTCCTTCGATCACGATTACTCTCAGGGGCTGGTCCTTCAACAGGTGTACGGCGGCGGCATCGGCGCGACTTTGGTCAAGACGGAAAAGCGAGAGTTTGATGTCACCGCTGATCTGCACTACGAAGGACAACAATTTAACGCAACGGCGGCTGTCCCAGAACTAAATCGTCATCTGGTAGGTTCTTCGTTGACTGAAACCTACTCAAGAAAGTGGGGTAAGATTCGCTTCGATGAAAAACTCTCGGCTTCTCTCGCATGGAATGATGAGAGCGCCTTTTCTGCGGTAGGCACCAGCTCGTTGAAACTGCCGGTTTATAAAAAGCTCGGATTCTCTGTTTCGGTCATTGACAACTTTCTGAATGATCCGCAGGTCGGCTACAACAGGAACTCGTTGCAATTCTCTACGGGGTTCTCACTGAGCCTGCATTAAAACGATGATGGATGCGCGGAGCTTCAACGGCGACGATCTAAAAGCTAATCGTGGGCCTGGACATCCGCCGGAACAAATACAAACGCTTCGACAAACATTTGCCTTCTCAGATGAGCCCTGACCGGATCGCACTCACCCAATAGCCGTTCCTCTTGCAAGCTCCATTCGGGAAAGAGGGATTAGTCACGGGGCGATGCACCATCTGTCATTTTTGACAGTTGTCACTGAAATATCCAGGGACTAGATTCCGTCACAGTCTGACCCCGACCGGGTAAGGACGTCGACGTTCACGCGGCACACAACACCCTCAGGTGGGTCCGTAACGATCTACCTGCAGCCGGCGAGTCCGGGTGCGGATAAGGAAATCAATTGGCTACCGCTCACCGGAAAGATCCAATGATAACTCCGCTGAAGCGTATGTACTGGCCTTTGCCGGCGGCTCTGGATGGCACATGGACTCCGCCACCAGCAATTGAAGTGCAATCAGGACGCAGATGGCGCGCCCCGAAGATGAACTCAACGTGACATGAGATCTCTTGGCTCCCCAACTTCCGCAATTCTTGGACTTTTTCTTCAGACTCAACACCGACAGCCGTTCACCCTAACCCTTGAGTAGGCCTTTTGTGCCTCTCAAAAAACCGAGGAGGAGACCCTCATGAGAAGACGTCCTTATCTGTTCGCCCTTGTGCCCATACTATTTTGTGTTGCCCTCGCGCAACACCCCGTCCTGGACTCCGTCGCCAACAAAGTAGTGCAAAAGTATCAGACATCCACCTGCCAGCAGTTAATGCAGTCGCAGGCCCAGAAGCAGCCACCAACGCCGACTGAACAAAAAGCGATGGAGATGCTGCGCACCGACCCAGCCATGCGTCATGAGTTTGTGTCGATTGTCGCCGATCCGGTCGTCGATAAACTGATCCAATGCGGCATGATTCCGTAAAGGCGAGTAGAAGAGCACAACTTTCCATTCCATCTTGCAGCGCTTTCGCAGTGAAATAGTGTTTCACCTCACTCGAGTCCGTCGATACAGGGGTCCTTTGGCAACCGTTATGAGCGCATCGTTTCGACTTTTTGTCGGACGGGTACGGGACAGGTAAGCGAAAGCCTCCTTTTATCGATGTCGGCTGCTCAACAGTGCCTATGATGTGACAACGATGTTCTGGCGTATTTTGTACGATAGATTATCGATCTTTCTCCTGTTTTTTGCCCTTACCGTCAGCGGCCTGCATGCGGCGACGCCGCTCGCCGGGCCCCCTTTGGTGGTTGAAGGATTGGGCAGGGGAATTGTCGCGCTTGATGGACAATGGCAGTTTCGCCCAGGCGACGACGCGGCGTGGTCCTCGCCGAGTTTGAACGATACAGGCTGGGAACATCTTCTAGTCGACCGGCCATGGGGCGACCAGGGACACTACGGCTATGCGGGCTTCGCATGGTATCGGCGGCATCTCGATTTTGTGGAGAGCGGTGGATCGACTGCCGAAGTCGTGCTTTACATGCCCCACCTTCGGTGTGCGTATGAGGTGTATTGGAATGGCCGGTTGATTGGTCACTTCGGCAGTGAGCCGGCGAGACCTCTTTTTCGATTTGCGCTGCCGCAGCGATTCGGACTAGGCCACCCGGGGCAGGGCGTGCTTGCTATACGAGCCTGGACGGCACCCTTGGATTCAGCCTCTTCCGGAGACGATCGAGGGATGACCGCTACACCGCTAGTGGGAACCCCAGAAGCGGTAATGGAAGTTGATCAGGCGCACAAGCAAACCCAGGAGAAACGGAGCCTCTTTGGACTTGTTCAGATGCTGATTTTGGTGGAAGTCGTGCTGATTGGCTTTGTCGCATGGGTGCGCAATCGAGATCAGAAGCTGCTTTTCTGGATGGTTCTGTTTCTTAGTGCTTCGATACTCACGTTGCTTACCACCCCGCTGGATGTCCCTTGGCTCTACAGAATCCAAACGTTGCTTCTGTGGCCGGTCCATTGCATGGAGGACATCTCGCTGTGGTACTTGTTGCTCTACCTTCTGGAAGCTGAATCGACATCAGCACTATGGCGGTGGGCGAGGATTCTCGCCGTGGTTTCGCTGGTCTCTGCGACTTTGGACAACTTGTTGTTCACGCTTATGTGGAGTAATACCCACGTAGCGGCGTTCCAGGTGCTCGATGCGATGTTTACCGCGGGCTTCTCGGTAGTTGAGTTGTTCCCGTTTGTGATCATTGGTGATGCCTTAAGGCATCGCAAGCTAGATTCTTCGCGATGGTGCGTCGCCGCCACTGCCTTCGTTGTGGAGATGTATGACGTGGTGCAGCACACGGCGCTAGAAGGCCGTCGGTTCACGCAGTGGACACTGAGTTCCACGATGGACAACGCTCTGTTCACCATAGCGGGCGTGCCGTTTTCGCCGCAGGCGATTCTGTCTACGATCCTTGTGATTGCGATCGCCTATGCGGTGTATCTCGAGCAGCGCGGACGTCAGATTGCAATCCAGCAGGAGTTTAAGAGCGCCCAGGAGCTGCAACGAGTGCTGATTCCGCAATCGTTGCCTTCGCTTGAGGGCTACGCCGTCACCAGCGCGTATCAGCCCGCGCAACAGGTCGGTGGCGACTTCTTCCAACTGATCGAGCTAGAGGGGAGCTCGGCAGTATTAATTGTCGGCGACGTCAGTGGCAAGGGTCTGAAGGCCGCAATGGCGGTCTCCTTGATTGTGGGGGCGGTACGGACGCTCGTCGAGTCGACCGACGATCCGGCAAGGATACTGGCTGGGTTGAACCGGCGACTGCATGGCCGGCTCACGAATGGATTTGCAACTTGTCTGGTGTTGAAATTTGATGGGGAGGGCAGTTGCGAGTTGGCAAATGCGGGTCACCTTGCGCCCTTCTTGAACCGGGAGGAGTTGAGTACGCCTGGCGCGATTCCGCTTGGTCTTGATCCCGACGCGATTTATGAGAACACCGAATTTCATCTCTCTGTAGATGATCGGCTTACGTTTTATACCGATGGTCTATTAGAAGCGCGCAACGCCTCAGGGGAGCTGTTCGGCTTTCAGCGATTGCAGGCGTTGATAGCCACCATGCCGGATGCAAGGGAGGCGACAGAGATCGCTGTGGCCTTTGGGCAGGACGATGACATCACAGTTTTGACTCTGACCCGACTTGCGGTCGGGAAGAAATCGTCGACTTCACTGCTTGCGCCGGCACTGGTGATCGCACCCGTGTAGGAAACTCTCCGTGCGTGGCAGTGTCAACTGGTGACGGCGACCGGGCACTTGACTCCTGACACCCATCAGTTGGTCGAGCGATGTACGACTGGACCTGTTCCTGCAATCTTCAGAATTCAAAGATTTCTACTCCGCTGCCGGTTTCTCGTGCACATAGTCCCGCGACCCGTTCGTCGCCCCTTGGAAATCTGTCCCTCAGGCAGCCCACCATCTGTTCCTAACTAATCCCAGGTGATCATCTCCTATTAATCATAGATAGATTCGCCCCGTCATACACAACCTGGACAAAAACTCTCGTACACCGAGGCAAATCAATCGGATGGCGACTGTCCCCGTTTGGCACACCATTTGCATTAAGCTCGTTCGGGGTTCCCCCACAACACTGCCAACTGTGAAGAGAAATCCTTCGAAAAAAGGTTGGCTCCCTCAACTTCGCGCAATCGCCTCACATGTATAAATTGGAGAAAGTTTTTGATGCGTTGTTTCCATTTTGCAAGGCTGTACGCAGTTATCGTCTTCGCCCTCGTAGCAGGAATGTTCATGGCCCCCTCGGCCATCAAGGCCCAGGATTCGTCGTCTATGACCGGCGTGGTCACTGACGCCACCGATGCTGTGATCTCGGGAGCAACGGTCACCCTCACCAACAAGACCACTGGCCTCAAATTTACCGCGACCACGAACGCGTCCGGCGCGTACCACTTTTTGAACGTGCCTCCCGGGGCCGGATATCAGGAGACGATTACCCGCCAAGGCTTCTCCGTGGCGCAGATTAACGATATCTACCTGGCGGTTGGTGACACCCGTACTCAGAACGCGAAGCTTGCGGCTGGCGCAAACACGGTGGTCAATGTCACCTCAACCTCCGAGGTGACACTCAATACGACGGATGCGACCATTGGCTCGAACGTTGACGTAGCGTCTCTCAACCAACTGCCAGTCCAGGATCGGACCAGCGGTATCACCACGCTCTTCAACCTCCAGGCAGGCGTGGTGGACACCCAGCTGGACAGCGTTAATTCGACGCAATCTGGTTCGGTAACAGGAGCCCGCACCGATCAGTCCAGCGTTACACTAGACGGCCTCGACGTGAACGATATCGCGACCGGCGGCACCTTTGGGGTCGTTGGTTCGGCTCCTGTCGATTCGGTCGAACAGTTTACCGGCACCGTCGGAGGCCTCACGGCAGGCCTCGGGACCGGCAGCGGCGGTCAGTTTCAACTGGTCACTAAGCACGGCACGGATCAGTTCCATGGCAACATCAACGAATATCATCGCGACACGTCGACCGCATCCAATACCTACTTCAACAATAATGTTGGCCTCGCGCGTACTCCCCTGATCCGGAACCAGTTCGGCGGCAACGTCGGCGGCCCAATCCTCAGAGACAAACTGTTCTTCTTCTTCGACTTCGCCGATTCGCGCATCATTCAATCCAATGCCGCCGAACCGATCGTGCCCATCCCGGCGCTGTACGGCTCCAATCCGACGTTGAACTACATCAACAATGGACCGGGCTGCGGCGACACCAGCCGTCTCAACACCCAAGCGGCTTGCATCAGCAGCATCAATGCTGCACAGGCTGCTGCGCTCGACCCCGCCGGCATCGGTTTCAACCCGGGCGTCCTGGCATTCCTTGCCAAGCGCTATCCCGCCCCGAATGATCCGACGCAGGGCGATGGCGTCAATACCGAAGGCCTGCGCTTCACCTACCCGGAACCAGACTTCGAGACCACCTACGTCGGTCGCATTGATTACAACCTGACCCAGAAGAACAAGATCTACGGCCGCTTCACCATCAATCGCACCAATGAGGTCTACCCCACAAGCGTCGGAGCCCCCCAGTTCCCTGGCGATCCAGCCAGCATGTCGGAAGTCGACCGCAGCTATGGCTATGTGGTCAGCGACATCTGGACCATCGGCAACAACAAAGTCAACCAGTTCTACTATGGCGACAACATCTCCAAGGTGAGCTTCCCGGCAGGAGATTTCACAACCTCGCCGAATGTGTATAGCTTCACCGGTCTTTCGAACCCATACGGAACCTACAACACGCAGTCACGCCGCATCCCGATTCCGGTGGTGCGCGATGATTTCAACTGGCAGATCAAGAATCACAGCCTCACCATGGGCGGCCTGTTCAAGTTCATCAAGACCAACAGCAACAACATCACCAACTTCAACTTCGTCGGAGTGGGAGCGACGGGCGCGACGCTGGGCGGAGGCCTTCCCCCCACCGCTCGTCCCGGCGGCATCAACACCGGTTCCCAGGTGGCCTTGAACGACTATGATCAGCTCTACGCCACCACGCTCGGCGTGATCGGCGATATCTCCACCAACTTCGATTACAACAAGGCAGGCCAGGTCCAGTCTGCCGGTGCCGGCAATCCTTACGCGTATCGTTACTTCCAGACCGAGCTTTATTTCGGCGACACATGGAAAGTCAACAAAGAGCTCACCCTCAGCTATGGCCTGCGTTGGCAGACCGACTCTGTTCCCTATGAAGTTCACGGGAAACAATCCAACTATCAGTTACAGGGTCTCACGCAGCCCCAGTCGACCTTCGACGCGTATTTCAATGATCGTTTGCAAATGAATGCGACCGGCAGTGTCAACCAGGTGCTGCCATACTTCCAGGCCGTACTCGGTGGCAAGGCGAACAACGCGCCCAGTTCCTACGCGCAGTCGTATAAGGACTTCGCGCCCCGCTTCGCCTTCTCCTACAATCCGTCGTTTGCACCGAAGACCGTGTTCAACGGCAGCGCAGCCATTGTCTATGACCGCACCGTCATCAACGCCATCAACAACCTGCAGAGCCAGTTGTCGTTCCTGTTCGAGAACTCCGCTACCAATCAGCTCGGCAATCTGAGCAACCCGGACCAGCGTCTTGGCGCCAACCTCTCCTACGATCCGACCCTTGCCCCCACACCGTCGGCAATCGCGTCGGGGTACATTCCGTATGTGGACCCAGTTTATGGGCCGTATGGTCTGGCGCAGGGTCAAGAAGGCTTTGACATCGATCCCGGACTGAGGGACCCCTACTCGATCTCCCTGAATGCGGGCATCCAGCAGGAACTTCCGTTCCACATGATTCTCCACGTGAACTACGCGGGTCGCCTGGGTCGCCGGTTGCTTGCCGACGCGGACGCTTCGCAGATTCTAAACTTCCCGGATAACGCCTCTGGACAGACCCTTTCGCAGGCGTTTGCGGGCCTGACCAGTCAGGTACGCGCAGGTGCGACCAACCTCACTCCCGAGCCGTGGTTTGAGAACATCGTTGGCAGCGCTCTCGGAGGAGCGGGCGCATGTATCGCAGATGGTTTTGCCAACTGCACTTCGCTGGTGGCCTACACCACAGGTCAGTACGGCGTCCGCGGCGATATCGGCGACGCAATCCCCTTCGGCATGGCCAACTATGGCTTGCTGCCCACCAATGTCGCCATGCCCTCCCAGTTCGCTGCGAATGGCTTCCTCACCAACAAAGGCAGCTCCAACTACCATGCCCTTCTCCTCTCGCTCAGCAAGAACGTGACGAATGGTCTGCGGTATGACTTCAACTACACCTACTCTCATTCGATCGATAACAACTCGCAGGCTGCAAATAACAACGCCTACTTCAACTCAACGGGTATCATCTGCGATGCGACTCAGCCTCGTGCCTGCCGCGGAAATTCGGACTTCGACGTACGCCAGATCATCACGGCGGATTTCCAGTACGAACTTCCCTTCGGTCACAATCAGAGGTTCTTCGCCAACAGTGGGACGCTGACCAACGAGCTGATCGGCGGATGGAGCGTGTCGGGTATCGTGTCTTACCGCACAGGCCTCCCCATCAACGTGCTCTCTGACGCCTTCATCTCGTCGTACG
This sequence comes from Acidobacteriaceae bacterium, assembly GCA_050013455.1. Classification (GTDB taxonomy): domain Bacteria; phylum Acidobacteriota; class Terriglobia; order Terriglobales; family Acidobacteriaceae; genus Granulicella. The sequence continues at coordinate 8,509 of JBEKFF010000006.1, read as the reverse complement.
CGGCGGAAGATCCAGCCATCTTCACCGGCACCAAGAGTCAACTGAATTCTCTGAAGTCCCACGTCAATAATGTTCAGGGAACCGTCTACAACTTTGCCGGTGGTGCCACGGGTGCGGCGACAGCGTACAGCTACTTCCGCGGTCCGCTGGGCCTGGAGTATGGCTCGCGCAACCTGCTCAAAGGACCAGGCGCTGCCAATCTCGATATGGGTCTTGCCAAGATCTTTCCCATCGTTCCGTCGAGGCAGATCAACCTGACCTTCCGCGCGGATGCCTTCAATCTCTTCAACCACCCGAACTTCGCCAATCCTGGGGCCAGCGTGCCAGACATCGTCAACAACGCGTCACCCTTTGGCCAGATCACCTCAACCATCAGCCCGTCGGGACAAGTCGGCGACATTCGCGTCGGCCAGTTCTCTCTCCGACTGGAGTTCTAACCGGACCGGCACCGCGGCCCTCCGCCGCGGTGCCCATCACCCCGAGCCGATATCAACCTCCGCTACAGACCTGGGAGGTTGGTATCGGCTTCGTCGTCGGGATCAAAAACCTCTCCGTTGAGCAGTCCCCCGAGCCAAACAGATAGCGGTCGTAGATTTGAGGACGATGAAGGTAGCTCAGACGATCGACATTCAGGGGTCTGCAACGGAGATTCTGATGAGTCCGGACGGAAAAGTGGCCTTTGCATCGTGTGGAAGAACCCACTAGGTAGTAGTCATCGATCTAAATCGGTGGAAGGTGCGCCAAGCGATTGATGCTGGCGCTGGAGTGGACGGTTTGGCTTGGGCAAACTAGTCGCGACGCGTCGACATTCTTTGTAAGCAACCGCGACCTGCCGCGAATGGCTAATGATCTCTTTGAGCTGATCACTTTGGGGTTCCCAAACAAATCCTTTGAGGCCGCAGACCGCGGCGATGTATGATCGGGCACCTGGCCAAAGTACTTTCACGTCAAAACAATACGTAGGTAGCAGCGCCTTGCCAGAATCCACACTTATTTACTACTTATTGCTCCCCGTAGCCAAAAGTGCCACCGCAACCCATCTCAGGATCATGGCAAGATTCTAACTCCTGCCTTCAGCCGCAGCCATTGCGGGCATTGCTGGCGCGACGTTCCCGAGAAACGGTGTTTCCGCCAAGTTCAATGCACCGGGCTGGCTGACCAGTGAACTTGCAGAAAATGCGACTTTCAGTGAGCTTGGTCGTAGTCGGCTAGGAGATTGGAGATGCCTCGCCGATCTTTTCAGAATCTGCAATGGACGCTTGTGATGATGCTCGTACAAAGGAAATGTTCTCTTTGCCGTGGCGCAAAGCTAACCGCCAAAGGCGAATGGAGCACCCGGCGAATTTATTCCCGGGACTGCCACTTGCCGGGTTTGCCTTAAGGTTGCGGCAAGAGCCAGAGCTGGGTGAACCGGTTCGTCATCAACCCGAGCAGGGCCTTTCGAAAAAAATAAACCATAGGTGAGCGCTCGGTCGAGTAAGCTGTGGGCACAATCGAAACCGAATATTGATTGGAGTGAGACGATGAATCGCATCCTGATCTTCAGCGCATTCTTTTGCTGCATTGGAACAGCAGGCTTTCAGGCGACGGCGCAAAGCGTTGCTCCGACCGCAGACGAGCTGATCGCAAAGAATATCGAGGCGAAGGGCGGTCTGGCCGCCATTAAGGCAATTACCAGCCTGCGCATGAAGGGCAAGGTGGAAACGCAGGGAATCGTCATCCTTATCGGTGCCGACCGGAAGCCAGACTCCCTTGTGCGGCAGACCTCGACGATTCAGGGAATGACGCAGGTGCAGGCCTATGACGGTTCGGAAGGATGGCAGATCAATCCTTTCTCCGGTCGCCGCGACCCGGAGAGGATGGGCGAAAACGACACCCGCGACATGGCTGAGAACAACGATTTCTATGGCCCCCTGATCGACTACAAGCAGAAGGGCAGCAAGGTGGAGTACCTCGGCCACCAGACCGTCGACGGCGATGACGCTCTTCTATTGAAGGTGACATTGAAGAATGGTGATCTCATCAACTACTTTCTTGATCCCGACACTTATCTCGAAATCCGCACTGAGAAGCAGATGTTCGTGCGCGGCAGCGTGCATGAGAGTTACAACAACCTGGGGTCGTACAAGAAGGTGAACGGCGTCTACTTTCCGTTCTCAATTGAGACCGGCGCTCCGCGCAACCCGGTATCGGCGAAGATCACCATAACCAGCCTTGAAGCCAATGTCGCATTTCCGGATGCGGAGTTCAGGATGCCTGCCGCGCCTGTGAAGGCCGCTGCCGGCGGCGCTGCGGGCCAGTAGTTCAGTCAGGCTCCTTTCGAAAGGACTCCAAATCGATGACCTCTCGCACAATCAAGTTTTCCGGTGCTGTGCTTCTTTCGCTTCTATCCGCCGCTGCGCACGCCCAAAGTCCCCTCAAGTTCGACTCCGGCACCGTCTCCGGCCTCCCCGCACGCAATATCGGCTCGGCGGAGATGAGCGGCCGCATCGCCGCGCTTGCCGGTGTCCGGGAAGACGGACGGACCACGCTTTACGTCGGCTCTGCCAGCGGAGGCGTCTGGAAGTCTGTGGACGGTGGATCGAATTTCCGGCCTGTCTTCGACCGCGAAAAGGTGCAGTCGATCGGTGCGATTGCCATCGATCCCTCCAACCCGAAAAACATCTGGGTCGGCACCGGCGAGTCCTGGGCCCGCAACAGCGTTTCGCTGGGCGACGGCATCTACAAATCCACCGACGGCGGGGACAACTGGACGAATGTCGGCCTGCCTGACTCCGAACGGATTGCGAAGGTCCTGGTCGACCCGAAGGACTCCAATACCGTCTTCGCGTGCGTCACCGGAGCGGCATTCAAAGACAGCACCGACCGCGGCGTTTACAAGACCAGCGATGGCGGCAAGAGCTGGCGCAAGGTACTCGCAGGCATGAACGCGTCGACGGGCTGCGCCATGATGTCGACGAACGTCTCCGAGCCCGACGTCCTCTACGCGACCATGTGGGACTATCGGCGCCAGGCATGGACCTTCCGCTCTGGTGGCGCCGGAAGCGGCATCTTCAAGTCGATCGACAAAGGCGAGCACTGGAAGGAGATCGACCAGACCTCCGCCAAGGGTCTTCCCGCCAAGCCCTACGGGCGCATCGCACTCACCGTGGCGCCATCGAATCCAAAGGTTGTCTATGCCATGGTCGAATGCGCCAACAGCGCGCTCTATCGGTCCGACGACGCGGGCCTGACCTGGAATCGCATGGACGCGAGCCAGTACATGGTGTGGCGGCCGTTCTATTTTGCCAATCTCATCGTCGACCCCAGGAACGAAAACAAGCTATTCAAGGGTGACCTGATTCTGCTGCTCAGCAATGACGGAGGCAAGAGCTTCCAGGACACGGCCGACTCCACCCACGCCGACCATCACGATGTGTGGATCTCTCCTGACAATCCCAACCTCGTCTTCGAAGCCGATGACGGTGGCCTCTGGCGCAGCCAGGATGGCGGCAGCGGCTGGGAGCATATGGTCAACCTGCCGATTTCGCAGTTTTATCATGTCAGCGTCGACGAAGCCGACCCCTATCATGTGTACGGCGGGCTCCAGGACAATAGCTCCTGGGTAGGCGACTCATCCTATCCGGGCGGCGTCTCGAACTCGCGCTGGGAGAATATGTTTGGTGGCGACGGCTTCTGGATGTGGCCCGACCCGGCGGATTCGACCTATATCTATGCCGAGGCCCAGGGTGGCAGTATCGGCCGCGTCAACCGATACACCCACGAGACACGCGCGATCACGCCCTATGCCCGCTACGGCGAGAAGAAGCTGCGCTTCAGTTGGAACACGCCTATCCAGATCAGCCCCAACGAGAAGGGCACGATCTACATGGGAGCGCAGTTCCTGTATCGCACTCGGGACCATGGCCAGGCGTGGGAGCGCATCTCTCCAGATCTTTCGACGAACAACCCTGAGAAGCAGAAGCAGGAGGAGTCCGGCGGCGTGACGGTCGATAACTCTTCCGCCGAGATGAACAACACCATCTACGCCATCAGCGAGTCGCCGAAGGACGGGCAAACTATCTGGGCCGGCACTGACGACGGGAACGTGCAAGTGACGCGCGACTCCGGCAAGAACTGGACGAATGTAACGGCGAATATTACAGGCATCGGCGGTGGGCCAATCACCTCATGGGTCGAGGCTAGCCGTTACGACGCGGGAACCGCCTACGTCACCTTCGATGCGCACATGAACGGCGACATCAAGCCTTACCTCTTCAAGACCGAGGACTACGGCAAGACCTGGAAGCAGCTCGAGCTGCAATCCAGTGGCGTGCGCGGGTATGCGCACGTCATCAAGGAAGACACTCAAAACTCCAAGCTGCTTTTCCTCGGTACCGAGTTCGGTCTCTGGATCAGCAACGACGGTGGCGTCCATTGGGCGCAGTACACTGGCAGCAATTTCCCCAATGTCGCCGTCCGCGACCTGGTCGTTCACCCGAAGACCTCCGACCTTGTCATCGCAACCCACGGACGCGGCATCTGGATCATCGACGACATCTCCCCGTGGCGGTCGCTCACGCCTGAGCTGATGGCAAAGGACGCGGAGTTTCTTCCGGTGCCTCCGGCAATCCAGTATCTTGCTTCGTACGGCGGATGGACTGAGGGCGACAACTCCTTCACCGGTCCGGGCCGTCCTGAAGATGCAGCAATTCCTTATTACCAGCGAACCCGCCACATCTATGGCGACCTTAAGATTGAGATTACGGATAGTAAAGGCAAGCTGGTCGACACAGTCCCGAGCAGCAAGCATCGAGGCGTTAACCGTGCGACATGGTCAATGCGGATGAAGGCACCCAAGACTCCCCCTGCGGCGAGCGCTATGTTCCAGACGGCGCTGGGTCCGCGTGTGCTTCCCGGCGAGTACACGGTGAAAATGACCAAAGGGGACAAGGTCTACACGACGAAGTTGAATATTGTGATGGATCCTCGCGCCACGTACACGCTCGCCGATCGTACAGACCAACTTGCGCTCGCGTTGAAGCTGGGCGCGATGTTGAACCATATGAGCTGGGCGGTCGACGCAATCATTGGCCTTCGTGACGGCGCTCTCGCCGACGCGGCCAAGGTCGACACGAAGGATCCGCTGCATGATCAACTGATCTCGCTTGCCAAATCGGTCGACGCGCTGCGCGGCGAGATTGTCGCAACAAAAGAAGGCGGCGCAATCACGGGTGAAGAGCGCCTGCGCGAGTATCTGGGCGACCTCTATGGTGACGTGGTCGGATATGAAGGCAAGCCCACGGACGAGCAGGTCGCTCGCGCCAATGTGATGAACCGCCAACTCGATGAGGTAGTTACCAGGTTGGATCAGCTTACCTCGAAGCAGGTGCCATCCATCAACTTGAAGCTGAAGGCAAAGAAGCTGCCAACGCTTGAAGAGATTCCGGAAGCAGAGTGGCAAAAGACGAGCGCTGAGAGCAGTTCGGCAAATGCGGCTGCGGCGGCTCGGGAACGCTCTACTGAGAGAGATTAGGCTATCAGGGCTGTAAGGATCTTCAGGAATTCACTCGATCTGCTGCAGGGTAGTGCTTGCAGATAAGGCTTCTTTTGCAGGACAGTTCCCGAAACGGTGTTTTGGGAAACTCGGGCGTAGCTGCCCAAAACCCGACTTGAACGAAGCCGCTATGCGGCGGACGCGTTCGCGTGCGCTGGGCGGAGGTTTGCGGTGATGATCTAGCGTTTGTCGCAGAGAAGGAGGATTCTCTGTGACCCATCTACGTCAGATCATGCTGGAAGAGTTGGAGCGTCGCAACTACGCTCCTTGGACCATTCGCAGTTACATCCGCACTGTCGAGCACTTCGCACAGCACTTCCGCTGTTCGCCAGACAAGCTCGGCCTGGACCACATTCGCCAGTATCAGGCGGAGATGTTCCGGACCTGGAAGCTGGCGCCGAACACGGTCACGCAACGATTGGCGGCATTGCGCTTCCTTTACATCCAGGTTCTGAAGCGAGGCTGGAGTGCAGCAGAGACGCCTTACCCGAAGAAGGTCCTGCACCTTCCCGAGATCCTCAGCCAGCAGGAAGTGGCACGTCTGATCGATGCCACGAAGACGCCCTTTCAACGCATCCTCGTCATGACGCTCTACGCGACAGGCGCACGCCGTGCAGAGGTCGCTCGTCTGAAGGTGGCCGACATCGACAGCCAACGGATGGTGGTCCACATTCGCGGCGGCAAGGGACGCAAGGACCGCGACGTGATGCTGAGTCCCGCGCTGCTCGAAGCGCTGCGAAGCTACTGGCGCGGACTTCGGCACAAGCCCACCGAGTGGCTGTTTCCCGGTAACCGGTGGCATACGTCGAACCAGCCGATTACAACCAAGGTGCTCTGGTTAGCCTGTCAGCAGGCGGCGGTTCGCGCTGGCCTCGAGCACAAGCATATTCATCCGCATACCTTGCGGCATTGCTTCGCGACGCATCTGCTCGAAGCGGGCGCTGACCTCCGCACCATCCAGATGCTGCTTGGGCATCGTGATCTCGAAGAGACCACGATCTATCTGCATCTCTCCAAAAAGCATTTGAGCGCAACCTCCAGTCCGCTCGACATGCTGCAACTCGCAACACCAGGAGAAGCGATACGCAGCGTATAGGCCGGTCTCCGCTGGAGATGGCCGACATCGTTCGCTACGCAGGGCAGGGCTTCCTCGAGCGCAGTCGCAGATGGATCAACGGGCAGCATGAGAAGGTGCTGACCGCCATCATGCGTTGCCGCACCGCCGCGCTCGGCGGCCATCGCGACCGCTGCTCCGGCTGCGGCCACTCCGCCATCTCCTATAACTCGTGCCGCAACCGGCACTGCCCGAAGTGCCAGGGCAACGCCCGCATCCGCTGGCTCCGGCAGCGCGAACGCGAGCTGCTGCCCACGCGCTATGTCCATGCCGTGTTCACGCTGCCGCGGGAACTGGCACCGCTCGCGCTCCAGAACAAGCGGCTGATCTATGGCCTGCTGTTCCGCACCAGTGCGGCTACCTTGATCGAGGTCGCTCGTGACCCGCGACACCTTGGCGCCGAGATCGGCTTCTTCAGCGTGCTCCATACCTGGGACCAGCGACTGCAGCATCACCCTCATGTCCACTGCGTCATTGCGGCAGGCGGACTGACACCGGATCACGATAACTGGATCTCCTCACGCAGCACCTTCTTCCTGCCAGTCAAGGTGCTCGGACGCGTCTTCCGCGGCAAGTTCATTGCAGCTCTCAAGACCGCGTTCCACCAGGGCAAGCTCGAGTTCCACGGTCAACTCGCATCGCTCGCTGAGCCACGCTGCTTCGCAGCCTGGCTCAGGGTCCTGTTCCGTCACGACTGGGTCGTCTACTCCAAGCGTCCCTTCGGCGGACCGGAGCATGCTCTCCGCTATCTCGGCGCCTACACCCATCGCGTCGGCATCGCCAACAGCAGGCTCGTCTCCCTCTCCGAAGGCCAGGTCAGCTTCCGCTGGCGTGACTCCACCCACCGCAACAGGAAGCGCGTCATGAGCCTCCCGGTCGACGAGTTCCTCAGACGCTTCCTGCTGCACCTGCTGCCTCCAGGCTTCGTCCGCATCCGCAACTTCGGCTTCCTCGCCAACCGCCAGCGAGCCAGGCTGCTGCCGCTCTGCTTCAGCCTGCTTGGCACTCCTCCCGATCGATCAACCCCGGAACTTCAACAGCCTACCCGATCAACCGTTCTTCCGAAGTGCCCGCGCTGCGGTGCAGCCATGCATGTCATCGAACCGCTCACCCCCGCCCAACTGCTTTCCCGCTCTCCACCCTACGCAGCTACGTGCGCCGCATGAACCTCCAACTCCAGCCTCGAACGGACCTGGTGCTCCCGCATCCCCACTCCATCTGCGCCTTGCGTGACACGCACACGCTGCATCCTCGGCTCAGTACACGATCAAACGATCTGACGAAGCTCATCGGCGGCCATCAACTCCCAGGGCACCTGCTCTCAGAACGCCACAAGAACCACATCTCTCGCGGTTATCACCAACCCAACCCTATTCAACGCCCATAGACCAGCAGTCCCGGACAAAGCGGCTTCCTTCAAGTCGCTGTATCTGAACCGCCCAACCAGGACTCTGCCGCGTTCAGCCCTTCGGTAGTAACGAACAGACCTTCAGACGCTACTCGTCGAACAGCAGCGCAAAGGTACCCGGTTGAGTTCAGGGGCCGAAGGGTTAGTTGGCAGATGGCTTTTCAACATGATCGATGGCAAGCACATCTACCTGGGTCTTCTCTGCCGTGAGCTTCAACCCAAGCTGTTGCTGGATGGCCTCGAAGAAGTTCGGAGCAGGCTCAACCCCGTCCTCAGGCTTTGGGAAGCCCAGCGGTTGACCGTTGAACAGCGAGTCGTCTGGTGTGAAGGTGACGGTTAAATCGTACCTGCCGGTCAGCGCAGTTTGATCCACCACGGGGCGGTCGAGCATCATTGACTGAAGAAAACTTGTAAAGGCTGGAATGGGTGAGTTATTGGCAAACAGCATGGC
>JBEKFF010000005.1:0-39183 GCA_050013455.1 Acidobacteriaceae bacterium | reverse complement strand
ACACCAAGTTCCGGGACGCCGAGCTCTGGGACGCCGAGTTCCGGGACGCCGAGCTCTGGGACGCCGAGTTCGGGCACGACGACTTCCGGGACGACTACCTCGGGTTCACCGAGTTCGAGCGGTACCGGCACGACGTCGGGCACCGCTACGCCGGGAATGGGCGGCATGATTGCTGCGGCTGGCTCTGACTGCTGCTGCCCGTCCCTCACGGCGATGGTGGCGATTGTGGCGCAGGTATCCACAACTGCTCAAACGGCAATCACCGGCATTACCGCAATCGCTGGAATGGCGATAAGAAAGTAGTGTTCATGCAACGCCCTGACATCAGTGTGGTGATCCCTGCACGCAACGAAGGGAACAAAATCGCGGGAACGATCCACGCCATCTCGCGGGCTCGCAGGACAGGTGCGCGTCTGGAGTTCGTGATTGTCGACGATGCTTCAAACGATGACACGACGGCGAACCTGGTGGCGGCCGTTCCTGATCTGCTCAAGGAGCCGAAGGTCGATATTGTTGTGCATCGACTGGGTGAGCATTCGGGAATTTACGCCGCGCGGAATCATGCTGCGTCGATGGCTTCGGCAGAGATCCTGTTTATCACCGACGCTCATGTGCGTTTTTCCGACGGCTGGGATGAGGTGGTGTATGAGCACGTCACGCCCAACAGGATCCTGTGCGGAACGACCACGCAAAAAGGATCGCCCTTCCGAGGGTACGGCTGCGACCTGGTGGTGCCGTGCATGGGCACCTCGTGGAACCAGGGCCCGGTGGACGGTGTCGCTCACGTTCCTATCGCGCCGTGCCATGCGACGGTGATCCCGAGAGAGCTATTCAATCGCCTGGGAGGCTACGACTCGGGGATGATTCTGTACGGTGCGGGTGAACCGGAGTTCAGCATTCGCGGGTGGATGCAAGGCGCAGAGGTTGTGGTGGTGGACGGCCTGCAGGTGGAGCACGAATTCAAACCGAAACAGGAGCTAACGGAGTTTATCGGGAATGTGCGTCCGTTCTGGGTACATAATTGCCTTCGCTTCGGCTTTCTGTATCTCAGCGAACTGGGATGCATGCAGATGCTGCGTTATTACGCACGCACGTTTCCGGCAATTTTCCCGGAAGCTTTGTCGCGCGTGAATGAGAGCGACGTTTGGGAGCGGCGCAGCTTTCTGGAGAAACAGCACCAACGATCGTTTGACTGGCTGGTGAACTACTTCGGCATGAAGGACCAGGCCGGCGGAGAGATTATTTAGCCGTGCCGGTCGTGAGCACAGGGTTGTGACAGGGTTGCGTGCCGCCTAATCTGTGCATCGTTTGGAACGTGGAAGCGCGACGTTGTTGCGCCTGCAAGACCCTGAAGATCGGAGATCGATATGGGTTTGACCATCGAGATCCTGCGTCCGGATGACCTGCTCACTCTTGCGATTGAGGCGCAGAATCTGCGACTGGATACGACAGACCCAAAGAATCCCAAGCTGGTGGTGGACGACAGTTCGCAGCCGGCGTACCTGATCGTGAACTTTGCTCCGCAACATATTATCGAGAAGGCCTATTTCGAAACCGGCAATGTGACGACCGAACCGCCGTACAACCAGGTGCCTGCCGGAACGCCGCCACTCGGAACCACGGACGATCCACTTGACCCCGCGGGAGAGGTCCCTGCGCGCATCGCAGGCCCAAGCCGACTTGTATTTCAGCTTCCGAAGAAACTCACGAGCATCCCGTTTCAAACGGCATCGCTGCTGGACTGGTCACAGCTGACGTTGGTCGTTTCTCCGGTAGCGCTAGGGAAGCCGTTGCCACCACCCATCACGGAGCCGGGGCCTCTGCAGACGGCGTTGGAGCTGCCTTATCGGCTGATTCTGTCGCCGGGCAACGGGGTTGGATGGGTGAATGCGCAGCGGCCTGTCACGCATGCAGGACGCACGGAACTGTGGCATACGCGGCTCGCGAAGATTGTTAAGGTCACGGGGAAGAGCGGCGTAACGGTGGAGTTTCAGGAAGCGAGCCTGACGAACCTGATTCCGCTGCGAGCGATCTGGTCTCCGGATTTTGTAGACCATGGCGGGTTGCCCTTGCACAGCCTCGACCAGACCCCGTTTCTGGCATCGCTGTCCCCGCGGGACCGTGCGCAGCTCGTCATTCTGACGTCGGGAACGACAGGCTATTATGTGGTCGATGCAGGCGGAGGCACTTCGTCGTGGACGCCCACGCCCATCCATGCGAGCCGGTTGTTTCTCTCCGCGCTTGGCGGGTGGCTGAGCTCTCGCGGAACCTGGTCTCCACTGCCGGACTACAACGTTCCACGTTTTCCCATTCGTCCCTTGATCTCGAAGGCGGCGTCTCGCAAAGTTCTGGCGAGCAAGATCACCGCGCCAAAGATCACTAAAGCGCCCACCCTGGTTCCGCCCGTAGAGATCCTTTACGAGCAGGTGGCTCTCGACCTGGCCGAATGGGATCATATCGCAGCCCAGGGTCGAGACCAGTACGTCAAGGTGGTGTACGAGGGCTACCTCTATCCCTTTGGCCATGCCGCATCGCTGGTGAAGGTGACGGAGCGGAAGTTCGTTCCAGCGGATACCGACGGCACCGTTCCGTCCTCGGTCACGGCTTATCTCCGTCAGCATATGTACATCGTCGTGCGCGAGCTGAAGAAGTCGTACAAGGCTGCGCCCTATGCCTTCCAGGGACGCGAGAACCCCTTCAGAGGCAGCATCCGCGTAGATACCGTCGTGACTCCTGATATCGACGAGCCACCGCTCGACGGCCAACCCGGATACTTTTCGGGGAACTCGTTCTGGATCAATGTGGGCGGCGCTCCGTTTCAATTTCATATGACAGGGGTTGACCTGGCCGGCGCGAGTGTCGACTTTCTCGCACCGATGATCTTTGTGAGCGTCAGCGAAACCGACGTGGGCGCGGTGCCGCCGGGAACCTCCGACGCCTCCTCGGTGCAGGCCAACTATCTGCTTGCCGGGGCCTCGCGGCTCTCCGATGTCCGTGGGAAAAAAGTGGCGTATGCGAACCCAGGCAGCGGAGACACTGAGCTGAAATCATCCGGGCTCCTCTTTGACGCGCAAATTCTTTCGTCGTCTCCGCAGGGCGAGGTGCCCTTCATTCCGGTGCTGGTGCAGGCCAATGTAATTGTTCCCAGCCTGGAAGAACTATTGGGAACTTCATCGCCAGTTAGCATCCAGTTTTACCAGCCATATCTCACGTCCGGCATGGACAGCAATGCCGGCGTCTTTGCGGAACTTGCCACGGGCGCTACCGCGTTGCCGCTTCCTCCAACGGTGGCGTTCAGCGCCAACAAGGCTGGCGGCTTCGCAACACCGAGTTTTGCCATCACCGCGTTGTCCGCGCGTAAAGGCATGGTTGCCGGATCTCCTGACGACGCAGCCCAAGGGTACATCGATCCTTCCGCATACTTCGGAGGCCTCGATATCACGGCGCAGTTGTTCGGCACCATCCCGCTCGGACAATTGATTCCCGTAGACGCGATCACCAAGAAAGCGACCAGCAAGCAGAACTCTCCGGAGATTCGCTCGCTCTCGCTTCCCAACAAGAGTGCTCCGACGCAAATTGTTACCAGGGTGAAGTGGGAGCCGGAGCTGCAGGACTATTCGATTGGGCCGGTCACGATCGCGTTCAACAGTGATGGGCAAAAGTCGAAGCTGTCGTTGAACGCAACCATCATCCGGCCGCTGGACGGATCACCGTCGCAGTCGAGCATCAAGGGAACGCTGAGCAAGTTTGAGATTACGCTGCTGGGCGTTGTCGCACTCGTGATCAACTCCATCGAGTTCACTTCCAATAACGGCTCCAAGACCAATGTCGTCGTCAAGCTTGCCGGTTCGAATGCGATTCAATTTGTCGGCCCGCTCTCCTTCCTCCAGAAGTTGGCGGACATCATCCCGCCGGGGCTTTTCGGGGGAGATGGGCCGTCGATTGACCTCACCTCCACAGGAATCAAGGTTTCCTACACGCTGGGTCTGCCTTCGATTTCGGTCGGCGTCTTTTCGCTCGAGAACATCGCGATCATGGCCGGCGTCGATCTTCCCTATCTGAATGGTCAGCCCGGCTTCGAGTTCGCTTTCTGCTCACGCAGCAGTCCCTTCCTGCTGACGGTGGAATGCATTGGTGGCGGCGGCTTTGTGCACCTGATTCTGACCGCCCAGGGAATTCAGTTGGTTGAGGGCGCGCTGGAGTTCGGCGGCGAATTCTCGTTCGACGTGGGAGTCGCTTCGGGTGGCGTGCATATCATGGCGGGCATTTATTTCAAGCTCGCCGGCTCGACGACCACCCTGACGGGCTTCGTGGATATCGGCGGGGAGGTGTCGGTCCTTGGAATCATTTCAATTTCCATCGACCTCAACCTCAGCCTGACCTGGGTTCATACCCCGACCGGAAATAAGATCCAGGGACGCGCGACCTTATCGATCTCGATCAGCATTCTCTTCTTCAGTATCTCGGTGAGCGTCTCGGTCGAACGCAGTTTTGGCAGTGGCGCTGGAGATCCGCAGATTGCGCAAGTGATGGACGCCAACGACTGGGCGCAGTATTGCCTGGCGTTTGGCGGTTGAGGATACGTTGATGGCAAGCCAGACATTCATCTTCGTGGCGCTCCCGAACGGGCTGGGCGCGAGTGGCAAGCTGAAGTTATCGGTGTACCTGGCGCCGCGCCTGGATGATGGGGGAACGCTCGCGGCGTTTCCGGACATGCTCGCGTGGCCGCAATTGATCAAGGCGCATGGCTTGCAATTCCAGATCGCCTGCGGCACGAAGAATGTGACCGTGTCTGCCGATACGTCCGTGCTGCGCCCCGACGTCTGGCAAGCCATCTTTGCGCCGGACACGTTCGTCGAGGCTTATCAAATTCCAGATCTTGCCAGTGGTTTGTTTGTCTCGTATCCCACGCGCCAGGCGCTGTCGTTTCTCAAGTATGCTTACCAGTCTTTCAGTCTTTCTCCTACGCAGGACGTTCGCCAAGGACCTTTTCGGGTTCTTGAGCCGCTTTCGTTTCGTAATGGTTCACGATCGAACCTGGCGCGGCAATTGGCAGAGATGCGTGCACAGATGTGGAAGCAGCAGCAGGCGTACACGGGCCCGGGAGGCGTAGGCACGATTGCTGCGCTCGCGATTTCGACTACGAATCCTGATGGGATTCCTACCGTCGTGGAGCCGCCCGATCCGGCTTCGACCCACGATATGATTACGCGCGTTGCGATGTTTCACGATCTGTTGAAGGCGCCGAATCGTCCTGCATTGCCGACCGCTCCGAACGGATTCAAGAAGACGCTGGACTTCCATAAGGCCTTGACTGCGCTGAATTCTTATCCTTCGCTTCTGCGGGCGCTGGGACTGGTGTTTGATGTGGAGATCCCGGCGTCGCTGTGTCCGACATCGCCGGCCGGAGGGGCTTATCTTTCGGTTAAGGTGTCTAAAGTCACGCCTGGATTTGCGTGGCAGATCAAGCCCAGCTTCAGCCTGACAGGCACGTCGTATTGGCGTGATTCGAGCTCGTTCTGCGCGGCTCCTGCAGCTGCTCCTGCGGCGCAGACCGTGGGCGACTATCCGCCGGGCGATATCTTCAAGGGCTTCCTGGCGATGACCCCGCAGAATTTCTTTCTATCGCAAGTGGATCTGGATGGAGCGTTACTGAAGGCGATTGGGCTGGCCGATAGCATTCAAAACGTCACGGAGTTGGGTAGCTACGCGACGATTGAAGAGGCGCTACCGTCGTTGCGCTCGGCCGGGATTTCGCTCATGGCGGATGGCCGCGGCCTGCAGTTATTGCAGTCGATTCAGAATAACCAGGGGTTCAACTCGTCGATCACTTCGACCACTGCGCCTCCGTACAGTGCGCAGGATCTGGTGCGGGGATATCGCGTTGATATCTGGTCGTCGCGAACGAACAGTTGGTATTCGCTACATGGCCGGACCGCGACGTATCGCTTTGGAGCGGATGGCTCGATCGTGCTGAAGGCTGCCGATGAGGGGTTCACGCAATTAGCGGCCGCTCAGCCGGCTGATGATCCGACTCGCAAGCCGGACCAGTATTCGATCGACCATGGGCTTCCGCAGCCGTCGCAGAACGTTTATGTCCACGAGCGCGTCGCGCGATGGAACGGCTGGAGCCTGAGTGTGTCCCGGCCTGTGACACCTCTCAACCGCAGCCCGGATCCATCGAAGGCGCTGAACGCGGACTCTACTACCAACGCTGCGGTCACGCCATTCAAGATGGTCACTTCGTTTGAGGTCACGCCCGGTTCGCTGCCGCTGCTTCGCTTCGGAACGAATTATCAGATGTCGGTCCGGGCCGTCGATCTTGCGGGCAACAGCGTTCCGCTTAGCACCCCGGTCCCCAGGGACTTCATTGCTCCAGCCGGTGGCGTGCAGATGAAGTACATGCGGTTCGAGCCGGTGGTGACCCCGATGTTGCTGCTGCGACAGACTCCGGGGCTCGGCGCCTCGCTGGCACGCATGGTGATTCGTTCCTACAACAGCGACATTTCGCTCGACAGCGAGATAACCTCTGAGACGGATCAGCGGCACGTCGCGCCTCCTGGCGTCGCGCAGCGCATGGTGGAAGAGCACGGATTGTTCGACGTGAATGGGAAACTGAGCGGCGACCTGGCCACCTATCAATTGATGACGCAACGAGACCAGTTCGTGATTCCCACGAAAGATAAAGTTCCGCTGGAGTCGGGGCCCGTATTCACGGTTGGATATTTCCCCGATCCCCTGGCGCGCGGTGCGGCATTGCGTAATCTGCCGAATACACCTGAAGACACGAATGGCCGCATTGCAAAAAATGGCCTTAGCTACAAGACGCTGCCGGATGTCGACATGCGTGCGGGATCGGTAACTTATATTGATTTCGGATCGAAGCCATGGCCCGGCGCGTCTGCTTTCCGCTTGCTTCTGGCAGAGGGCAGCGTTCAGCCGCAGTGGGATGCAACGAACAGGGTATTGACCGTGTCGCTGCAAAAAGGCTCGTTGGTTACAGTGCCTCTGAGTTGTTATCTCAAGCCTGCGGACCTTGACATCATGGGAGTGTGGGGCTGGCTGCGCGAATTCTTTGAGGCGCTTGAATTGAACACGCTGCAAACGGGCGGCGACTATCAGTTTACGGAAGCCAGCGACAACATTGCACAAATCACACGCCTTGTTCTGGAAGGCGGCTATCCGATGATCACGCCAGCGTTGACGCTGACGCTGGTGCATGCGGTGCAGCAGCCGCTGGGTGAGCCAACCTTTTCTCAGTTGCCCGTGGTGCACGATCAAGCGGCGCCGATCTTTGCCTCTGCGTTGCGCAACGACTTCACGCCGATCACCGCGTGGAGATCGGTGGGAACGCACGAAGCTGTTTTGCTGGGCGGCCTGCAGATTAACGGCGCGAGCAGCTCCAAAGTCGAAATCAACGGGCGCTGGCTGGAGGTCACCGACAATCCTGCGCTTCCGGCTCCGACTGAATCGGTTGCATCGCAGATGGTGGAAACCTTTGATCTCTCCTCGCTTGAGGCTGGAGTGATTTATTCGGATGCGACCGCTACGAGGATGGTGGCGGTGTATATACCCGAGGTCGACGTGCTGTGGTTCTCGGGGCCGCAGGACACGTTGTCGGGGGTGAACAATCCTTCGAGCACCTCGCCGGCCGCGCCGATTCATCGGTTCAACGACACGCGCCACCGGTGGATCGAATACACGGCGATTGCCACGTCCCGCTTTCAGGAATATTTTCCTGCCGGACTCGACTTTACGCGCAGCGGCCCGACGCTGGTGGTCGACGTACCGAGTTCCGCGCGGCCGTCGATTCCGGACATTGCTTATGTTGTGCCAACGTTTGGATGGGAGCGCCAGGAGACGACGAACGTCAAGAGTGGCATCCGGCACTCGAATGGATTCCGTGTGTATCTTAATCGCGGATGGTACTCGTCGGGTCAGGACGAACTACTGGGAGTGATGCTGTGGTCGAGTGCGTCACCCGATCCGGATTATCTGACTCGTGAGCAGTACAAGGGACTGTTCACGCAGTGGGGCGCCGATCCGATCTGGGACAACGGGGAGTTGACCATCGATCCGGTTCCGGCGATCTACAATTTTCCCGCCGCGGTATCGAGCGCGACCGGGTTGACGATCACCGAGTCCACGGCGGTCTTCGACGTTGCCGGCCATGAGGTCGCTTACGATTCGGGGCGCGGGTTGTGGTATTGCGACATCGAGATCAGCGGGGTGCTGAGCTATTCCCCATTCATACGTCTCGCGCTGGCTCGCTATCAAACGCACTCGATTGCCGGGGTCGAACTTTCGCCGATTGCGCTCGCGGATTTTGCGCAGCTCACGCCGGAGCGGTCCGCGATGTTGAGCATTAATCCGGGCAATCGAAAGACTGCACGCCTGTTTGTTGGCGGCCTGGCACCGGTGGGACCGTTGTCCTCGGTGATTCAGATCAGTGTGGAGACGCGGGCCTTGAATGTCGCCAGCGATCTTGACTGGCAGCTTGCGCCCGCGAGCGCCGTGACCGTCACAGAAGATGCCGGAGAACCGATCGAGCCGAATGCGGTGCTCTGGTCTGGCAATATTGTGTTTGCAAAGGCGCCGCTACCGGGGCGGTATCGCGTCGTGATCCGCGAATACGAGACGCTGCCCGCCGATGCTGCTTCCGGAAGTTTGACTGACCCGCCCATCCAGGGACAGCGGCTGATCTATGCGGCAATTTTGGCCTACGGTTGATTGGGGGAAATCTATGGGAGACGCATGGGTACAGCCCACACCGTTAGTGGTACTCGACGAATTCCTGGCACCCCAGGAGTGGGCGGGATTGCTTCGTTTTGCGCTGCGCAGTGGCGACCGGTTTACGGGCTCGGGCATTCTGGGTGCCGGTGGAGAAGACAAGAGTGATGACGACTATCGGCGTTCGCAGGTGCTTTACGAACTGGGCGGGCTGCATGGCGTGTTTGCCAATCGCATCCAGTCGTACCTGCCGCATGTGCTGGCCAGGCTGCGTCTGCCGCCGTTTCCCATCTCGCGGTTCGAGATCCAGTTGACCGCAACCAATGACGGACAGTTCTTCCGCCGGCATAAGGATGACGACGCCGAATCCGTGCGGACTCGTGCGCTCACGTTTGTCTACTACTTCTATCGCGAGCCAAAGGCGTTCCAAGGCGGAGCGCTTCAGCTCTATGACGCGCAGCTGGATCAGCGCGGCAACGTTTCGGCGGGGGGCCACCAAACCGTTTACCCGACGCAGAATCAAGTCGTCTTCTTTCCCAGCGATTGCCTGCATGAGGTGCTTCCGGTGGAGTGTCCTTCGCGAGGGTTTGCCGATAGTCGCTTTACTTTGAATGGATGGGTGCACCGATGACACCATATGGAATGCCTTCGGAGCAGTATCACTGCCTCCTGGATGAGCAGCCGTACTACCTGGTCCCGCCTCGCCTGCTTCGTCAACCAGAGTTGTTTGGATCCGTGCTGGTCAACCCGGATTGCTGGTTTTCGTGGGACGGCCCGTTGCCGCCCGACAAGGCCGAACGCGTGGAGTGGCCGGATAATTTTCTGGCCAGCGACCGAATCGTGTGGGTGGAAGATGCGGCCACACGCGCGATCTGGCCGTTCTGGGTGGGTGATGAATACTTCGAATACCTGCGCAGGATGGCTCCGGGAAGGCTGCTGCGCGAAGAACTGCCCTTTCACGTGCGCTGGGTGTTGACGCAGGCGAACGTGCTGGTTGGGCCCGAGGATGCGGCACAACGGCGCGGCCAATGGGACGAATGGGTTGCGGGGTTTGCCACCACGTTTGAGGGCGGCTACGTGGTTTTGGAGAACCTGATTCCTGCTTTCCACCTTGGAGCGCTGCGGCGGTATTATCGGCACCGCGTGCGCCGCGGCTTTTATTCGCTGGGAGACGAACAGGTGAGCCGTCGTTTCGCTGCGCACAATGAAGGCGTGGCGCGCTTCATACACAAACAATTGGCTGGCGCAATCGGCGATGTTTCACGAGCCGCTCTCAAGCCTTCCTATGCCTATTTCGTCTCGTACCTGAGCGGCGCGGATCTCGCAAAACATGTTGACCGGGAACAATGCGAGTACAGCATTACGACCTGCATTGATGCTTCGCCTGAACCCCAGGATGAGTCGCCCTGGCCGATTCAACTCGATACCGGGCCGGGCACGGCAAAGGTGTACCAGTCCATTGGGGACGCCCTGTTTTACCGGGGTTGTTCTGTCGCTCATTGGCGAGAGAGCTTACCTCGCGGCCTCACTTCGACGTCATTGCTGCTGCATTACGTGGATGAGTCGTTTACGGGCAAGCTTGATTAGCCAACTAAGCTCTGCTGATTTACCGGGAGCACACTTGTGGTGGCCCGGGCAGGAGTCCTGATGCAGAGCGTGATTCGCAAAGTGGTGGTTTCTTGGTGGCCCGGGCAGGAGTCCTGATGCAGAGCGTGATTCGCAAAGTGGTGGTTTCTTGGTGGCCCGGGCAGGAGTCCAACCTGCGACCTTCGCGTTAGGAGTGCGCTGCTCTATGCATCTGAGCTACCGGGCCACTTGGCAATGCTTGGGGATACGGTGAATCGACCGTGAGACCCCAGCCTAGTGTATCGCGGACGGCAACTGGGGAGAGAAAAGGTGTTGACGGGGACGAGGCAGCGTAAAATCAAAACCGTGCCAAAGTACTCCATCGTCGTCCCGTTTCATAACGAGGAAGAGAACGTAACCAAGCTCTATGACCGCGTCAAGGGCGTGATGGAGCAGGTGGGTTCGAGCTTCGAACTGGTGTTCGTCGACGATGGATCGCGCGACCGGACGTATCGACTGCTGGAAGAAATTGCGGCGGTGGATTCGCGGGTGCTGCTGGTGAAGCTGCGGCGGAACTTTGGGCAGACGTCGGCGCTGGCGGCGGGGTTCGATCATTCGTCCGGCGAGTACATCCTGGCGATGGACGGCGATTTGCAACACGATCCGGCGGAGATCCCGGTGTTCCTTGCCAAGCTCGAGGAAGGCTACGACGTGGTGAGCGGTTGGCGCAGCCACCGAGCCGATAACATGGTGCTGCGACGCGTGCCGAGCGCGGTGGCGAACTGGATGATGGCGCGGCTTTCGGGCGTGGATATCCACGATTTCGGAACCACCTTCAAGGCGTACCGGCGCGATGTGATCCAGAACATTCCCCTGTATGGCGAGATGCACCGGTTCATTCCGGCGCTGGCGAGCTGGTATGGCGCGAGCATCTGCGAGGTGGTCATTACGAACCCGGCGCGTGAGTCGGGGCGCAGTCATTATGGGCTGTCGCGGACATTTCGAGTGTTCTTCGACCTGCTGACGATTCGATTTTTGCTGAAGTACATGACGCGGCCGCTGCACTTCTTTGGCAGCTTTGGCGCGCTCGGCGTGTTTGGGGGCGGAGGCATTGCGATCTGGCTGCTGCTGCACAAACTTTTCTCAGGCAACAATGTGATGGATGAGCATGCGCCGCTGTTCACGATTGCGGCGGTGATGATCCTGGCGGGAATCCAGTTGATTGGCGTGGGTCTGCTGGGCGAGCTGCAGGTCCGCCATTTCTTCACGCAGTCGCAAAATACGCCGTATGCGGTCGATCGGATTGTTCGGATACGGCCGTCGGAAGAGAGCATGAGCCGCTAAGCCGGCTGCAGAGAAGCAGATTAAGGATAGGAACGAACGAACGATGCGAGCGATACAGATCAGGACGACTGGCGGCCCCGAAGTGATGGAGGTCGTCGAGCTACCAACCCCGAAACCCGGCGCGGGACAGGTGCTGGTAAAGATTGAAGCGTCGGGCGTCAACTTCATCGACACGTACCTGCGCGAGGGACGGTATCCGGCCGAACTGCCGTTTATTCCCGGGCAGGAGGCGGCTGGAACCGTGGTGGCCCTGGGTAGCGGTGTGAGCAGTTTCGTCGTAGGGGAGCGCGTGGCGTGGAATGGAACGCGCGGCACCTATGCTGAGTTTGCCTGCGCACCCGCTGACGATTTGTTAAAGATTCCCGATGGAATTAGTTTTCTGCAGGCCGCAGCGGTGCTGCTGCAGGGGCTGACGGCGCATTATCTATCGCACGACACGCACGCAATCAGGGCGGGCGAGACGGTGCTTATCCACGCGGGAGCGGGCGGTGTGGGCCTGCTGCTGACGCAGATGGCGAAGCGTCTGGGCGCGCGGGTGCTGACGACGGTATCGACCGAGCAGAAGGCGGAGCTGTCGCGGGGTGCGGGTGCGGACAAGGTGATTCTGTATACGACGGAGAGTTTTGTGGAGGAAGTAAAGCGGCAGACGGATGGAGACGGATTGCCGGTGGTGTACGACTCGGTGGGCAAGACGACGTTTGAGGGTTCGCTCAAGTGTCTGCGGCCGCGCGGGTTGCTGGCGCTCTACGGTGCGTCGAGCGGTGCGGTTCCTGCGATGGATCCAATACGGTTGATGGCGGGTTCGCTCTACCTGACGCGGCCCACGCTGAAAGATTATGTGCGCAGGCGGAGTGACCTGGAGCGCCGGGCGACGGATGTGTTTGGCTGGGTGGCAAGCGGGGAACTGCATGTGAGGATTGGCGCGACGTATCGTCTGGAAGATGCGGCGCAGGCGCATCGCGACCTGGCTGGACGCAAGACGACCGGGAAGGTTTTGCTGACGGTTTAGGGGTGTGCGCATGGCGATCGATGGGGTTGAGATTCGCCGGGCGACCGACGCCGATGTGCCGGCGCTGCATGCGCTGATTGAGGCGTCGGTGCGAGGTCTGCAGGCTGAGGACTATACGCCGGCGGAGATCGAGGGAGCGCTCGGGCATGCGCTGGGACTGGATTCGCAACTGGTGACGGATGGGACGTACTTCATCGCCGAGGTTGGCGGCGAGATGGTTGCCAGCGGCGGATGGAGCTATCGCGCGACGCTCTGCGGAAGCGACGGGATGACGGGTCGAGAGCCAGCGAGTCTGGATCCGGCGAGGGACGCGGCGAAGATTCGCGCGATCTTTGTGCATCCGGGGTGGGCGCGACAGGGGTTGGGAAGCTTGATGCTGGCGCACTGTGAAGCGCAGGCGCGCGAGGCTGGATTCACGCGGCTGGAGATGGGATCGACCTTGACCGGGGAGCCGCTTTACCGGCTGCGTGGCTATGTGGCGCAGGAGCGGATCGAGATTCCGCTGCCGAACGGGGAGACCCTCCCGGTGATCCGCATGACGAAGCGTGCCTGAAACGCCGGGCGGACGCACCGGGAACACCCTGAGTGATGTATCAGACAGTAAAATTACGCCTTTTGGTGCGTTACTAAAGGTTTATAGACCCTATGCGAGGCGGTTACAGAGGTATACCTTAGGGGCATGACGGCCCTCGAGATAGAAGACTTAGCTCGCAACTGGATCCGTTACCAAGAAGCCTGGGAACGGGTAGGCGGCCCCTGCCGCGAATGTACCGCGCTGCAGTGGGCTTATAACTTAGTGGATGACATGGTTGTCGATCGACCGGAAGAAAGCTGGGAGCTGCTTCTTGCGGTTCGTCGATTCGATCAGTCTGTGATGATTGAACAGATGCTCTCAGCCGCTGTGTTTGAGGATCTGATGTCCGTCCATGGCGCGACGCTGATTGACCGAGTAGAGGCGGAGGCGAAGCGCGACC
Source organism: Acidobacteriaceae bacterium (assembly GCA_050013455.1). Classification (GTDB taxonomy): domain Bacteria; phylum Acidobacteriota; class Terriglobia; order Terriglobales; family Acidobacteriaceae; genus Granulicella. Next base: position 25,560 of record JBEKFF010000005.1, on the reverse strand, counting down.
CAACCTTCATTGGAGTCATCCGCGGCTGCTACAGGGCTCAGATGTCGGATGAGGTATGGTCGCGGCTCAAGGCTATCGCTGATCCTGCAGTCTTCCTACAACTCATCGCGTAAGATAGAGACTTCAACTGAAGTCTCTGCGTTGCTGCAGTCGAAGGCGACGTGCCATCTGTTTACGCTACCGCAAAGGAATGTTCGGGAAGCGCGGTGAAACTCCGCCACTGCCCCGCAACTGTGATGCGCGCACCTGGAAGTCTAGAAACCAAGGGTTTTGGTTTGAAGTTCAAAAAGCCAAAGCTACTGGGTTAAGGATCTATAGGTGAAGCTGACCCGGAGGCGCCCACTGATCGTCCAATGGACATCGGGAAGGGACGCACTCTGCAAGACAAGGGTCGACTTTGAAATCGCGCCAGTCAGGAGACCGGTTTCATTGCTGTTGTGCCTGCCACGCTTCCGTCGGGGAAGCGGAGGAGAATACTATGCAATCGTCTCTGGGCCGCTATGCGGCCAGTCGATCTGTACGCGCGAGAATCGCTCGTTGCGTTGCCCTTACCTTCCTGGGATTTTTGATTTCAACCAGCGCGCAGGCGGTGGTGATCCGCGGCCGTCTAACGGATGCGCTGGGCAAGCCGGTGCCCCGCGGCATGGTGCGCTTGGTGCAGGGCGGGAAGACGGTCGCCTTTGCCTATGCCGAAACGGACGGGTCATTCGAGATTCGATCGTCGGACGCGGGAAGATTTACGTTGCTTGGCTCGGCCGCGGGATTTCTTCCTGCCATCGGCACGGATTTTTATGGCGGAGTGAACGATGTGCTGCAGCAGGATGTCGTGCTCGCGGCGAACACCGTTCGCCAGGAGATTACGGTCAGTGCGACGGGTATTCCTACGCCGCTGCCGCAGCTCACGTCGCCGGTGACCATCATTCCACAAGAGGCGATGGACCTGCAGACTGGGGTCGTCAATGTGATGCGGCAGACGCCGGGCGCCTTCATGGTGCAGAGCGGACAGCTTGGAAGCGTAACAAGCCTGTTCATGCGCGGCGGCAACTCGACGGCAAATCTTGTGACGGTCGATGGCGTGCCTGCGGATGACATTGGCGGCATCTTCGACTACGGTACGGTGAGTTCCACGGCCGTAGAGAAGATCGACATGGTGCGCGGGCCGGACTCCGCGATGTACGGTACAGACGCCGGCGCTGGCGTAGTGACGATTGAGACCCAGCGCGGAACCACGCAGGGGCCGCAGCTGAACTATGAGGGCAGTGCAGGGAATCTGTACACGTATCAGAACCGCGCATCGATCGGTGGCACGTGGAGCCGGCTGGATTACTTTGGGGCGTTCTCGCGAATCGATTCGTCGAACGCGCTGCCGCTGGACAGGTATCACCTCACCACCTCGGCGGCCAACGTTGGGTTTAACTTTAACGGCAACACGCTGATCCGCTTCACGATCCGCAATGCGGGTTCGGTGCAGGGCGTTCCCGGAGCCTGGGATTTTCAAGGAGTATCGCAGGACAACCGGCAGGCCGATCAGGATCTATATTCCGGCGCGACGCTGGAGAACTGGTACAAGGGAAAGTGGCATAACCTGGTGCGGTATGGGATTGCGCGGAAGCGCGAGCAGGAGCAGCAGTTTGCCGCCGGAGGCACCTTCCTGGAGTACGATCCGGGCGCGTATGGGCCGGGAAATGTCGGGAACGTGGTGACCATCCGGGGCGCGAACGGATACACGGCGACCGGCCAGGTGCAGCTGTATACCGGTAACAACTACGACCAGGCAAGCAATAGCGACCAGCTGTATTACCAGACGGATTACAGTTTTTCGCCGCATTTTATCGGGCTGTTTGGGTTCCGGTATGACAACGAGCGCGGCTCGTACAACGACTACTACACCGACGCGTATGACCCGAGTTATGACTTCACTGAGCATGAGTCGACGCAGCGTACGAACTTTGAATACAACCTGCAGTTCCAGGGCGAGTTCTGGCACCGGCTGTTTTATTCGGCGGGCGGCGCGCTGGAGAAGAATCATCTGTACGGCATCGCCGGAACGCCGCGGTTGGGATTGAGTTACGTGCCGGTGCGGCCTTCGGCGAAGTTTTTTCATGGAACGCGGTTCCGCGCCAATGCGGCGACGGGGGTTCAGGAGCCTTCGCTGGCGATCGAGTTCCAGAGCCTGTACACACAGCTGCTGCAGGCTGGCGATACTGCGGATATTGAGCAATATCACATCACGCCGCAGGGTCCGCAGCGCTCGCGCACGTACGACGTTGGCATGGATCAGAACATCCTGGGGGAAAAGCTGACGCTGAAGCTGGGCTACTTCCATAACATGTTCAACCATCAATTGGAGGGCGTGGACGCGGAGGCGCTGAACCAGTACTTTGGTCTGGATTTGAATCCAGCCGTAAGTCTGTACGAGGCGTATGTGAACTCGCTCGCCTTCAGCGCGCAGGGTGCGGAGGTGGAGCTGGCGTGGCAGCCGCGACCGCACTTCCTGTTCCGCGGCGGATACACCTATCTTGATGCGCGCGTGTTGCAGTCGTTCGCCTCCGATGCCGTCGCGGCGAATCAGGGCGAGCCGACAGAGAATCCGAATATTCCCGGAGTTCCTATTGGCGCCCTGGGGCCGCTGGTTGGCGCGCGACCGTTTCGGCGAGCTCCGAATACGGGCTACTTCAACGCCCAGTACACGCGCCCGCGGTTGACGTTTTCTATGTCCGGAGCGATCGCGAGCCGGAGCGACGACTCAACTTATTTGGAGTACGAGGACCTCAACGGCGGCAATACGCTGCTGCTGCCGAATCGGAACCTTGATTTTGGTTACACAAAACTCGATTTGGGCTTCACGTACGCGCTCAAGCATGGTTTTACTTACTTTGCGCAGTTCGACAATCTTCTGAACAACCAGCACATTGGGCCGATAGGGTATCCGGGACTTCCATTGACGTTTCAGACGGGGTTAAAGCTTCAGCTGGGCGGCAGGTAGGATGTTTCGGAAGCGTTCCCCCGAAGATGAGCGCAGGCTCGCGGGGTGGGGTAAGATTACCCGGAGATTTGGTGCACCTGTAGCTTGCAAATCACGTCTAAGCGTTTGAGGAGAAGACTATGTCCAAAACTTTTCGTAGCAAGTCACTATCGGCCCTGGCTGCCGGCTTCGTCATGACAGCACTGCCCATCCTTGGGCAAGGCGTTCCGATGGAAGGACCGGTTCCCACTACAGCGACGATCACGGTGCAGTCCAAGAGTGGAGCTCCGCTGGATCCGAAATTGTTGACCCTCCAGGTGGATGGCAAGGATGCGCCGATTCTCTCGGTGCAGCCGGTGCCGCCGCCGGGCGCGCAGATCGCCATTCTGATTGACGACGGTCTGAGATCTGCATTCGGCAACCAGTTGAGCGACTTTGCAAACTTCATCAACGCGCTGCCGCCAGGCTCGAAGGTGCTGGTGGGTTACATGCAGAATGGCATGGTTCGCGGCATGAACACGTTTTCGGCGAACCATCAGGCTGTGGCGGACCAGTTGCGGATTACGATGTCGGTCGCCGGCATTAATGGCAGCCCGTACTTCACACTCTCGGAGTTTGTGAAGCACTGGCCGTCCAACCAGCCGGGCGCGCGTTTCGTGCTGCTGGTCACCAACGGCGTCGATCCATACAACGGTTCGACGTCAGTGATGAACCAGAACAGCCCGTACGTTCAGACTGCGCAGGAGGACGCCCAGCGAGCCGGGGTCGCGGTGTATTCGATCTACTATCCGCAAACGAACTCGCGAGGCGGGAGAGGTAGCTTCAGCGGTCAAAGCTACCTGGCGCAGGTTGGCGAGGCCACCGGAGGTGTGTCGTTCAACATGGGAACGATTACGCCGCCTTCGCTGGCGCCCTATCTCAATCAGTTCGGTAAAGCGATTGCCACCAGTTACCTGGTTAGGTTTAATGTGAACTCTGCGCGTGTGAAGCGCGACACGCTGATCCGCATCAAGCTGAAATCCAGCCAACCGGGAGTGAAGCTTAATGTGCCAAACAACGTGCATCCGGGGGTTGATTTGCATTGGTGATAACGGCGGGACCGGCGGCAAACAAAAAGGGCACGGCTTATGGCCGTGCCCTTTTTGCGGTCAGTGCGGCGGGGAGGCGTGATTCCATGGACGGGATTCGTGATTCTGTCATCATGAGCCTGTACCATGGAAGAGGAACGAGAGGTGTATGAACGAAGGTCGTTGGGTTCTGTTGATTGCGAGTGAAGTAGGTGGAACGGATTCAGTTTCGGACCGCGCCATGGAGCGTCTGGTCGAAGCGATCGCCGCAGAGGGGTACGAAGTTGTAAGGACCTCGACTCCTGAGGATGGGTTATCGCTGGTAACTTCCGATCCATCGCACAGCGCGATTCTGCTGGACTGGGATCTGGAAGGCGAAAACCAGTTTGACGAGCGCGCGGCGCTGAAGATTCTGCGTGCGGTCCGACGCCGCAACAAGAAGATACCTATATTTTTAATCGCCGACCGGACGCTGGTGAGCGAGCTGCCGCTCGAGGTTGTGAAGCAGGTGCATGAGTACATTCACTTGTTCGGCGATACGCCGGCGTTCATTGCCAACCGCGTGGATTTTGCCGTGGAGCGATACCATGAGCAGCTGCTGCCGCCGTACTTTCGGGAGTTGAAGAAGTATACGGAGCAGGGAGCGTATTCGTGGGACGCGCCGGGACATATGGGCGGCGTGGCGTACCTGAAGCATCCGGTGGGGATGGAGTTCCACAAATTTTTCGGCGAGAACATCATGCGCTCGGATCTGGGGATTTCGACGTCGCCGCTGGGATCGTGGCTCGATCACCTTGGGCCTCCGGGAGAGAGCGAGCGGAATGCGGCGCGCATCTTTGGCGCGGACTGGACGTTCTATGTGCTGGGTGGGTCGTCAGCTTCGAACCAGATTGTCGGGCATGGCGTGATTGCTCAGGACGACATTGTGCTGGCCGATGCGAACTGCCACAAGTCTATTTGTCATTCTCTGACAGTGACTGGGGCAAGGCCGGTGTATTTCAAGCCGACGCGCAACGGGTACGGCATGATTGGCCTGGTGCCGATCAAGCGCTTCAGCCCGGAGAATGTGCAGGCGTTGATTGAGCGCAGCCCGTTTTCTGCCGGCGCGCGTTCGAAGGTGCCGACGTATGCGGTGGTGACGAACTCGACGTATGACGGGCTTTGTTACAACGTGGATCGCGTGGTCGAAGAGTTGGCCAAGAGCGTGCCGCGTGTGCACTTCGACGAGGCATGGTATGCCTATGCGAAGTTCCACGAGATCTATCGCGGACGTTACGCCATGGGCGTGCCGGATGACATGGCGGACCGGCCCGTGATTTTTTCTACGCAGTCGACGCACAAGATGCTGGCGGCGTTCTCAATGGCGTCGATGGTGCATGTGAAGCTTAGCCCGCGGGCGCAGTTGGACTACGACCAGTTCAACGAGGCGTTCATGATGCACGGAAGCACTTCGCCGTTCTATCCGCTGATTGCGTCGATCGACGTGGCGGCCGCGATGATGGATGACCCCGCGGGACCGACGCTGATGAGCGAGACGCTGCAGGACGCGATCAGCTTCCGCAAGGCGATGTCGTCGATTGCGCATCGGCTGCGCAAGGCGGAGCAGGGATGGTTCTTCCGGTTATATCAGCCGGAGTATGTGTTCGATCCGCTCGACGGCAAGACGTACTTGTTTGAGGAGGCTGCCGACGGCCTGCTGACCAACCAGTCCAGCGCATGGACGCTGAAGACGGGCGAGGAGTGGCACGGCTACCAGGACGAAGATATTGCCGACGATTACTGCATGCTCGATCCGGCGAAGGTGACGATTCTTTCGCCGGGCGTGAATGCGCAGGGAGTGTTTGGAGACTGGGGCATTCCCGCGGCGATCCTGACCGAATTTTTGGACGGCCGACGCGTCGAGATTGCGCGAACCGGCGACTATACCGTGCTGGTGCTGTTCTCTGTTGGTACCAGCAAGGGCAAGTGGGGCGCGCTGCTCGAAAACCTGTTCGAGTTCAAGCGGCTCTACGATAGCGAGGCTCCGCTGGAGGAGGCGCTGCCGGAGCTGGTGGTGAAGTATCCGGCGAGGTACCGCAATGTCACGCTCAAGGAGCTGAGCGACCAGATGCATAGCGTGATGCAGGAGCTGAATCTTTCGGGGCTGGTGAATGCGGCCGCGGATGAGGACTTCGATCCGGTGCTGACGCCGGGGCAGACGTATCAGAAGCTGCTTCGTGGTGAGACGGAGAAGGTTCGCTTTGCCGAGATGGCCGGGCGCATCGCTGCGGTGATGCTGGTGCCGTACCCGCCGGGGATTCCGATGTCGATGCCCGGCGAGCGGCTGGGCGGTCCGGAGAGCCCGGTGATCAAACTGATCATTGCAATGGAGGAGTTCGGCAAGCGGTTTCCGGGCTTCGAGCGCGAGACGCATGGAGTTGAGGTGGACGAGAACGGCAACTACTGGATGCGTGCCGTGATCGAGACGGCCAACGGCAAGAAGAATGGCCGCAAGCAGAAGGGGCCGAGCTCCGCGCCGCCGGTCAAGCGTCGCAAGAAAAATCTGCCGGGAGACGATGGGCCGCCGCTGCCGGGGACACCGGTAAGGATCTCGCCGGAACGGTAGAGGCACCCAGGAAAAACGAAGGCCCCGGATCCCTCCGGGGCCTTGCTTCGTTGTGTGTGATGCCGAGCTTCGTAGATGCCGTCTCTGGTCTGTGCCGCAACCTCAGCGATTCCTGAAGCGTCCAATTGTTTATGGAACGCGGATCGTCGTCTGCTTGCCATACAGGGTGCCACAGGAGGAAACGAGGAGATGGTAACGGGAATGCAGGACTTGATGAGGGAAATAAAGGTCTTCGAAGACTATGTTCGAGCGTGCCAGTCAGGGGATGATTTGCGAAGCGTTCCTCTCACACGGGAAGAGGTGGACGTGATCGCGTCGTACCGCCGGTTTATGAGTGAGCAACAGGATAGTTCCCAGATCTAAAAGCACAAAAGGCCCCCAGCCACAGCCGGGAGCCCTTCGCACAATCAGATCGAAGCGCAGGAGTTGCCCCCTGTTCTCCGATTTTCAGTCTTAGTACATGCCGTCCATGCCGCCGCCGTGGCCGCCGCCTGCCGGAGCTTCCTTCTTCTCTGGAATCTCGGCGATGATGGCTTCCGTGGTGAGCAGCAGGCCAGAGATCGACGCGGCATTCTGCAGGGCAGTGCGCGTGACCTTGGTGGGATCGATGACGCCGGCCTTGACCAGATCCTCGTAGACGTTGGTTCCGGCGTTGTAGCCGTAGTTGGCGTCCTTCGAGTCGTGGATCTTGCCGATGACGACCGAGCCCTCTTCGCCGGCGTTGCCAACGATGGTGCGGAGCGGCTCTTCGATAGCGCGACGGATGATGCTCGCACCGATCTTCTCGTCGCCCTCGAGCGTCTTGATGAGCGCGTCAACAGCCGGTACGCAGCGAATCAACGCCACGCCGCCGCCCGGGACGATGCCCTCTTCGACAGCCGCGCGGGTTGCATGCATCGCATCCTCGACGCGCGCCTTCTTCTCCTTCATCTCGGTCTCGGTAGCAGCACCGACCTTGATGACGGCGACGCCGCCGACCAGCTTCGCAAGGCGCTCCTGGAGCTTCTCGCGATCGTAGTCGGAGGTGGTCTTGTCGACCTGGGCGCGAATTTCCTTGACGCGGCCTTCGATCTTGGCATCCTCACCACCACCGTCGACGATGGTCGTGTTGTCCTTGTCGATGGTGATGCGCTTGGCGGTGCCGAGGTCTTCGATCTTGACGCCCTCGAGCTTGATGCCGAGGTCTTCGGTGATGGCCTTGCCGCCGGTGAGGACAGCGATGTCCTCGAGCATGGCCTTGCGGCGATCGCCGAAGCCGGGAGCCTTGACGGCAGCGACGTTCAACGTGCCGCGCAGCTTGTTGACCACGAGGGTTGCGAGCGCTTCGCCGTCCACATCCTCTGCGATGATGAGCAGCGGCTTGGCGGTGCGGGCGATCTGCTCGAGCAGCGGGAGCAGGTCCTTCATCGTGGAGATCTTCTTCTCATAGATGAGGACGTAGGGGTTCTCGAGGGCGACTTCCATGCGCTCTGCGTCGGTGACGAAGTAGGGCGAGAGATAGCCGCGATCGAACTGCATGCCCTCGACGACATCGAGCTGGGTCTCCATGGTGCGGGACTCTTCAACGGTGATGACGCCGTCCTTGCCAACCTTCTTCATCGCGGCGGCGATGATGGAGCCGATCTGCTCGTCGGAGTTGGCGGAGATGGTGCCGACCTGCGCGATCATGTCGCCGGTAACGGGCTTGGAGAACTTGGACAGCGCGCCGCCAACGACGGTGCCGTTCTCATCGCGCTTGCCGATGATGGCCTCAACAGCCTTGTCGATGCCGCGCTTGAGGGCAGCGGGGTTCGCGCCGGCAGCAACGGTCTTGACACCCTCGCGGAAGATGGCCTGGGCAAGCACGGTGGCGGTGGTAGTACCGTCGCCGGCGATGTCCGAGGTCTTCGAAGCGACTTCCTTGACCAGCTGGGCGCCGACGTTCTCGATCGAATCACCGAGCTCGATCTCCTTGGCGACGGTGACGCCGTCCTTGGTGATGGTCGGGGAACCGAACTTCTTCTCGATGACGACATTGCGGCCCTTGGGGCCGAGTGTCACCTTTACCGCGTTGGCGAGCGTGTTGACGCCACGCAGGATCGCCTGACGCGAATCTTCTCCATGCAGAATTTGCTTTGCCATTGTTGTTTTCCTATTGCAGCTTGTGGCTGCCTGAAAGTTTTGGCCTCAGGGGCTAAAGCCCGCGGAGGGTGTTGGCTAATAGCACGGCTGAAGCCGTGCCCCTTCGATTCGTTGCCGGAGTCACGGTGGATGCCGTGCCCCTTCGAGGAAATGTCGGACAGGAATTTGCGGCAAAGCCGCCTCTCGCCGTCCGCGCAGGACTACTTTTTGAGGATGCCGAGGACTTCTTCTTCGCGCATGATGAGGAACTCTTCGCCGTCGAGCTTGATCTCGGTGCCGGAGTACTTGCCGAAGAGGATGGTGTCGCCAGCCTTGACATCGAGCGGGAAGACTTTGCCCTCGTCGTTGGACTTACCCTTGCCGACGGAGATGACTTCGCCCTGCTGCGGCTTTTCCTTGGCCGAGTCGGGGATGATGATGCCGCCACGGATGCTTTCGCCCTCTTCGAGGCGGCGAACCAGAATGCGATCGTGCAACGGCGTAAATGAAGTGGCTGCCATGTTGATGCTTCTCCTTGATTTCTGTTGTTCAGAGTTCTGTGTCGTGCATATGAGAGGCCGGGGAGGGGCGCGGATGAGCAAAATACGGCTCAAACTGACCTGTTGGCACTCTCTACTGCCGACTGCTAATCTAAGCCTTTCGGGGATGAGAGTCAATGGCTGGAAGGTGAAATCTTAGTGAAAGCCGCTAAGGTTTCTGGATGGTGGTCTGTTTAGCTCATTCAGGAGCCAACTGACCCCTTCACGCGATAGAATCAGGCCATGAAGCAGGTGTTTCGAAGCAGAATGTTGAGCTGGGCCGCGGGCCTGGCGATGGTTGCAGGGATCGTATCGGTTGCGGGCGCACAACAGCAGGATCACGGGCGTAAATACAAGCCCCTGCCCGAACTGTCGCACATCGTGGTCACAGTGGTGAAGGGTTATGACGGCAAGCCGATGGCGCACGCAGCGGTGGTCTTCCATGCCACGATGAATGGGCGGGACGATGGCAACCTCGAGGTGAAGACCGATCCCGAGGGTAAGGCGACCATTGACGTCATCGAAGTGGGAAGCGATGTATCGGTGCAGGTGATCGCGAATGGATTCGCGACCTATGCTCAGGATATTCATACGGTGGGTGCGGAGAAGGTTCTCGAGGTCCGGATGATTCGGCCCCGTGAGCAGATCTCGCAGTATCAGGACAACACGGACAAGGCCGCTCAGTTGAAGCCGGGCATCCAGGAGCCGCCAAATCACGTGCTTCCGCCGGCGAAGCCTGCTGGTGACCAGCCGCTGGCTCCGCCGCCAAGCACGCCTGCTCCGCAGACTCCGCAGACGAGCTCGCCGCAGTGAGCAAAGCAGTGGGCCGGGTAACGGGCCTGGAAGCGCGACCGTTGGCGGGCAAGCGGGCGTTCGTGACAGGCGGTGCGAAGCGCATCGGGCGTGCGCTGGCGTTGACGCTGGCAGAGGCTGGAGCGGACGTCGCGATCAGCTACCTGGGATCCGCAGCTGATGCTCATGCAACCGTATCGGACCTGCAGGCGCATGGTGGCCGAGCGCTGGCCGTCCGCTGTGACTTGCGTAAGGAATCGAGCGTGGCGGAGGCCGTGGAAGCGGCTGTTGAGGGCCTGGGCGGTCTGGATGTGCTCGTAAACAATGCGGGCGCCTTCGAGACGGTTCCGCTGGAGAAGATCAGCGTGGCGGAGTGGGACGCCATGTTCGAGGTGAATACGCGCGGGCCGTTCCTGGTGGCGAAGGCGGCGCATCCGCATTTGAAGGCTGCCCGTGGCAGGATCGTAAATATCGGGTCGCTGGGCGGTCTTCATCCGTGGCCGACGCATGGCCACTACTGCACGTCGAAGGCGGCGCTGCATATGCTCTCGCAGACCATGGCCAAAGCCTGGGCGCCGGAGATCAGCGTGAACTGCGTGGCGCCCGGCATGATCGTGATGGGTGAGGTCAACCCCGCCTACGAGGAGTTCGCGGTCAAGACGCCGATGCAGCGAAACGGACGCGCGGAAGATGTAGCGGCCGCCGTGCTGTTCTTCGCGACGGGACCGCACTTCATCACAGGGCAACTGCTGGCAGTGGACGGTGGGCTGGGGTTGTAGGAGCCGATCCTCGAAGCTCTCTTCACTTCTTAGTCGCGCTCTTCTTTTCTCTGCTTCCAGAAGATCTGCCACCAGCGGCGTGTGAGCTTGGCATCGTCCTCATACAGGTGGAGCGGTTCGTCCTGCTGGGGAAGGGGTTTTCCCTCATAGACCGCCATCGGGTTGGTGGTGCAGAGCCGGTCGGCGTAGGCTGCGCCATACTTTTTCGCGACCAGGTCATGAGCGGCGCGCATGCGGGGTGGGCGGGACTGGGTATTGTGCGCGTCGGTGGCGAGGAAGTGCACCCAGCGGTCGGCGAGCATGCGATGAGCCATGCGCTCGGCCTGCTTTCCCATCTGGCCGACCACCGAGCTGGTCGTGATCTGGGTGAGCAAGCCGATGCGCATCCAGTCTGCCAGGCGTTTGGGGTCCCGCTGCAGCGTCGGATTGCGTTCGGGGTGAGTGAGGATGGGGCGCATGCCGGCCAGTCCGAGCTCATAGAAAGCCTCGTCCAAGTGTGGGGACAGCCCGTAGTCGGGCAGCTCCACCAGAAGGTAATCGCCACCGTTTAGCGTGTATTTTTGGGGGTTGGCGACGGCGTCCTGCATGTTGTCGTAGCTGAGGTGGAAGTCGCAGCCTGAGGAAATCTTGAGCGGAATCGCCTCCGCGGCGAGGGCGGAGCGGAGGGCATCGGTACGTCTGGCGATCTCGGCCGGGTCAAACATGTAGACGTTGTTGGCGTGGGGGGTGGCGACCACGTGGGTGATGCCGTCGTCTACGGCGATGCGCGCCATGGCCACCGATGTCTCAAGGTCTGGAGACCCGTCGTCAAGGCCCGGTAACAGATGATGGTGGAGGTCGACCATGCGAGCTACCGCAAGAGTATCACCGTGCGAGAATCTTGATTGGAATAGATTGCCGGGCGCAGGCAGCGCGGACCGGTTGGATCTGCATCGAAGGAACAGGCTCGACAGACCAGCTGTGCGCATCCTTGCGCCGTTCCGGATACACGTATGATGATACGCGGCGGGTGGCGTCAGAAGAGTTGAGCACCCAGTCGGTTGTAAGGCAGGTATAACGCTAAAAAAGAAGTTTCAAGGATCTCTATTCATGGCAGAAAAGACAACGACTCAATCGAAGCCCCGGGTTTTGGTAGCGGACGACGAACAAGTGATCGCGAACACGCTGGCGATTATCCTGAACCAGGCGGGCTTCGAGGCTCGCGCCGTCTACAGCGGCGAGAAGGCGATCGACGCGCTCGATACGTTCCACCCGGACATGTTGATCTCCGACGTGATCATGACGGGGATGACGGGAATCGAAGCAGCGATCCAGACGCGAGCTCGTCTCCCGCACTGCAAGATCCTGTTGTTCTCCGGTCAGGCGGCGACGGCGGATCTTCTCGAGCGCGCCCGCACGCAGGGCCACGAGTTCGAGATCCTTGCTAAGCCCGTGCACCCAACCGACCTGCTTGCGAAGCTCAGAGGCTAATAGCGAAGCTCAGGGGATAAAGCGACATCCGCCGATTCGCAGAGGCTTGCCGGTTTATAGTGGTTTGCCTTCGCGCCGGCGGATCAGCTCTTTGTGCTTCACTTCGATCAGAAACTCGTAGAAACTGTGCAGGGTTGCGTACATCACGCCGGCAGAGCCGTCGAGCAGAGCGCCGCGAACAAACATCATGTAAAACCACTTGATCAGTGGCCGTGCAGGAAGCTCGTAGAAGATAGCTTTCTGTGCGAATCTGCGCTCATGGAAGTTGCTGGCAAAAAGAGCCCGGTACACGGACGCTCCGCGGGTTGCGTTGCCACTGGCCAACAGCTCGGCTTCTTTGCTCGAGTAGGTATTGTGTTTTGCCATCCAATGCGTGATGCCCTTGGAAAATGCAAGGTGATCGAAAGGCGAATGCAACTCCAGAATCTCCCCATCGATCTCGACCACCTCGTTGACGTCACGGGTGTAGTGCGCGTGCCCAACGCGCAACAGGCGAACATAATAGGGAGTCAACTGCGCATGCTTCAGCCAGGTTCCCCAGAGAAAGTCGCGGCGACGGATGCGGAAGCCGGAGACGCTGGCCGGAACGGCTGCGATTGCCGGTGGGATTTCAGCGCTCAGTTCCGGGGTCGGCCGCTCGTCGGCATCCAGCACAAGCACCCAGTCGTGGCGAAAGGGTAGTTGCATGCCGGCGTTGCGTTGCGCAGCGTAGGTGTCGAAGCGGCGTGTGGTGACCGTAGCGCCCCGCTGGCGCGCAATTTCTACGGTCCCGTCAGTGCTTTCAGAGTCCAGTATGTGAATGTCATCGCACCAGGCCACGGAATCGAGGCAACCGGGCAAATCCTGCTCCTCATCGCGGGTGAGGATGAGCACCGAGATCACGCGTCGCCTCCAGCCGGGACGGTCTGCGTGTCTTCGAACGGGATGGTGCGGGTTCTCTCACGGATGGCTATTGCGGGATTCCCGCTATAGACCGTCCACGGCTTCAGATTGCGGGTTGCAACTGCACCCATGCCGAGCACAGCTCCTTCAGCGACATGAATGCCGGGCGCGACCGAGGCACGTGCGCAGATCCATGCGTAGCGTTCGATATGCATGCGATAGGCGAGCAGGGGGAAGTCGGGGTCGTTGTAGTCGTGGGTTGCGCCGCAGAGGTAGCAGTCCTGCGAGAGGATCACGTGGGTATCAATCTGGATGGGTGAAGGATTGTAGATTTCTACGCCATCGGCGGCGCCGACGTGGTCCGCGCAAACAAGGTTCCACGGAGCCCACACCCTCGATGCAGGGTAGAAATGGCAGTCGCTTCCAAGCGTGGCGCCGAAGAGACGTAACAGCATGGCGCGCCAGGCGTGGAATGGCCGCGGGGAGATGCGGTAGAGGAGGAGCCAGCAGATGTTCCAGACCAGGCGCCGAAATCGGTTGCCGACGCTGAAGGCCGGTCGCGTGTAAGGGTCCGCATGACTGTCGGGTGGGATGTGGTCGGTGGCACGGTAATGCGCCTGGCGGCCCATAGTTCAGTTAGCCTCGTGAACGATGGATCCGGGCGTCTGTGTCCGGATCCGTTCGAAGATACGAAGGATGAGGGCGCTGTTCCTCCGCATATCGTAACGCCGGGCAAAGGTAATCCTGGCCTGTTGCTGCATCGCGTGACGCTCTTCGGGATTGAGAGCCAGCCAACGCTCCAGAAGGTGGATGGTGCCCTCGAGGGTGTCGTGCTCAACGATGCCGCAGCCGTCGGCTTCGATCTCCGGCGCAATGTTCACCTGATCGGAGATGAGAACAGGGCGACCGCAGGCCAGTGCCTCGGCGACAGCGATTCCGAAGTTTTCCTGGTGGGAGGGCAGAACGAAGGCGTCGCTGACGGCGAAGGCGCCCCACTTCGCATCGCCCTTGAGCATGCCGGGCCAATGGACCCGATGGGTGAGACCTGCTTGCTCGACAATCTTCTCCAGATCCTTTCGCATCCCGGTCGCATCCGGACCGGCCATGATGAGATGCAACTCGGGATGAGCCGGAGCAACGGCTGCAAAGGCCTGGAGGAGCAGGTCGCATCCCTTCTTGGGATGGATGCGTGACAGGAACAGCAAGTAACTGCGGCCGGCATCCTCAACATTGAGCTCCGGGCAGCGGTGATAGAATGCCGGCACGAGCTCATCGATGTCGGGCATCTGTGGGTCGGCCCCGTAAGAGACGACCATCGGATTCCAATGCCATAGCCAGAAGCTCCTGGTGGCGAGATCGCGTTCCAGCTCCGTGGTGAACATGACCCGCGAGGCAGCACGAAGAACCCAATACTGCGCCAGTATCCAGTAAATCCATTTTTTTACGTGCTTGAGCGGATAGCGGCGCTTGAAGTATGGATCGAGCATGCCGTGGGTGAAAACCAGGTAGGGCTTGTGACCGGCAACCGCAAGCATTGTCGCCAGTCCAGTGAACTCCCAAAGTCCATGCACGATGATGCCATCGAATCGATCGAGATTTTTTTTCAGCCACGGAATTAATCTGGGGGAATACCAGGACTTTTTCCGATTGCCCAGGGCATGCACCTGGAAGGGAAAGTCCGCAAGAAAGGGAGCGTCCGGGCTGTCCAGGGTGACCACTTCTGCCTCGTAGCCGGGTGGACGATAAAGAATGATCATGCGAATCGCTTCGGTCGGACCACCGGCCGCAGGATTGATGGAACCGACGATGTGCAGAATTCTCATGGATAGCGTGAAAGAGATTCAAGTCGCTTGTCAACGAGCAAGCGAACAAACCTAAGATTACCAGTCCTTCGTCAATCTTGTTACCGCGGTGAGGGCCCGTCGCAAACCTTGTACATCTTCTTCATAGGTCCAGGAGGTGATGCGCCTGGCAGCAGCCTCGCCCATCCTGGCAGCGGCGCGGGGGCAGGAAAAGACCTGGTGCAATGCCCGGGTAAGTGCGGGGATATCGCCGACAAGGAAGACGCAGCCCTCTACCCCGTCCGTGATCAGATCTGCATAGCAGCCTACGTCTGTGGACACGATGACGGGGCATCCCGAGGCCATGGCTTCATTCACAATCAACCCCCACGGCTCGTGCCGCGAGGGCAGGACGAAGACGTCGGCAAGCTGAAAGAAGCGGGGCAGCTCCGATTGATTGCGAAACCCTGCAAAGCGCACGTCTTCGAGCCCCAGCTGCTGTGCCTGTGCTTCCAGTTGGGCACGCTGCTCTCCGTCACCCACGACAACGAGGTAGGGTCTCTCCTGCGGCGTCCTGTCTGCAATAAAGCGGCTGTAGGCCTCCAGCAGGTGATCCGCATGCTTGCGCTGCTGGAGCTTGGAGGCAAACAAAATCACCGGTCGTTCCGCGGAGAGCCCAAGTTCTGCGCGCAGTTCCTGCTCGCGAGGGACCGCGGCCGCTGCCAGTCCTGCGAAATATTCGTTATTGACTGCATAGGGCATCAGGAACTGTGGAACGCTGGTGCCAAAGTAGTGGGTCCAATATTCGGCGTTTACCGTTCCGATCGGAAGGACCGCGGATATTCCATTGCCGAGCAGCTTGAAGAAAGCTGACTTGAGAACGAGCGTCCAAGGGCTGCGCGCACGATCGGCCAGCCAGGACTCTGCGCGCAACAGGACGGGAATACCCAGCGCATTGGCGGCAAGGATGGCTTGCAGTGAGTTGATGCTTGCGTAGCCATGCACCCAGAGGGCATCGAAGGCAGGGCTGCCGTCGCTCTGTTGCAGGCGACGAAAGATGCCGCGGCTGATGGGGGCGGTTGGCGAAACCTCCCCAGTATCGCGAAAAGGTCGCAGGAACTCAGAGCGATAGCCGTCCAGCAGAGGAGTGTCCCACGCGACTTCGACGCCAAAGCCGCGATCTTTATACCCGCGTACGGAGAAGTCTGAGCCAAACAGGACGGTAAGGTCGATTGTGGGCTCAAGCGCGATACGCCGCAATAACGGGGCCTGATATTGAATTGGATGGCTTACAAGGTAAGCGAGGCGCATCTTGCGGCGTTCCGTCCCATCGCTTGGAGGATGGAGAGAGTCCGTCATGAGTAGGGGCTCCAGGTTAGCGATTAGCGGAAGATAAGCGCAAAGTCGACAAGCCCAAGAACAGTTCCTAATCCACCAGAGGTGATGAACTGCTTGAAGGGAACCGGCGGCAGATACACGATGTCGTTTGGCTCCAGGATTGGATCCGGAACCTTTCCATTCAGAACCTTCTTGATGTCGTACACCGCTACGGTGCGATGATCGCCAACCGTGCGGATGATGCGGAGATCAGTGAACCTTCCTTCCCATTTGATACCACCTGCGAGGGCGGTAGCCTCGGTAAGAGTCAGCGGGGTGTAAGCATTCAGCGGAATGGTTCCAAGCGAGCTGGTGAAGGACCCCAGCATGTAGACAATTCCAATTCTCGAGACAACGATCACGTCGCCGGGAAAGACCGGAATATTCCCCAGGGAGCTGAGCAGTGGATCGGTTCCCAGATCGACGACAAGGGGTTTTGCGACGCCAGGACGATTAATCGTAATCACGTGGCTTGCGGTTGGGGGGAGACCGCCCGCAGCGGAGAGGACATCGAGCAGGTGACGCGTGCCCACTACCGGAACGACCGCATGAACTTCACCAATCACCGTGACCACCGCGTTCGGGCCTTCAGTAATCTGAAGGGTGACCTGAGGATTGTGATACATCCCAGCGCTTTCGAGTTTCTCCGCGATCAGGTCCTCCGCCTGCGTCACGGACAATCCCTCCAGGTGAATAATGCCAATCAAGGGGAGCAGCACGGTACCGTCGTTATTTATGCGGACTTGAGGGTTGTATTTTGGATCGGAAAACAGGCGAATGGAGATATTATCGCCAATCGTCAGGACGATATCCCGCTCCCCCGGATAGAGGATTGCTCGATCCGTCGTTGCGGTAAGCTCCTGGTTATAGGTAGAGGTACTCGAAGTGGCAGGGCCGCTGAATTGCGCTCGGGCATCACACGCACCCACTAGGAAAAGGATGCAGGCCGCAGCCCACAGACCGGCCAGGCGGTACGCGTGGGCCAAGCGAACGGCAGGATGAAGACGGCTCGAGCGTATCATTCGCGATCTCCCTTTTTGGAATCGCCCTTGTCGCCTCGTTTCGAGCCCGAATCCTTGCTATCGTTCTTCGACTCCCAGCCGGCACTGTCAACGCCAGCAGCCGCATATCCGGTATAGCCGTAGTAGCCGTAGTAGGCATAGTACTCGGGGCTATTCAGGTCGACTGCGTTGAGAACAATACCGGTGACCGGCGCGCCGGAACGGACGAGAAGGTCGCGGGCGCGGCGCATGGCGTGCTTGCTGGATTTGCCGTGCCGCACAATCATCACAACTGCGTCCGCGTCGCGTGCAAGCACCACACTGTCTGTCACGGACAGAAGCGGGGGCGAATCCATCACGATGTGCGTATACATTCCCTTGCACCGCTCGATCAGTTGCTGCATGGTCTCGGAGCTGAGCATTTCGGTGGGGAATGGCGGAACCGGGCCACTCACCAGAACATCCAGCTGCGGGATCTCGGGTATGGTCTGGATCGCTTCTTCAAGGCTGACGCTGCCCGTTAAGACCGACGTGAGGCCAATCTTTCCATTGAGCCCGAAACGATGATGGACGGTTGGGCGGCGAAGATCCGCATCGATGATCAACACGCGCACATTGCGCTGCGCCAACACGCATGCCAGGTTGATGGATACGGTCGTCTTACCTTCAGACGGCGTGGCACTGGTGAGCAGAATAACCTGTGGCTCACCGCCCGCAACCGATAGCAACAGGGAGGTGCGCAAAGCGCGGAACGCTTCGGAGAACTGGGACTTCGGACTTGAAAGCGTTCCCAGGTTGCGCATCGCAGTCGACAGGGATGTTTCGTCGGACACGCTTCGGCGTGCCCGAGGAATGAGGGCCAGGGAGGGCAGCCCGGAGACGGATTCAATCTCTGCGACGCTGCGCAGGCCGGTATCCAGGCTCTCGAGCAGGAAGGCCAGGATGAGACCGAAGATCAGCATCACAAAGGTGTCGACGACCACGATGCCGGTGCGTGGTCTGAGCGTTGGCCCCAAGGGAGCATACGCAGCGTCAATCGGCTCGATCTCCGTGGATTCAAGCCCCGCTTCCACACCGGCTGTGCGCAGTCTCTGCTCCAGGCCATCGTAGAGGGTTCGGTTCGCCTCGAACTCACGTTCGCGCAAGGTGTATTGGAGCAGGTCGTCGCGCAACTTATACGCGGTAGCCTTCTCTGCATCCAGTGCGGCGTTGGTCTGCGTTTCCTGGGCTTTGGACGCAAGGTAGCCCTGCTGTGCCTCGCTCAGGATGCGATTTTCTTCGACGACAATCTCTCGATTCAGCTCCGCAATCTGATTCTGGATCGCCTTAATGTCGGGATGATTGGGTCCTTGAGTCGTTTCCAGGTCGGCCAGACGCGTACGCAGGGAATTCACTTGACCGCGGAGAGAGGATACATTGCTCGGGGCGTAGGCATTCCCGGCTTGGTCCAGAATGCTGGGATCCATGCTGGAGAGTATCTGGTAACGCGACTCCGCATTGATGCGTGCAAGCTCCGCAGCCCCGGCCGCATGGTTCAATTCGTCCAAAGTGGCTGTGATCTGGTTATCTTTCGGATCGAACCCAAGCACGCCTAGCTTCTTTTGGAGCTCCAGCATCTCTCCCTGGGACGTCTCCACCTGCTGCTTCAGATCATCGAGCTGGGAGGAGAAGAAGGTTGCCACACGTTTGGTCGCGTCTGCCCGGGACTGAAAGCTATGCGCGATGTAGTCCTGCACCAGCTGATTAACGATGTCGGCCGAGAGCTGCGCCTTACCGGTAGTGCAGGTAATGCTGACAAGGTCGGTCTTGGGAATGACGCCGACGTTGATATCTCGTTGAAGCGCACCGACGACACGTTGCCGGACGACCGGGTCGTCAACATTCTGATAGTGAGGGCTAGGCCCCGAAAATGCCGGATCATTGGCCAGATTGCGGTCCCGCGCAACTGACAGCAGCAGAGAGTTGCTCTTCAGGATCGCAACTTCTGTTGGAAGCCGTGAATCTCCTCCCGAGGCACTGCCGCCGATGCGATACTCATTCGACGAACCGCTGCGAATTTCAATCGTGCCGCCGGCGGTGTAGAGACGCGGCTGCGTTGCGCCCTGATAGAAGCCATAAATCGCACCAAGAGCGGCCACCGCAATAATCAGTTTCTTGCGGGAACGGATCGTGACCCAAGCTTCCGATAAGGTTGCGTCGGTGGCGTTTTGCTGGGTTCCTGAAGAGGCAGCGGGAACCTCAGCGTCTGCCGGCGAATTCTCAAATGGTACAGGGCTCATTCAATTCCTAGTCTACGCGAACAAGTCCCTTCGGCAAACCTGCGCTTTGGCCCTCCGCAAGGTGCCAGACCAGCTATCGGTCACGGTATCGGACCGGGGAACTCCGCTCTGCGATAATACTGGTAGAGGCACGTTTGTTTCTGCATCCTCTATTAAGAGAGAGTTGTTGATGGCTGAATCGGTTCAAATCGCGGTTGTGGGCTCAGGATATGTCGGGTTGGTCGCCGCAGTGTGCTTTGCGGAGATGGGTCATTCCGTCATTTGCGTGGATAACGACGAAAGCAAGGTAGCGGCGCTCCAGGGTGGGGACACGCTCATCCATGAGAACCACCTGCCTGAACTTCTGGAGCGATATCGCAACACCCGGGTGCGGTTTATGACCGATCTCGGTGAAGCGACGCGCACCTGCCAGGCAATATTTGTCGCGGTTGGAACGCCCCAGTCGGAGACCGGAGATGCTGATCTGTCCTATGTAGAGGCCGTGGCCAGCGAGATCGCCCGCTCCATCAATGGGTACAAGGTCATCATCGAAAAGAGCACCGTCCCGGTCTACACCAACGAGTGGATTCGTCGAGTGATCGAGCGCAATGGAGTTCCCCGGGATGCGTTCGATATCGTCTCCAATCCGGAGTTTTTGCGAGAAGGCACCGCAGTCGAAGACTTTCTGCATCCTGATCGGATCGTCGTTGGCGCGGATAGCGAACGAGCCTCCGATCTTCTCAATGAGATCTATTTGCCTTTGACGCAAGGCGAGTACTATCGCCGGCCGAACGCCATTCCCGGATGCTGCTCTGCAGAGAATCTCCCCACGCTGCTGCAGACCTCGACCAAGAGTGCGGAGATCATCAAGCACGCGTCGAACGCCTTTCTTGCGCTCAAGATTTCGTTTATCAATGCGGTCTCGAACCTCTGCGAAGCTGCTGACGCCAACGTGGAGCAGGTAGCCCGTGGTATGGGACTTGACTCGCGGATTGGCCCGAAGTTTCTGCGCCCCGGCATTGGCTACGGCGGTTCCTGTTTCCCCAAGGATATTGCTGCCTTTCGCTCGGTTGCTGAGCAGATGGGTGTCGATTTCAGCCTCCTGAGCGAAGTCGAGAAGATCAATAGCAACCAGAAAAAGCGGTTCTTGAGCAAAGTCCGGTCAGCGTTGTGGACGCTGCGCGGCAAACGGCTCGCGGTGCTCGGATTGGCCTTCAAAGGCGACACGGATGACATTCGTGAGTCGCCGGCGATTGATCTTGTAGAGATGTTGCTGGCCGAGGGTTGTACGGTCGTGGCCTACGATCCCGCGGCAATGGCGCGGGCTGAATCGAAGATACCGCGATCCGGCCAGATGCAGTATGCGAGTGGTGTTGAGGAGGCAGCGGCAGACGCTGACGCCCTGCTGATCCTCACCGATTGGCAGGAGTTTGCACACCTGGATCTGCTGCAACTTCATTCGCTCATGCGGTATCCAATTATTGTTGATGGCAGGAATCTGTACGATCCACAACACATGATCGAAAATGGTTTCACGTACCTGAGCATCGGGAGACCCTCTGCCACCCCTTTGCGCGAAGCCGCACGGCTGGCTGTCTAATCCTCCGGAAGGTTGTGTTTCTGTCGCAGGCTGCATGAAGAAAGGTTGATAGTAGATGGCTGAACGACTGGTTCTTGTTACCGGGGCCGCGGGATTTCTGGGATCGCATTTGTGCGATGCTCTCCTGGCGAAGGGACATCAGGTTGTCGGAGTGGACAATCTGTCAACCGGCAGTCTTGAAAACCTCGCTCATCTGAAGAACGAGCCGCGCTTCATCTTCGAGCAGCGGGATATTACCCAGCCATTCGATATCGGCAAGGTCGACTACGTATTCAACTTCGCTTCGCCGGCAAGCCCAGTCGACTATATGCGCCTCGGTATCGAAACGCTCCTGGTCGGCTCAGCAGGGACCCTTAACACCCTCGAGATTGCTAAGAAGCACGGTGCCGGATATCTGCATGCCTCTACCTCTGAATGCTACGGAGATCCGTTGGTGCATCCACAGGTGGAGACCTATTGGGGCAATGTAAATCCCATTGGACCGCGATCGGTCTATGACGAAGCCAAGCGCTTCTCCGAGGCGGCGGTTGCGGCCTACCAGCGCTATCACGGCGTGAATACGCACCTTGTGCGGATATTCAATACCTATGGGCCTCGCCTGCAGCCGCGGGACGGTCGCCTGATCTCCAATCTCATGATGCAGGCCCTGCGGAGAGAGCCGCTAACGATCTACGGAGATGGCTCGCAGACCCGCAGCTTCTGCTACTGCTCCGACCTCATCGATGGGATTCTGTTACTGGCGAAGAGTGATGAGCACAATCCTGTGAATATTGGGAACCCCGAGGAATTTACCATCCTCGAGTGCGCTCAGGAGGTGCAGGCAGTGGCTGGATCGCGGAGCGAGATCGTCTTCAAGCCACTTCCGCAGGACGATCCCATGCGCCGCCGGCCGGACATCACGCGCGCGCGCGATCTGCTTGGATGGTCGCCAAGGGTTGCGCTGCGCGAGGGGCTCGAGCGCTCCATGGAGTACTTCGCGGCCTGCATCGAAATCGAAAACGCCCGCGTCTAGCGGGCGTTTTCTTCAGGCATCCGACTGAGCCGCGCGTTACGGCTCTGTGCGCGCCAGTTGATTCTTCGGGTACGTGCGGAGCTTCGGGTACCAGGTGAACTGAACGGCAATCACGTTGTCGAAGTTCGCACCGTTGTTCTCCTTCTGAATGTAGATCGGAGCCTTCCAGCGTTCCTCTTGCATCCACGCATCCAGCTCGACATCCTTACCCAGCCGTTTCACGACATCAACCTTGTACTGCCGCTGCGTCACTCCTCCCGGAATGAAGTCATTATGAGTTCTCTTGGTCAGGTACTCAAACTGCACCCACTCATTGGCTGAGAGATGATAGGTAAGCCACGCCTGGCCGCCCAGCGCTTCTCGGCCGATCCAATCGCCCATGATGAAGCCCTTGTTGGTGTAGCCCTGCTTCTGGATCGTCTCCCAGTAGTTGAGGGTGCCACCGCTGCAGGCTGTGGTCGAACAATCGGTATTTGCCGCTTCAACCCTGAGATCGAGCTTCGGCAAGCCAGGGAACGCGTTGAGGTAAATGCCTGGCCGGTAGGCGGCGCGGCGCGGCGCACTGATGGGCGATACGTCGTCGTGAGAGATCGAATCGAGGTACAGCAGCAAATGATGGCGAACGAACGGCAGCCGGTAGGAGAAGTTGAAGTCGCTGTAGCGCGCACCCGGATCGTTAACCGAGTACTTCTCCGCGCCGGTCGTGTCGTTGAACGAGAAGAAACTGTTGAAGAAGGTGTGGAGCGTAATCGGCTGGTTGCAAGGCGTGGGTTGGCCGTCGGGAAGTATGGGGAAACAGCCGTGTCCATGCCCGCCCCAGATGATGGTGCGCGAGAAGGCAAACTGAAAGTTCGACGTTGGCGCAAAGCTGAACATCTCCGAGTGCACCCAGGGCGAGTTGGGAGACGTGTGACCCTGCACCGGACCCACAAAGAAGTCGTAGCGCAGCGGCCCCATCACCTTCGACACCCAGGGAATGTACAGCGGTTCCACGCGGTTAATGCGAAAAGCGTAGACATTTTCCGCGTTGTTGCTCCAGTTCATCGCACTTCCCAGGCCGGGACCATCCCACGAATCGGACTTGCCGCCCGAGATCTCCATACCCAGTAAATGGAAGGAGAGCGTCGCCTCCTGCAGGCGGAACGTGTTCACCGTAGAGATCGGACCTGAGGGAATGGTCGCCTGGTTTGCGTTATACGGATTGCAAAACTGGACCTCGTCGATGGCGGATAGCTGTTCCACCAGGCCGATAGGAGCGCCGCAGCTTCCGGTGGTGTTGAGCGAATAACCGTACGAAGCTGGCGAATATTGATACTCTCCGCGCACGTAGAGAGAAAGCCGCCACCACTCATCGAGCACTGCAAAACCTGTAATGTTGTTGAACCCTGGCTCGTAGGGGCGGCCGTAGTCCTGTGCGATGGTCTGCCCCAGGTGATAGCTGTCCCGAAGCGTCTGCCCGCTGATGCCCATCATGCGCGTGTAGGCCGATTGAAGGCCGTAGACGTTGCCGCGATCGAAATGCACCTGCATCGTCGCATCCTCCGCGCCCTCTGCCTCGAGATAGTAGTCCAGCTTCGCGAGGATATCGATTGCCTGGTCATTCCCGCTGGCAATGACGGCAGGCGAGGTTTGCTCCAGCATGTGCAGCAGGCTGCGGCGCGTCCATGGCCGCATATTGATGAACGCTGTATCCAGAAATCCCATGGAATACAGTCGCAGCGCTAACGGATACACGATGCTGTCCACCGGAATGTAGGCGGAGCCAAGGATATCGTGGCGATCTCCCAACCCCTCGGGAGCGTATGGCGGCAGCGCAGGCCGCACGGTCTTCGGAACCTGCACGGCGGCCGGCAACGTAGCCGGCGCGCTGTTCTGAGTCGATACCGCTCCCGGCACTGTGGGCTGGGCAGAAGGAGGCACGTTGGAGGGAGTCGGTAGCTCCTGTGCCGTGGCATCTGCAGCCTGACAAATCAGCAAGAGAAGAAACGCTGTTGCGCTTAGCCGCAGCAAGCCGGCCGCGCGCCCATGGGGTCTGGGAAAGAACATCCTTTGAGTGTACTGGGTAGCGGGCTGATTTGGCCGTTGGGAATAAATCCCAAGCCACAGAAAGTTCCTCCGCTCAAAAGGTTGCCATGACTTCGGATTTCCTTGGAGGGCAGCCCTCACGCGACCCGACCAGCAGCTCCAACGGCAAACTCTACGGCTTCAGCGAGATCTTTCGAGCCGCGAGGTAGTTGCGCAGACGTGCGATCGGTTGACTGGATCGGGGCATCGTCGCGATGGCTCGAACGGGAGTCATCACCGCCCACAACACCGACGGACCACCGCCCTGGCGCGCTCGCAAAACCGACTCCTGCATGACCCTGTAGACGGCGACGGCATCCTCGCCATCCACGGTCAGGACAGGCAAATGATGGCGCCTGGCGAAACGGCTCATGCTGGAGAAGTCGATCGCGGACTCCGCGCTCTTTCGCGAGCCCGACGCAACCCCATTGGTCGCATCCGAACATGCCAGCACCAGCGGCAATTGGGACTCCTGCGCCCACTCCAGCGCTTCCAACCAACTCCGCTCCGCACCGCCCGCGCCGGCGAAGGCCAGAAGCACGCCGTCGGCGCCGGCCGCCTGCAATCCCCGCGCAGCGGCTGCGCAAACAGCTAACCGCGCGCCCATAGCTTCTCCGCCAGTCAGGGTTCCGGCCGGCTGCTGATGCTTGCCTTCAGGAGCGAGCTTTTCAACGACTCGGTCGCCAACACTGGCACTCAACAGGTCACCCGGAAGCAGATGGATCAACGTCGCCGCGAGGAGCGCCTCACGCACGGGTCCGGTGGACGTTTGTTTTTGTTCCAACTTGCGGCAACGCACCATCAGTGCATGCAGTTCGCGAAGCTTGCTATGGGGAAGAAGCGGATTTTCAGACAAACCGGGAGACCTCGTGCGCGCAGTAACGGTTGATGACGTTGTTGGTTCGATCCATCAAGGCGCGATGCTTGCGCATCGATGGTGCCCGCCTAGGCCCTGAATGCGCCAGGCCCTTCGATCGACAGCCCCAGCTCCTCAAAAGCCTTTTCCGCAACCTTGGGCTTGACCACTCCTTCACGTGCCAGCTTGGATAGCGTAGCCGCGACGATCGACTCGGCATCGACCTCGAAGTGCCGGCGCAGATGTTCACGATTATCCGAGCGCCCAAAGCCATCGGTACCCAGCGAAACCAGGCGCGCTCCCAGCCACGGTGCGAGGGAATCGGGGAGCGACTTCATGTAATCGCTTGCCGCAATGATTGGCCCCGCTGCGCTGCGCAGCGCCTCTACCACAAACGGTGTACGCTCCTTTT
>JBEKFF010000004.1:0-39515 GCA_050013455.1 Acidobacteriaceae bacterium | reverse complement strand
TATCGGGATGGAACTTTGCAATCAGCCGGCGATCAAAACCATGCTGACGGGCGGAACGCTGGCCTGGGCCTGGACCTTCGCGCTGGCCGGGCAGCCGGCCTTGAACTTTCTCCGCGATGTGTATCTCGACAAGGCGTTTATTAGCATTACGGGGTTCGATATGGAGCGCGGGATCACCACGCTGGAGTCGGAAGAGGCGGCGGTTTCGCTGGCGTTCATCCGGAATGCGAAGAAGGTGATTGTGGTGGCGGATAGCAAGAAGATGGGGCAGGTGAGTCCTGCACTCATCTGCCCCCTATCGGCGATCCATTGTCTGGTTACAGATTCGGATCTGCCGAAGTCGATCCATGAAGAACTGACGGCGCGGGGTATTGAAGTCGTTCTCGCGTAGTGGGCGATTGTCCGCAGAGGTAGAGGTGGCTTGAGCGGAACTGCAGGTCTCTCCACTGCGCATCACAGAGACAAGAGCGTGATGCTTCGGTCGAGATGACAGGGTTATTGGCGACACGAAAAGTTTATTTTGGAGTCGTGGCCGGTGGGGGTGCGGGAATTCCGACCTGGGCTGCTGGTGGAAGGGTGTGGGTTGCGTAGAAGTTGTCGATGAGGGTGTCGATGTCCTGGCCTCGCTTCTGCCAGAGTTGCGTTTGCAGGTCGTAGCGGACGAGCACGTTGTCGATCCAGTAGGGACGATTCTCGGCGAGCCAGCTTTCGCGGTAGAGGTTTTTGAGCAGCGAGAAGCCGTCGCGCAGATCCTGGCAGCGGCCGTTCATGCTGCTGATGTTGTAGAGCAGGTTGGTGGTGGTGGAATCTTTCTTGCGATCGTGCTGCAGGTCGTAGGCCTGGGCGTAGAGGTCGCGCATCTCGTCGGAGAGCTGGAATTTCAGGCCGATGAAGTCGATGCGGCGGGCGCCGAGCTCCATGGCGCGGAGCGAATCTTTTTCGCGGAGGGAAGGGTCGGTGGCGAGCGCGGTCTGGATGAGCTCAATGGCTCGCTCGGCATGGAGGCGCGCGGCCGAAAGGTTGGGGCGGAGCTTGTCGGCCTTGGCGATGCCGGCGGGGCTCCAGGGGTCGAGCCAGAAGGTGTCGTCGCTGACGTCGATGAGATCTTCGGCGGCGATGATCTCGGCTTGCGCCTGATTGATGCGGCCGCTCGTGTCGCCGTAGAAGATTTTTCCGAAGGATGCCTCGTAGGGGGCGGCGTCGACTTTGCCCGACTGCCAGCCAGCGGCTGCGCCGAAGAGGGTGCCGAACCAGTCCTGGTTGTAGAGGCCTTCGCCATCGTCGTTCCATACGACCTGGAGTACACCGGTGCTGCCTAGACGCTGGCCGGCGGCGACGAAGCCGGAGATGTTGTCGAGCGCGGTTTTTTCGACGGGGTAGACCTGGCGCCAGTTGGCGTCACCGGGTGCGACCCAGGTTTCGAGACCTTGATTCTTGAAGGGCAGAATGTCTTTGTCGTAGCTGTCTTCGTGCCAGTAGATCCAGGGGATCGCGATCATGTCCTTGGGGATGCCGGGGATGGCGGAGGGGTCAGAGTCGCCGATGTCGCCCCAGAAGAGGAGGCGGCGATGGAGCGGGGCGAGGGCGGTGTGGATGGAGGAGAGGAAGTCGGCGTAGACGGGGCCGAGGCCGCGCCTGGCTACATCCGGCTGAGTGCGGCCGAGGCCGAGGTCGAAGGTTTCGTCGGCGCCGATGTGGAGGAAGGGGCTGGGGAAGTCGGCGGCAATCTGGGTGAACCAGCTCACGATGAGCGGGAGCGAGCCGGGCTGGCCGGGAGCGATGACGTTGCCGTGCGGCGTCTCGGCGACGTCGGCGTACTTCTCGTACTGGAGGACGTGATGGACGTGGCCGAAGGCTTCCTGCTCAGGAACGATCATGATGTGGAGAGGCGTGGCGAAGGCTACAAGCTCTTTGGCTTCGTCGCGGGTGAGGGCGCCGCCGGGGGGCGCGGCGATCGTATCGGCGGAGTACTCGAGGTTGCTCTCGAAGTACGGCGAGTAGAGATTGACCTTGTGCGCGGCGAAGACTTCAAGCTGATGCTTCTGGAAGGCGAGCGTGGGGAAGGGGCCGCGGGAGAGATCGTCGTGCTCGCCGCGATACTTCATGGCGGGCCAGTCGCGAATGGTGGCGGTCCAGATCTGCGGGCCGGTTGCGGAGGGCTCGATTAATTGCTTGAGGGTTTGCGCGCCGTAGAAGACGCCGGCGGCGGTCTTGGCGATGATGTCGACGGTGGCGCTGCCTGCGTGATTTTTTTGCACGATGAGGACGTAGCCTTCGTCGTGCATGGGAGCGTCGAGGGCGAGGTGGCTTGCGGATAGAAGCTGGCGGGCTTGCGGCGAGTCGGCGCGCAGGAGGTTGATGGTGAGGTCGGCGGTGGTCGAAGCTGAGGCTATGTGGAGGCCGCTTTGGGTGAGGGATTGGGTGAGGTTCTGTGCGGCGAAGAGGTCGTCGGGATCGCCGCCGGGAACGAGCACGGAGGCGGAATGAATGGAGACTAATGCGCCGGGCTGGATCTCCCTTGGCTGCGGAGACAGTGCGGGAGCGGCAGGGGTAACCGATTGCGCGGAGGAAACGAAAGTTGAGGCGAAACACAGGTAGAAGGCAGCGGCCACAGGCCAACTGGACCGGAGGCGGCTGGAGCGGGATGCCGGTTGGATTGGATCGAGCATGTGGGTGGACATTCTCCCGCGAAAGTGATTGTTTTCTATTGAAGTGCGCAAACTTCTGAGCTATCGTGTACTACAAGAACACACTCTGTCTGGTGTGGGCAAGAACTTTTTATTCGTGGCGACCGTCTTGGAAGCTGCGACGGGCTCCGTTTGCGCGCTGTCAAAGAAGGTAGTTCTGATGTGACGGCGAGGGGATTTCGGCGGTGTGCCTTATCTGATTCTGGCATAGGTTCGTGATGGCATGGTGAAGTACGGCCTGGGTGTAGATCGGCTGGTAGGAAGAAGCGATCGGCCGGGTTTGAGATGGCTAGTATTAAGAAGAATGGAAATCGATGCTGACGAAAATTACTGCACGTAGATTGATCACCGACACGGGAGAGATTGACTATCCAGTGGTATCGGTGGAGGATGGGAAGATCGTTCGCATCGAGTCGGGAGATGCGAATGGATCGACGGAGACGCTGACAGCAGCGTTCTTCGACATTCATGTGCATGGAGCGCGATCGTTCGACTTCATGGCGTCGGACGCGGCTGGCATTGCAGAGGTGGGCCGGTTCCTGGTGACGCGCGGAGTTGCCCATTACTTGCCGACGACGGTGACGGCGCCGCTGGATCTGACGCTCAAGGCGCTGGAACGGCTGGCCAATGTGATCGAGCATCCGGCCGATGGCGCATCAGGCGCCGCGGTCGCTGTCCCGGTTGGGATCCATCTGGAAGGGCCGTTTGTGTCGCACGGAAAACGTGGAGTTCATCCCGAGGTCAGCATTCGCGAGCCGAGCATTGAGTTGTTCGATCGCTTTCAGGCGGCGGCGAGAGGGCACATTCGCTTGATGACACTGGCGCCGGAACTTCCGCATGCGCTTGAACTGATTCAGCATGCGACGGACGCCGGCGTGCGCGTGACGATGGGACATAGCACGGCTACAGCGGAGGAGACGCTGGCGTCGATCGCGGCGGGAGCAACGAGTTCCACGCATCTGTTCAATGCGATGCGGCCCGTGGATCATCGCGAGCCCGGAATTGTGGGAACGATATTGGATCGCGATGATGTCTATGCTGAGGCGATTTGCGATGGGGTGCATGTGCATCCGGCGATCATTCGACTTTGGCTGAAGGTGAAGGGGGAAGAGCGGGGGATTCTGGTGACGGATGGTATGTCGGCGACGGGCGTGCCGGATGGAACGTACACGCTTGGAGATTTTGAGGTGGTGGTGAAGGACGGTGTGTGTCTGTCGGGCGAGACGCTGGCTGGCAGCGTGTTGACGATGGACCAGGCGGTTGCGAACGTGCAGAAGTTTACGGGAACGTCGCTGGGCGCGGCGGTTCGACTGGCTTCGCGGAACCCGGCGCGGATGATGGGAATGTCGCAACTGTCGACGATGGCGCCCGGCACGCCTGCGAACTTCAACGTGTTCGATGAGGCTGGCGATCACACGGGCACGATCTTCCGCGGGCGGTTGGTGGAGTAGCCTTCGCGAAATCTTGGCGAAGAAAAGCCCTCTCGCTTGAGAGGGCTTTTTCGCGTGGCCTAACGTTTGGCGGGGATCGCGTCCCATATTGCGGGGTCTTCTTCGCCGAGCACCCAGGCGCAGACGCCTTGCAGGTTGGATTGCTTCGCGAGGTCGAAGCGATCCATGAAGGCGCGCTTGTCGGTGTAGAAGAACCACTCGCGCATCTGATCGCGGTTGATGAAGAACCAGGGCGTGTGCTCTTCGTCATCCCACTGGGTTTTGCCGCCGTAGGTGTCACGGAGATAGATCGTGTCGGCATAGGAGATGTAGTCGGCGGTGGGATGAGGAGTTCTGTCCTTGCTGTCGTAGCCGGGCTCGCCGGTGTACCAGTGATAGCCATAGAGCGCGATGCCGAGCGAGAGCTTGTTTTTGGGCACGGACTTGAGCGCGTAGTCGAGGTTCTGATTGGTCCAGACCCAGCCATCGACGGGACCGGGGACCGTCCAGCGGGTGTTCTGATCGTAGGTCATGAGGCAGATGAGGTCGACCGAATCAGCGAGAGCTTTCAGGTCGTAGGCGCCGCGCCACTCCTGAAACATCCAGGTGCTGAAGGCGGTCTCGCCGGAGTGTCCGGGGGCGTTCGGAACAACGTCGATCTGAACTTGCAGGTGCTGCTGGTGGAGGGCGTCGGCGGTTTTCTTGACGAGAGCGGAGAGGCCATCGCGATCTGTCCACATGACATCTTCGATGTCGAGATTGGCGCCATCGTAGCCGTTCTCTTTGCACTCGCGGAGGAGGGAAGCGATCATCGCATCCTGGGCCTTCGGGTCGTTAAAGAGCGCGTGAGCCTTGTCGTGGTTGAAGAGGGCAAAGAGCGGGATGATGGTGAGATGCGCGTCCTTGGCAGCTTTGAGGACAACCGGTTGCGGCTCGCCGCTTACGAAGCCGTTCTGATCGATCTGGTACCAGGTCGGAGAGATGATGTCGATCTTGTCTTTGTGCGCCATGAAGGAGGCGACGGAGGTGGCGCCGTTGCTCATCCAGAACTCAGTTTTCTGCGCGTGTGCAGGTTGGAGCAGGCACGTACAGATGATGGCGATCAATGCGTGAAGCGGTTGTTTCATCGAAACCTCAGTAATTCAAATGTACCCGAAGAGAAATTTCTGATTGGGGTTAAGCACAAATGCCACCCCGGTGTGGGGCGGCATTTGTGTGTTGGTTGAGGGTTAGAAGCTGGCTCTTAGGGAGAACTCGACCTGACGGCCGGGGTTCGATCCATCGACGAGTCCGAAGAGACCGGTTGTACCCGAGCCACCGCCGAGTGGGCCGGTGGTGCGAACGCCGTTGCAAGCTGCGCACGAGCTGTACTGACCCCACCAGCTGGCCGGCACGCTGAAGATCGGCGTGTTGGTCAGGTTGAGGAACTGTGCAGAGAAAGCGAGGTTGAACGTATCGGTGAAGTTGATCGTCTTGGTGATGTTCAGGTCTCCCGTCTTGAGGCCGGGTCCACGGAGAGCTCCATTCTGGCAGTTTCCGAACGTTCCACCGTCGGCCACATCGGCGACTTCAGTTACCGACTTAGGATTGAGGTTGGTTCTACCAATGCTGCCGCCGATCTGCACGGTCTGCATGGGTTGATTGCTTAACATGCCTTGCACGCAATTGGGACGTGGCTGGTAGGAACCAGTGAGTGTGGATGCAGAGTTCGGATTCTGGTCACCCGCGTATTGGCCGGCAAACGGAGTGATGCCGAAGCCGGAATGCATGGTGATGTCGCCGGCAATCTTCCATCCGCCGATGATTGCATTGACGGGCCTGCTGACGTTGTTGCCGATCAGCTTTCCGCGGCCGAAGGGCAGGTCATACACGCCGTAGGCTACGAAATACTGCGCGACGTCGATGGTGCAGCGACCGTAGTCGGCCTTGGGATCGTATTCGTTCTGGAAGAAGTTTTGCGTCGCCTGCGTTTGCGATTCGCCGTTACCTTCTTCATCACCATAGGATCCGAAGTAACCGAGGGAGTTGGCCTGGCACTTGGACCAAGTGTAGCTGGCCTGGAAATCGAGGCCGTGGTAATTCTTCTGAGCGAACATGAGCTCGAGGGCGTTGTAGCGGGAGATGCCGTCGGATGCGTTGTAGCGCGCCTGGGCTCCTGCGTTGACGATGGGCTGCATGTAAGGACCGGGAATAACCTGGCCTGCGGAGTTGATCTGCTTCTGGTTGTAGAGGTAGATGTCGGACATGTGGTCGTCCTTGTTCCCGACCCAGCCGATGGTGATGGACGAATTTGCGGCAAACTGCTGCTGAACGGCGAGGCTGAACTGTTGATCGACAGCGGGACGCAGGTTCGGATTGGTAGCGTGTACCTGTCCGCTGGCAAAGCATTCAGAAGCAAACACCTGCAAGAGTGCTGGAGTGCAGGCAGCGGATTCGAAGGGCAGGTAGCCTTCATCCAGCGTGGTGGCTGGATAGTTGAGCCCCGCGCCTGTCATGTTGGTCTCGCTATGCAGTTCGACGTTGGGAGGATTGACGACCGCCATATTGTTGACGCCGTTGCCTTCCATGTAGGTAGAGATATCGTAAGCGCCGCGAACGACCAGGCGCGGGATCCAGCTCGGCTGCCAGGCAAAGCCAACGCGCGGCTGGAAGTTGGTGATGCCCGTGTAGGTCTTGTAGTTGGTCCCGATCTGTGGCGTTCCGGTAACGAGATCGAAGTTGACGTTGTTGTTCGCATCCTTGTCGCCGCGTGGGGTGGTGAGTTCGTAGCGGAGACCGAGGTTGAGAGTGAGGGCGGGAGAAACCGTCCAATTGTCCTGCACGAAGGCGGCGAACAGGCTGTTGCGAAGGTGGAAGTTGAAGGGTTCGCCCTGCTGAACATTCTGGGGAAGGCCGAGGAGGAAGTCGGCGAACGCGCTGCCGGAGATGGCCGTCTGGGTTCCCTGGACGAGTCCGTTGCCGGTGTATTGACCGGTGAAGCCGAACGAACCGGAAGCGCCCTGGTTGCCGGCGTAGATGTCGTTCATGATGTAGTGGTAGTACTCAAACCCGCCATGAATGGAGTGGTGGCCGTGTACCCAGGTAAGCGAATCTTCTGCTTCGATGGTGGTGTCATGGAAGATCTCGACTCCATTTTGGCTACCCACGGTGCCGTAACCAAAACTCATCGCAGGCAGGATGGTTCCCTGAACGCCGGGTAGACCAAACAGCTGCGGCAGATCCTGGTTGGTTGCATTGGTGTAGATCTGATCGTTGGCCGGGAAGATCTGCATACCTGCACGAACTTCGTTTACCAGCGACGGGGTGATCTGGCGATCCCAGTTGGCGACGAAATTCTTGAGCGGATATTCACGCGTGAGATTCGGCGTGAGGACGTTGGTTCCATTGCTGCTCTCGTTGATCGTATACGCCTGGGTGTAACGGCCATTGATGTGATCCTTGGGGCTGGCCTGCCAGTCGATCTTGAGATCACCCTGGTAGCTATGCACGTAGCCGCTGGTGTAATAGGTCGGCTGCTCGAACTGCTCCTTGAAGAGCGAGGACGAGATCATGCTTTGCGCTACGGTGCTGTTGATCGGCACCTGGTTGTTCAGGAAGGGCTGACGTGAACCGACAGGGGCAACCTGACCGGCGAGCGGGCCGGTGAGATAGACGGGGCTGTAGAGTTGCAGGGCCTGGTTGGTGCAGACGCCGCCGACAAAGGAAGCGCCCTGGCTGGTGCAAAGAGTGCTCAAATCGCCGCCAAGAAAGGCTGTTGGGATGACTGAGTTATTGTTCGCGGTTCTTGGCGTGTTGTTGATGATGTTGGTCTCGTCGGCGAAGAAGAACAGCTTGTCCTTGATGATCGGTCCGCCGACGGCGGCACCAAAGTTGTTCCACTGCAGAACCGGGCGAGCATTTGCTGGTCCAGTGTAGTAGCCACCATCGCCGTTGGTGTCGGGGATCAGGAGGAAGGCCTGAGCTTTGTTCTGCCAGGTGTTGGCATTGAGATCGGTGTTGCGGAAGTACTCGTAGACCGTTCCATGGAAGTGATTGGTGCCGGACTTGGTGGTCTCGACGATGACGCCGCCGATGTAGTTGCCGTAATCGGCCGGCGCATTGCTGGTGATGACCTGGAAGTTTCCGATGGCATCGGGGCTGGCTACATAGGCCGCGTCGTTGTTGTCGGGCTGGTTGATGTCCATGCCGTCGAGGCTGGCGTTGTTGTCCTGCTCACGCGCGCCGTTCACATACGGACGGCCGGTGCCAAAGGTGTTCTGCGCGGATTGGAAGGCGAAGATGTTGGGGCTGATCGCGCCCGGAACAAGGAGGGTGAGTTGGTTGATGTCGCGCGAAGCCATCGGGAGGTTGCCGACGGTGTTGGCGTCGAGGACTGTGCTGACTTCAGTGGAGACGGTCTGGAGGAGGGGAGGAGCTGCGGTCACATCAACGACTGCGTTGACGGAGCCGACCTGCAGCTTGAAGTTGATCTCGGCTACCTGATTGACGGACAGCGAGAAGGCGTTGCGGACCTCCTTGCTGAAGCCGGAAGCTTCGACGCTGACCACAACGTTGCCCTCGTTAATTTGGGGAAAGTTGTACAAGCCTGCGCTGGTGGTCTTGGCGGTCCAGACGGTTCCACGATCGAGGTCGCGGACGGTGACGGTTGCATTCGGAATGGCGGAGCCGCTCGGGTCAAGGACGGTTCCGGTAATCGAGCCAGCGGCTTGCTGGGCCCACGCAGGCGATGACGCTCCAAAAACGAGCGTGCCCAAACAGATGGCTATGACCATCATTAACTTCCAATAACATTTCAGCTTCACTGGGATCTCCTTATGCAATGCAAATTCGCGTGTCATGTCTGCTCTCTCTTGAAGCCTTTTTGCGAACCTTGTGCGATACGTCACGCAAGAGTTAATGGCCCGTGACTCAAACTGTTGCTCTAGCGTGCTTCGAACACTATTTTGTTCAAATGGGGCCGAGTTGCTCAAAAGTGTGACGATTTAGTGAAATCTACCTTGTCTCGATGTGGTTTGCAAGAACGAAATGGAGGTTAAGGCAAAAAAACTGCTAGCGCAGGGTGGAATAGCGATTTTTGGGTACAAACCGAGCAAAGTTCCAGCCGAATCGGGGGGAACCGGCCGGCGAAATCGGCGTTTGGGGGCAAAGTGATCGGCGGGTCAAAGGCGGCCGGATGAAAAAGTACGGTGGCCGGGCCTGGATTGGAGGAGTTGCTGGCGCCCTCGTGGTCGCTCGGCGAACTCATCGTTCGTGGAGCACATTGTGGGAGTCGCGTTCTCTCTGGGTGAATCTGCCAACTTCGATACATGCGGATTCGCCGCGCTCGATGGAGCAGGTGGATCAGGCCTTCGGGTACATTCTCCACCGCACGAAGATTGACGCAGATGCAAAGAATGTTGCCGGTGACGCGAAGCTGCTGCAGTTTGACGCGTTGCATGGGTATGCGCGCGTCTATGTCGATGGCGACCTCAAGGGAACGATCGATCGTCGCCTGGGGCAAACGCAGCTTCGCGTTGCAGCGCATGGGGGACAGCGGCTCGATCTGCTGGTCGAGAACTCGGGACGCATCAATTTCACAACAAAGATCCGTGGAGAGCGCGCGGGAATTGTGGGGGACGTTCGGCTCGACGGGCGGGGTGCTGCGCGATTGGGAGATCGTACCGCTGCCGCTCGATCAGCCGCCGACAGATAGCTATAGCGAGCAGGCATGCGCGGGGCCTTGTTTCTATCGGGGTGCGTTTCAGGTGAGCGCTCCGGGAGATAGCTATCTGAACACCTCGTCCTTGGGCAAAGGCGTCGTGTGGGTGAACGGTCATCTGTTGGGGCGATTCTGGAATATCGGGCCGATGGGTAGCCTGTTCCTGCCGGGCGCATGGTTGCACTCCGGCAAGAACCAGGTCACGGTGATGGATCTGGACGGCGGTCCGACTGCGTCACTCAGCGCGGACGATCATCCGACGTACCTGGTCCCGAAGACTGCGCCGAAGTCTGGTGAAACGCCTTAGGGCGGGTCGGTTAGATCTCGACCGGCGGGACGTAGTTCGGTAGGGAATCGAAGCGGGGCTGGCGGACTTTGTAGCCGCTGGTGGAGAAGAAGACGAGGTATGCGTAGCAAAGCAGCACCATGACGAAGCTGTGCTGGTACCCAAGTTTGTCGGCGAGGAAGCCCTGAAGGACAGGCACGATGGCGCCTCCGACCACCATGGTGATCAGGATGCCCGAACCCTGGCTGGTGAACTTGCCGAGGCCCTTGACCGCAAGCGGGAAGATGCAGGGCCACATGACCGAGTTGAATAGGCCGCAGCTGACGATGGCCCACTTGGCGACAGAACCATGGCCGAAGATGGTGATGAGAACCATGACGGCGGCGACGCTGGCTACGGAGAAGAGGGCGTGCTGGGCTTTGACCTTGAGCAGTGCGACGGAGCCGATGATGCGGCCAGCCATTGCTCCTCCCCAGTAAAAGGAGACGAAAGTGGCGGCGGCGGCGTGGGTGTAACCGCCCATGGAAGGTTGGCCGAGGAAGTTGATGAGGATGCTGCCGATCGCAACTTCCGAACCGACGGACGAGAAGATGGCGAGTGCGCCGAAGCGCAGGTGGGTGAAGCTCCAGGCGCTGCCATCGGCTTTGGTGGTGATGGCTTTGGAGTTGGTTTCGATCAGCGAGGGCAGAGGAACGGCGGCGGTGATGAGGGCGACCAACAGGGCGAAGCTTCCGAGGATCACATAGGGCATGCGAACCGAGTGGGCGAGCTGTGCGGTGGTGGCGCCGGCTGCGATGAAGATAAAGATGGCGCCGACGCGCGGGGCGATGGTGGTTGCGGAGGAGTTGAAGATGCCGCAGAGATTGATGCGCCAAGCGCCCTTATCGGCTGGGCCCAGGACGCTGACGTAGGGATTGATCGCGACCTGCAGAAGCGCGAGGCCGCTACCGACGACGAAGAGCGCGGACAGGAATAACGGATAGGCGATCGCGATGGAGGCGGGAACGAAGAGGAAGAGTCCAGCCGATATGACACAAAGGGCGGCGATGATGCTGGGCTTGTATCCGATACGGCCTACGATCCAGCCGCAGGGCAGCGACATCACGAAGTAGGCGCCGAAGAAGCAGAACTGCACCAGGAGCGCGAGAACATTGGTCAGATGAAAGAGATCTTTGAAGTGCGGAATCAGGATGTCATTGAGCGCGGTAATGAAGCCGATGCTGAAATAGAGTGCCACCATCAGAACCATTGGCAGCACGTAGCTCCCCTGGGCTTCGTTGCGAATGGATGTGCCTGTATTTCCGGTGGTTCCAACAGCCATGCGTGACTCCTGTGTAGCGTGCCTAACGAACTGGATGTTCGAAATCCTGGGGCATAACCGTCATCCGGCTAGCTCTCATTGACTATTTTGGAAGAGATAACGCCTTGGGATGATTTGATTGTTTGGTGTCGATACGCTCAGTTAGAGTGACGATATCACACGGAATATAAGTCAGGGGAGTGTCACCAAGCCGGTTGTCGCACAAGTCTGGGGTCGCATGGGTAAAGGTACAATCGAGTTTTTGAAGTGACTCAAGATGCATGTTCTTTCCGTGGAAGCCGGGGGCAGGTCAGGCCGATGCAAGGGACGATTTTTGAACTGTGCGCCGAGACAATCGACGCGTGCCTCGCGGCAAGAGAGGGCGGGGCACACCGAATCGAACTGTGCTCCGGGCTCAGCGAGGGCGGAATTACTCCGAGCCACGGACTGATTCTAGATGCGGTGGAGCGGAGCGGTCTTCCCGTGCATGTGCTCGTACGACCGCGTGGGGGCAACTTTGTGTACTCGGCGACAGAAATCGACGTCATGCGGCGGGACATCTTGCACATCAAGGAGCTTGGTGCGGCTGGTGCGGTTTTCGGTATCCTGCAGGCCGATGGGCAGGTCGATGTTGATAGCACGCGCGCGCTGGTCGAGCTCGCACGACCGTTGGAGGTCACCTTTCATCGCGCCTTCGATACGACTCCATCGCTGCCGGAGGCCCTCGAAGAGGTGATCGCCACTGGGGCTGATCGACTTCTCACTTCGGGGGGCCAGCAAGATGTGGTCGCCGGATCCTGGGCGATTGCCGAGTTGGTTCGGCTGGCAGGCGATCGGATTGCGATTGCGGTCGGGGGAGGACTGCGGTTCGAGAATGCTGCGGCGTTGGCGAGGGCTACTCACGCCAAACATTTTCACGGATCGCTTCGCCGACGGCTGAAGCAGGCTGCTTCGCCGGCGAAAACCGTCGGAGACTCGATGCCGCTGGGATCTCGTTATGTTGTGGATGCTGATGACGTTCGGACTCTCATCCAACGCCTTGAGCAAGGCTGAACCCTCCGAGGCACGAGGGAAGCGCCAGCTGGTCAGACACAAGACCTGGTAACGATCGACTGACCAATATATCTGGAGGCGGCTGGCCGATCAGATTCCCGAGGCGTGAATGACCTTCAGGATCTGGTTGAGGATCAGGTCCGGGGCGCAACCCAAGGCGACTACGCCGGCTGCCAGCAATCCAACCACTAGCTGCAACAGCACTGGCGACTTAACTTTTGTCGCATCGGCAGGAGGGTCGGCAACGAACGCGCTCTTGAGTACCCTGAGGTAGTAGAAGAGGGACACCGCGCTCATGCCGATGGCGAAGATGATCAGACCGATCAGGAGCTTCGAACCGGAACTGACGGCCAGGACCGCGGTGAAGAGAAGGAACTTCGCGAAGAATCCCGAGAGCGGAGGAATTCCAGCGAGGGAGAGCACGAAGATGAAGAGGCAGGCGGAGAGGAAGGGCGCACGCCGGCTCAGGCCAGCAAGGTCGGAGATCTTGTCGTTGCCAAGTTGCTTTTCCGTAACCGTCAGAATGCCGAAGATCCCAAGGGTGGCCAGCGCGTACGTCGCAACATAATATAAAAGCGCTGCCAGACTTTGCTCGGAATGGGCCACGTAGGCGAGGAGCATGTACCCCGCATGGGCCACGGCAGAATAGGCGAGCAACCGGCGCAGACTGGTCTGCGTGATCGCGACCAGATTTCCCAGCAGCATCGAGGCGACAGCAACCACTACGATCACCGGCACCCATCCGCTTTGGAAGTGGTGAAGTGTCGCGCTACCTTCCGCGCCGGCAAAGCCTATCACCAGAACCTGGAAGAAGATGAAGAAGCTCGCAACCTTTGAACCGGACGCGATGAAGGCAGCACTCGGTGTGGGCGCGCCCTGGTAGACGTCTGGTGCCCAGAAGTGGAAGGGCGCGGCGGCGATCTTGAATCCGAAGCCGATCACCGTCGTGACGATCGCAAGGATCACGAGTGGATTGAGCGGCACCCCGTGAATGGCATTGGCGATCTGGACGAGGTTGGTCGAATTGGAAAACCCATACAGCAGGCTGAAACCAAACAGCATGAAGGCCGCAGACATGCCACCGAACAGGAAGTACTTCAGACTAGCTTCGGAGGAACGAGGGCTGCGCTTGTCAAACCCTGCAAGAATGTAGACTGACAGGCTCAGCAGTTCCAGCGAGATGAAGATGACGAGCAGGTCCTGCGAGGCAACGAGAAACATCATGCCAGTGGTCGCGAGCAGGATCAGGAGAACAAATTCGCCCACATGATCGGTGAAGGTCGAGTCCACCGAGAGGAAGAGCGTCAGGATCGCGATCACCAGCAGTGCGATCTGAACCAGGTGCGTGACCGGATTGGAGAGCAATACGCCGCCGAGAAGGATCCCCTCGGCTGAGCCTGGCAACAGTTTGAAAATTGCGGCTATGCAGCCGATAGAAGCGATGCTCGCGGCGACCAGTAAGCGGGTGCGTCTAGGGGACCGTCGAAAGAAGACGAGATCGGCAGCCAGGGCGATCAGCGCCGCGATGGTAACGATGATCTCTGGCCAGGCGAGTTGCAGCAGTTGTCCGTAGTGGATCGCGTTCATTACCAGCCTCCGTTTCGCAGGCCCTGGAAGAGCGGCGAGTTCAAGGCTGGATGAATCACATTAAGGAAAACCTGGGGAAAGACGCCGACGATCACAGAGGAGCAGATGAGGATGCCTGCACCCAATTTCTCCGGGAAAGTAATCGGGGGAAGGGGATGCTCCGGCTCAACGGCTGGTGCGCTGGCGCCCGAAAAGAATGCCTGTTGCATCGCTCTCCAGATGTAGGCGACTCCGGCGATAAGTCCTATACCGACAAAGAAAATGAGCGTCGGATACGAATGCCAAACCCCAATCAAGATCATCAACTCCGCAGCGAATCCGCTGAAACCGGGTAGACCCATGCTCGCCATACCGGCAATGACGAAGGTGAAGGCGGCAAACGGAAGCAGCTTGCTCAGATGCATTGGTCCGAGTGCAGGCAGATCGCGCGTGTGCGTGCGGGAGTAGACCATGCGTCCAACAACAGCGAACAGCAGGCCGGCGAGAATTCCGTGCGAGACCATCTGGACAACAGCGCCGGAGAGGCCAATCTGGTTGAGGGTCATGAGTCCCAGCAGGATGAAGCCCATGTGGCTGATGCTCGAGTAGCCGATGACGAATTTGAAGTCCTTCTGGACAAGGGCGACCAGTGCGCCGTAGAGGATGCCGATGACGGCAAGGACGGCGAAGACGTCACGCCAGGAGCCGAGGCCAAGGACATGAAAGCCCCAGGGAGCGAGGCCGAGCGGAAACAACGTCATCGCCACGCGCAGGCATCCGTAGGCACCCAGTTTCATGACGACGCCGGCGAGCAACATGGAAGCTGCCGTTGGTGCCGCAACGTGGCCAGTCGGCGCCCAGGTGTGGAAGGGCCAAAGACCGGCGAGAATACCGAAGCCAACGAAGACCAGCGGGAAGGCCCACATCTGGAAGTGAGGCGAATAGTTGTATCCGGCGAGATCGCCGAGGGACATGCTTCTGGAACCTGAAACCACGTATGCCGCGATCAGGCCGACCAGGACCATGGCGCTGCCAATGAACGAGTACAGCACCAGCTTCATGGCCGCATATTCACGACGCGTCGAACCCCAGATGGCGATGAGGAAGTACTTGGGGATCACCACGATCTCGTAGAAGACAAAGAGCAGGAACAAATCGAAGCTGAGAAACACACCGTAGACAGCACCAATCAACACAAGGTAGAACGCGAAGAACTCCTTGATGCGATGGTCAACATTCCACGAGAACAGGACCCCGCACACTCCGATGACGCCGGTCAGCAGGAGCAGCGTCAGGCTGATGCCATCCGCCTTGAGGCTGAAATGAATGCCCATGGAGGAGACCCAGGGATAGTCGACGACGGTGAACATCTCTCCCGAACGATGCTGGAGGAACGCCGTCAACGTAATAGCAAAGGTGACCAGAGTTGTCGCAAGCGCAAGGACGCGTACCAAGGCCGCGCTACGACTTGGCAGCAGGAGGAGCGCCAGAGCTCCGAGAAACGAGAGGTAGATCGTCCAAGCTAGCATAATCAGAAGTTCCGCAGATGGCTCGCCATCTGTATGGCGGTATGGTTGACGACGCCGAGAATCAGCTGGGGATAAAGCCCCAGAGCAAACATAAGTCCAATCACAGGCACGAGCGACAGCCGCTCGCCGAGCGTTAGATCCGGTAACTGTGCCCACTTCTCCTGGAGCGGTCCGGAGAAGACGCGCTGGATAACGCCGAGGATGAAGATGGCTGTGATCAGCAGGCCGATCACCGACAGAGAGGTGGCCCAGGTTACGAGCGGGAAGGATCCCTTGAAGATCAGGAATTCGCCGATGAACCCGTTGAGTCCGGGGAGGCCCAGGGAAGAGAACAGCGCGATCCCCATCAGGCCGGTAAAGACTGGAATGACCTTGCGCAGGCCGCCGAAGTCATCCAGGCCGCGAACACCGCCTGTCCGCTTTTCCAGCATGGCAATAAACCAGAAGAGCGTTGCCGCCGTGAGGCCGTGATTGAACATCTGGAGGAAGACGCCATTCATAGCTGCGAACTTCTGGGTGGTGAGTGCGGCATCGCCGCCGGTGAACTTGGCCACCGCGAAGATCGCCAGCAGGCAGTAGCCCAGGTGGTTGATCGAGGAGTAGGCAAAGATGCGCTTGAGATCTTTCTGGGCCATCGCTGTGTAGGCGGACAGGACGACGGTTGCGACCGCGAGCCAAAGGAGGGGAGTCAACACCTTCTGCATCTGTGGGTAGAAGATGGGTAGAAGGATGCGAAGGAAACCGTAGACGCCCATTTTGGACATCGCACCTGTTAACAGGATGGTCGTTCCGCTGGGCGCTTCTGCATAGGTCGAAGGCAGCCAAGTGTGAAAGGGAAACAGCGGGACCTTCACCGCAAAGCCAAGAAGCGCGCCAAAGAAGATGACCAGCGCGACGTGTTCCGGCGTCAGCAGATGCCATCCGAGCTTCGCGACGACTGCCGGCATCAGGGTGCCGTTCTGCGACATGGTTGCGAGTTCGGTGAAATCAAAGGTGTTGGTCGAGAGGAAGATCGCCAGGAAGGACAGCAGCATTGCGACGCTGCCCACCATGGTGTACACGAGGAACTGCATCGCGGCCTTGGCGCTGCCGGAACCGCCCCACAGTCTGACCAGGAAGAATGCGGGGATCAGCGCCAGCTCCCAGAAGATGAACCAGTGGAAGAAGTTCAAGGCCGTGAAGGTGCCAACGAGGCACGTCTGAAGCGTGAGAACCAGCGCGAAGTACAGCGGAACTCTCTGTTCAATCTGCCAGGACGCGAGCATGCCGATCGGCACGACGATCGCGGTGAGCAGCAACACTAGGAGACCGAGCCCATCGATGCCCACGCGATAGCTCACGTTGAGGGAGGGTATCCACGCGTGCAGCTCCTGGAATTGGAAGCCGTCGGCGGTGCTGTTGAAGCTGTGCCAGAGAACCAGCGTGATCAGCAGGGAGATTGCGCTGAACGCGAGCGCTGTCCAGCGTACGAGCGCCTTGTTCTTTCCGCCCAGCGCGAGCACAGCAACGGCGCCGACGAGCGGCACTGCGGTCAGGATCGTGAGCCATGGGAAGGAGTTCATGTCCTGCGTCATACCCGGGCCTTCCATAGCAGCAGGATCGTGAACACGATGAGCGCGCCCGCAACAATCTTCAGGTATCCCTGGACGCGGCCAGCTTGCAGCCGGGAAAGAATCTGGCCGCTGAGCGAGACGCCCTCGCACCCTTCATCGAAGCCGGAGTTCACCACGTGTGTGTCCAAGAAGTTATCCAAGTGAGCGAATCCAAATATGAGGGAAGTGATCGTCTTGACGGCGCCGTTCCAAACCCAGCGGTCGAGCCAATCGGAGATCTTCGAAAGCAACGTATTCAGTCGAATAAAGGTCGCACCGTAGAGAGCATCGAAGTAGAACGCGTGGCCCAACACGGTAAAGATTGGGGGCGAGAGCTTGCCGACGGCGTCGGGAGCCTCGGCGCTTACGATTGGGCGACGGCCGTAGAAGTACCAGCCAAGGCCAAGGCCAAGGAACACGATGACAGAGGAAATCAGCATGACCGGCAGGATCCCGCCTTGGAAGAACGCTCCGAAATGGACCGTTAGCGGCGAGTCGTCGAGGAAGGACTGGAACCACGGCCACGCTGGCGTTCCGAAGAAACCGAGGAGCAGGGCAAACACCGACAGGAGTGCGAGAGGCACGGTCATGACCGCTGGGCTTTCATGGATTGCGCCGGAGCCATGATGGTGGTCGGCCGTGGCGGCATGCGGGTCGGCGTGCGAGGCGTCCGTGGTCTCCTGGGTAAGGCGCGAGGTGCCGGCAAACACATAGAACACCTGCCGCGTCATGTAAAACGCTGTGAGCAGCGCGGCGAACGCACCCATGTAGTAGGGCAGCTGCGAGATGTTCCAGTGATGCGCTGCGTGAAGGATTTCGTCCTTGCTCCAGAAGCCGGAGAAGAGGGGAAAGCCGCAGAGGGCCAGCATCGCAACGGCGTAGGTCGCGAACGTGATGGGCATCAACTTTCGTATGCCGCCCATGCGACGAATGTCCTGCTCGCCAG
The DNA here is from genome assembly GCA_050013455.1 of Acidobacteriaceae bacterium. Taxonomy (GTDB): domain Bacteria; phylum Acidobacteriota; class Terriglobia; order Terriglobales; family Acidobacteriaceae; genus Granulicella. Next base: position 21,428 of record JBEKFF010000004.1, on the reverse strand, counting down.
AGCAGCCATGAATGATCGAGCCGGCACCGAGGAACAGAAGCGCCTTGAAGAACGCGTGCGTGATGAGGTGGAACATGCCGACGGCGACACCGCCCACGCCCAGTCCCATCATCATGTAGCCCAACTGCGACACGGTGGAATAGGCCAGGATGCGCTTGATGTCGAACTGCGCGACGGCAACCAGGGATCCGAACAGCGCCGTGATCGCGCCAATCCACGTCACAGCCTGTAGCGCAGTGGAGGTTGTGAGCACGCCTGCGATGCCGTTGTGTGCGGTCATCAGCGGATAAACGCGTGCCACGAGGAACACACCGGCTGCCACCATCGTGGCGGCATGGATCAGCGCGCTTACCGGCGTGGGGCCTTCCATTGCGTCTGGCAGCCATACGTGCAGGGGGAACTGGCCGGACTTGCCAATCGCTCCACAGAAGATCAGCAGCGCGATTCCGGTTGCCACGCCGATGCCGATCGTGGTCGTCTGCGAGAGCAGGTGAGCGATGGCTGTGGGTTCGAGGCAGCCGGCGCCGTTGTTGTAGAACAGTAGCGTCCCGGTCTGCGAGTACAGCCAGACGATTCCGAGGAAGAAGGGAAGGTCTCCGATGCGGGTCGTGATGAAGGCTTTCTTCGCGGCCGCCGCGGCGCTGGGCTTGAAGTACCAGAAGCCAATCAGCAGGTAGGACGTGAGGCCGACAATCTCCCAGCACATGAAGAGCAGTAGCAGGCTGTTCGAGATGATGACGCCCAGCATTGCGCTGGCGAACAGCGCGAGGAAACAGAAGAAGCGCGTGAAATTCTCGTCGTGCTCCATGTAACCGACGCTGAAGATGAAGATCAGCAGGCCTACAAAGGTGACCATCACCAGCATCACCGCGGTCAGCGGATTGAGCACCCATCCCAGCGACAGCCAGTCGTTGCCAAACTGAAACCAGGGAAAGTTGAAGAATTGTTGCGTCGCTTGCCCGCTGCTCCGCAACACGAGCACATGGGCGAAGGCGCACAGGGCGAGCAGGAAGGAGAGGCCCATCGAGCCGATGGCGAGCCAAGCTGCGAGAGCCTTGTTCTTCTGCTTCGCAATCGCGCTGATTCCGGCTGCAAACAGGGGCAGCGCGGGAATTAGCCAGAGATTTCGTACGATCCAGTTCATGTGCTGCTTAGCCCTTCATCGAGTTCAGCTGGTCTAGGTTTGTTGTCCTGGAGTGACGGTAAACAGCGAGGATGATGCTGAGGCCAACGGCAGCTTCTGCCGCGGCGACACTGATGGAAAAGATGGCGAACATGACGCCGGTCAATGCTTCTGGATGAGGACCGTAACGCCAGAAGGCAATAAAGTTCAGGTTGGCCGCGTTGAGCATCAATTCGATGCCAATCAGGACCAGGATCGCGTTGCGCCGCGTGAGAGCGCCGGCGAGGCCGATCGAAAAGAGGAAGGCAGAGAGCAGAAGGCAGCCGGAGAGTGGGCTCATTGTCTCCCCCGCTGTTGATTCCCCCGATGTTCATCCATCGCGAGAATGCCGGCGCCAATGAGTGCGGCGGTGAGCAGCAAGCCGACGACCTCCAATGGAAGGACGAAGCGATGCATCAGCGCAGTGCCCACCTGGCCGACTGAGCCCTCAGGCGCCGCAGTGAGGATCGTCTGCGAAGAGGTTCCGGAGATTGTCGCCCAGGCCAGCACTGCGAAGACCAGGATAGCGATCAACGCGCCGGATGCACGAAAGGAGGAGACCGCGTTCGAGACCGTCGGATCAGCGCTTCGGGTCATCATGATGGCAAACGCCGCCAGGATCGCAACAGCGCCAACGTACACCAGGATCTGCGTGAACCCCACAAACTGCGCGCCGAGTTGCAGGTACAACGCCGCTAATCCGACCAGTCCAAGCGACAGCGCCAGGACACAATGCACGAGATTTTTCAGAGTCATCGCCGCGGCGGTTCCAATGATGGTGATCGCGGCGAGCAGCAAAAAGGAAATTGTCATCTTGAAACGAATCCAACCATACAAAGGAAGTAGATACAGATGAACATACGGAACCCGACTACCCTGTGATGATCATCACAGGTCTAGCTGGCGAAGCGATAGGTGCGCACATGAAACCACTTGTTGCGCCGAAGGCCGCGGCTCAACAGAACACACGACAGGACGAGCAGCAAGCTTACAACTCCCCACCGCGTAAATCCGGCGGGCATAAAGTGCCAAATTCCAGCACCCACAATGTTGATCAGCGACAGCGGCAACATGAACTTCCATGCGAAGTTCATCAACTGGTCCATGCGCAGACGCGGAAGCGTCCCGCGAACCCAGATGAACGCGCAGATGATTGTCAGCAGCTTCCCGAAGAACCAAATGTAGGAGGGAACCCAGGTGAGAATGGAGAGTGGTGCTGCCCAGCCACCGAGGAAGAACGTGATCGCCATCGCGCTCGTCGCGAACATGCCGAGATATTCGGCGAGGAAAAACAGCGCAAACTTGAAGCCGGAGTATTCGATGAAATATCCGGCGATGATCTCCGATTCGCCCTCAGGCATGTCGAAGGGGCAGCGGTTCGACTCTGCTGTTGCTGCGATCATGAAGATGATGAATCCGGTGATGCCCCACGGCGTAAACACGTACCAGTGCGGCCAGATGCCGGTATAGCCCGCCTGCATGTTCACGATCGTGACTGTCGAGAGCGAGCCGGCTGCCATAATCACTACCACCGATGCCAGCACCAGCGGCATCTCGTAGCTGATCATCTGGGCGATGGCGCGCATCGCTCCCAGCAGGGAATACTTGCTGTGGCTGGACCATCCTGCCATGAATACCGAGAGCTCCACCATGGAGCCGATCGCGAAGAAAAACAGCACGCCGGCATTCAGATCGGCGATGACCATGTTCCGGCCGATCGGCACCACCGCGTAGACCAGGAACGAAGCAATCACCATCACGACGGGTGCCAGAAAGTGCACCAGTTGATCTGCCGTACGCGGAACGATGTCTTCCTTGGTCAGCGACTTAATGCCGTCGGCCATTGGCTGGAGGATGCCGAACCAGCCGGTACGATTCGGGCCGTAGCGGTTCTGCATTCTTCCCAGACCCTTGCGTTCGAGTACGGTGGTAATCGCGAACAGCAACGGGAAGGCAATGACAACAGGAACAACGGAGAGGATCGCGGAGCTGACTGGCTGCAGCGCGCCCGGCACAAAGCCTAGAAGCCAGTGCTTGATGAGGACAAAGATTTGATCGATCGTCTCAAACATAGGACCGCACCATCCAACACAGAATATTGATCCCGGTTCCTGCTACTCGAGCGTTCACTTGGTCTCTCCAACTGCTGAGGTAGCGGGGGCGGGCGTCTCAGCAGGCGCCGGCGTAGTCACAGGGGCAGGAGCGGCCGCAGCGGCAGCAGCCTTAGCTGCAGCAACCTCCGCGTCCTTCTTTGCCTTCGCCTCTGCTGCCAGCTTTGCTTTCGCGCGCTCCTCGGCCAGGGCTGCATCGACGGCGCCCGCCTCGGTGGGATGAATCTTGTTGTAGTACTCGTTTGACTTGGCCAGCTTGTACTTGTCCAGCAACAAGCCGCCAAAGCGGTCATCGGAGCTCATCTCGAACTCCACATCCATCTTGATGGCGTCGAACGGGCAGACCTCGACGCAGATCTGGCAGCTCATGCAAACGGAGATATCAATATCAAATTGCGCAGGATAAAACTGCTGTTTCCCGGTTGCATCCGGCTTCTTGTCCGAGCTCTTGACGATGTAGATGCACTTGGGCGGGCATTCCTTTTCGCAGATCTGGCAGGCCACGCAACGCAGTCCGGGCTCGGGATCCGCGCCGTCGTAGACCAGGAAAGGGAAGTCACGCGTCGCCTCGATCTGGGGCAGCCGCTCTTCTGGAAACTGAACTGTTGTAAGCCGGTCTTTGTTGACGTAGCTGCCGAAGAAATTGCGTGCAGTCTCGGCCAGGCCCTTCACAATACCTTCACCTAGCAAAGCGAACCCCCTGCGATATCGAAGATTGCGTCATGTGTACAGGAACTCAACGGTCCACCTCGCCCAGAACGATGTCGATGCTGCCCAGGATGATGACAATGTCGGCGACGTTATGTCCCAGGCACATGTCTTCGAGCAGCGTGAGGTTGATCAGCGTGGGCGGACGGACACGATAACGGTAGGGATTCGGCGACCCGTCGCTGATCAGGTAGAAACCGAGCTCACCCTTCGGTCCCTCAATGCGCCCGTAGGCCTCGCCAGCCTTGGGACGGAAGCCGCGGATCTTGGTGCCGGGATCCATGATCGGGCCTTCCGGAAGATCGCGGATTGCCTGCTTCAAGATCTCGATCGACTCGCGCATCTCGAGCACGCGCAGCATGTAGCGGTCGTACACGTCGCCGACTTCGCCGAGCGGAACTCTAAAGTTGAAACGCTCGTAGATGCCGTACTTGTCCACCTTGCGCAAGTCGTAATCGACGCCCGACGCCCTCGCCATCGGCCCACTCAGCCCGGCGTTGATAGCCTGCGCCTTGGTCACGATGCCCACACCCTGGGTTCGCGCCATCAGAATCTCATTGGTCTTCAGCAGGCTTTCAAACTCATCCAGAAACTTCGGAAAGCCTTCCACGACTTTCTTTGCGCCGTCCAGCCAGCCTGCGGGCAAGTCGCAACGGCAGCCGCCAAAGCGCATGTAGTTGCACATCATGCGCGCGCCGGTCAGTGCCTCAAACAGGTCCAGCACCTTTTCGCGCTCGCGGAACGCATACATCAGCGGTGTTCCGCTGGCGCCCATGTCCTGCATCAGGAAGCCGATCAGGCCGGCGTGATTCTGCAGCCGGGTCAGCTCGCCGGTAATCACGCGCAAGTATTCCGCGCGCTCCGGCACCTTGATGCCGGCGAGGGTCTCGACCGCCAGCGCGTAGGCCCAGTTGTTGGTGATCGAGCAGATGTAGTCCAGCCGGTCCGTGTAGGGCATGCAGCCGAGGTAGCTTTCGGTCTCGGCGATCTTTTCGTGATTGCGATGCAGGTAGCCGAAGACGGGCTTCAGCTTCACCACCTGCTCGCCATCCAGCGTCACGTTCATCCGAAAGACGCCGTGGGTGGAAGGGTGCTGCGGCCCCATCGAGATCTCGAGTAGATCGCCTTTGAGATGGTCGGTTTCGTCGGTAGAGAGGGTATCGACAGACGTGTCGGTCAGGATGCTCATAGACCTCCCTCCTGCGCCGGGCGGTGTGCCTGGGCCCGCTTCAATACATCGTCATGGGCTGTCGGCTCGTACTCGTAGTCGTCCGGATCCACGTAATCTCTGCGCATCGGATAGTCTTCAAAGCCTTCCCACATCAACAGCCTGCGCAGGTCCGGATGACCATCGAACAGAATCCCGAAGAGGTCATAGGCTTCGCGCTCCTGAAACTCTGCGCTGCGCCAGATCGGTGTCAGCGACGGGACATGGGTACGCTCAGCGCGGTCTTCGGTTCGCATGCGCAGAATCACGGGACCTTCCCGCTGCTCGACGGAATACAGGTGGTAGACAACTTCCAGATAGCCGCCGGTCTGGGTCTTGACCACCTCATCCACTTCTTTCTCTACGCCGTCGACGAGCTTCTTCACCTTGGTCTTGGTGGAGACCTCCTTGACAGGCCAGTCAATGCCGGTGACGTTGGAGCAGAAGTCGAAACGCGGGGTGGCGCCATCGCGCAGAAAGCTCGCCACGGTAAATCCGTGGTCGGCATCCACCAGCAGGGAATGCTGACCGGAGGGGCTGCCATTGGGGATGATCTCCAGGCGGCAACCGGGAACGTTCGCTTCGATTTGGGACTTAATCTCTTCCAGGTTCATTCTTGCCTGCATTCGAAATGTTAACCAGCGGAACGCTCCAGACTTCGCTGTTCTTGGTCGGAACCAGATCGTGCGCGCCAAACTCCGGCACCACAAACTCACTTGGGGTTTCAGCGTCCAGGTGACGCGGCCGGCCGGGCCCGGTCAGATACTGTGCGTCGATCTTTCTTTGCAACATCATGAAGGCGTCGATGAGCGCTTCGGGACGCGGCGGGCAGCCGGGAATATAGACGTCCACCGGAATGTAGCGGTCGATTCCCTTGAGCACGTTGTAACCCTGCTTGAAGGGACCGCCGGATATCGCACAGGCTCCCATCGAGATCACGTACTTCGGTTCCGGCATCTGGTTATAGAGGCGTACTACTTGCGGCGCCATTTTCTTGGTCACGGTTCCGGCGACGATCATGAGGTCGGCCTGGCGCGGAGAGGGGCGAAACACCTCGGCGCCGAAGCGGGCAAGATCATAGCGCGCCATGGTGGCCGCGATCATCTCGATGGCACAACAGGCGAGGCCGAAGTTCAACGGCCATACCGAACTCTTGCGGCCCCAGTTGTAGAGTTCCTGAAGAGACGTTGCAACCACACCTTGCCGTCTCAACTCGCTCTTTAGCTGCTCATCCATTTCCACAAGACCTTCTCACGTCAGGGTTCAATCGGTTTTTTCGGGCCAAACCGACGCTTTTTTAGTTTACTCCGCGTTCGGCTAGCTCCAGGACAGCACATCTTTCCGGCAGGCCCAGACCAGGCCCAGCACGAGCAACACTACGAACACCAGCATCTCGATCGCCTCGCCTGCGGTAAAACCGCCGAACGACACCGCGAACGGCAAGAGGAAGATTGCTTCTACATCAAAGATAAGAAAGACGATCGCGTAAATGTAGTAGCCCGGCTTGAATTTGATCCAGGCATCGCCGTCGGATTCCAGGCCGCACTCGTAGATGGAGTTCTTGCTGGGACCGGATTTCTGCGGCGAAAACTTCTTTGCCCACAGCCACGCCAGGGCGAGCGGACCGACCGCAAACCCGGCGCCTCCAATCAACAGGACGATAACCGGCAGATAGATATGGCTTGTCATACGTTCTTTCTACAACATATCAGACCCCGAAAAACAGCCTTGTGATAATCATCACAACCGCTCCTCGACCACAAGCTCAAAATGAGATTGCAACGATTGGAGCCTCCCATTGATCGATCAACACACTGCAATTCTTGATGGAAATGAAGCTGCCGCCCTGGTGGCGTACCGGCTGGCACAGGTTATCGCGATTTACCCAATCACCCCGTCGTCCACCATGGCGGAGTGGGCCGACCAGTGGAAAGAGGAAGGCCGCAAAAATATCTGGGGCACTGTTCCGCTGATCGCCGAGATGGAGAGTGAGGGCGGAGCTGCCGGCGCCATGCACGGGGCCTTGCAGGCCGGCGCGTTCAGCACCACCTTTACCGCCTCGCAGGGCCTCCTATTAATGATCCCCAACCTATTTAAGATCGCGGGCGAGCTCACCTCGAACGTGATTCACGTAACGGCGCGCTCGATTGCCACGCATGCCCTTTCGATATTCGGCGACCATTCGGACGTCATGGCCTGCCGGTCTACGGGTTATGCCATGCTCGCGTCGAACTCGGTGCAGGAAGCCGGCGACATGGCGCTCATCTCGCACATCGCGACGCTCGAATCGCGCATTCCGTTCATGCATTTCTTCGACGGTTTCCGCACATCGCACGAGATCAACAAGGCCACTGTTATTTCGGACGGGACCATCAACGCCCTGCTCGATGAGAAGCTCGTGCGCGCCCACCGCGAGCGCGCCCTCAGTCCCGATAACCCCATCCTGCGCGGGACTGCTCAGAATCCCGACGTCTTCTTTCAGGCTCGCGAAGCCTGCAATCCCTTCTATCTCGCTTGTCCGACGATCGTGCAGAACGTGATGGACAAGTTCGCAACCCTTACCGGCCGCGGCTACCATCTGTTCGATTATGTCGGCGCGCCCGATGCCGAGCGCGTCATCATTATCATGGGATCCGGCGCCGGTGCGGTCGAAGAAGCCATTGGCCACCTGAACGCGCAGGGTGAGAAACTTGGCCTGCTGAAGGTTCGCCTCTATCGGCCGTTCGCCGCCGAAGCCTTCATGGCGGCGCTGCCCATGACGGTCAAATCCATCGCGGTGCTCGACCGCACCAAGGAGCCCGGGTCGCTGGGCGAACCGCTCTACCAGGATGTCGTCACTGCGCTCAGCGAGTCCTTTGCCGGCCCGAGCCCGCGCTTCCTGCAGAACCCGCGCGTGATCGGCGGCCGCTACGGCCTCTCGTCCAAGGAATTCACGCCTGCCATGGTGAAGGGCATCTTCGACGAACTCAAGAAGCCGCGGCCCAAGAACAAGTTCACCATCGGCATCCAGGACGACGTCACCCACACCAGCCTGGACTACGACCCAACCTTCTCCACCGAGGATCCTCGCACGATTCGCGCGCTCTTCTATGGGCTGGGGTCGGACGGCACCGTCGGCGCCAACAAGAACTCCATCAAGATCATCGGGTCGGGCACGGACAATTACGTGCAGGGCTATTTCGTCTACGACTCCAAGAAGAGCGGCTCCGTCACGACCTCGCACCTGCGATTTGGTCCCGAGCCCATTCGGTCGACCTACCTCATCACCGAAGCCAACTTCATCGCCTGCCACAACTTTTCGTTTCTCGAGCGCATGGACATCCTCGCTGCGGCTGCTCCAGGCGCAGTGTTTTTGCTGAACTCGCCGTACGGTCCCGAAGAAGTTTGGCAGCATCTGCCGCGCAGGACGCAGGAGACCATCCTCTCCCGCAAGCTGCAGTTTTATGTGATCGACGGCTACAGCGTCGCCCGCGATGCCAGGATGGGCAACCGCATCAACACCATCATGCAGACGTGCTTCTTCGCCATCAGCGGCGTTCTTCCACGCGAAGAAGCCATCATCCAGATTAAGCAGGCCATCAAGAAAACCTACGGCAAGCGCGGCGATGTGGTGCTGCAGAACTACGCGGCCGTCGATGCCGCGCTCGCTCACCTGCATCGCGTCACGCCGCCCGAACACGTTATCGCCACCTTTGACCTCCTTCCGATGTTCCCGCGCGAGGCGCCCAGCTTCGTAACCAACGTGCTGGGCGAAATAGCTGCCGGCCGCGGCGATCTGCTGCCCGTCAGCGCGCTGCCGCCCGGCGGAACCTTCCCCACCGGCACCTCGCACTGGGAGAAGCGCAACATCGCCCACGAGATTCCCGTGTGGGACACCGACCTCTGCATCCAGTGCGGCAAGTGCGTGCTGGTGTGCCCGCACGCCGTCATTCGCGCCAAGGTCTTCGATTCAACGCTGCTCGCCACCGCACCGCAAACCTTCAAGACTGCTACGCCGAAGTGGCGCGGCATGGAAGACGAGCTCTATACCCTGCAGGTCGCGCCCGAAGACTGCACTGGCTGCCATCTCTGCGTCGAGATCTGCCCCGCCGTCAGCAAGACCGAGCCGAAACATAAAGCCCTCCAGATGGTGCCCCAAGCCCCGCTGCGTGAGGCCGAAGTAAAGAACTGGACGTTCTTCGAAGCGCTGCCCTCGGTCGATCGCAATCGGCTTTCGCATAGTCAGGTCAAGGACATCCAGCTGCTCGATCCGCTCTTCGAGTTCTCGGGCGCCTGCGCCGGCTGCGGCGAGACGCCGTACATCAAGCTGCTCACCCAGCTCTTCGGTGATCGCCTGTTCATCGCCAACGCTACCGGCTGCTCGTCGATCTACGGGGGCAGCCTTCCCACCACGCCCTACAGCGTCAACAAGAGCGGCCGCGGCCCCACCTGGTCCAACTCTCTCTTCGAAGACAACGCCGAGTTCGGTCTCGGCATTCGTCTCGCGCTCGACCAGCAGAAGGAGTACGCCGAAGTTCTACTGCAGCCCTTTGCGTCGACACTCGGCGATGAGCTCGTCACGGCACTGCTCTCCGCCGACCAGACCACCGAAGCCGGCATCGAAGCCCAGCGCGAGCGCATTCTTCTGCTCCGGAACAAGCTCGGAGGTGTTGACTCGCCCCAGGCTCGGACCCTGCTCACCGTAGCCGACTCGCTCGCCCGCAAGAGCGTCTGGCTGGTTGGCGGCGACGGCTGGGCCTACGACATTGGCTTCGGCGGGCTCGACCATGTGCTCGGCTCCGGCGAGAACGTCAAGGTCCTCGTCCTCGACACCGAAACGTACTCCAACACCGGCGGCCAGATGTCGAAGTCCACACCGCGCGGCGCCGTCGCGAAGTTCGCTGCCGGCGGCAAGCTCACCGGTAAGAAAGATCTCGCCATGGAAGCCGTCAGCTACGGGTCGGTCTACGTCGCACGCGTCGCCATGGGCGGCAGCGATGCCCAGACCATCAAGGCTTTCCAGGAGGCCGAGGCCTACGACGGTCCTGCCCTCATCATCGCCTACAGCCATTGCATCGCCCACGGCTACGACCTCGCCCAGGGGATGGAGCAGCAGAAGAAGGCGGTGCTCTCGGGCTACTGGCCGCTGATGCGCTACAACCCGGCTTTGCGGGCCGAGGGCAAGAACCCCTTCCAGCTCGACTCGCGGGCACCGTCGATCCCGCTGAAAGACTACAGCTACAACGAGGCCCGTTACACCATGCTCGCCCGCAGCCATCCGGACGTTGCTGCCAGGCTGTTGGAAGAAGCACAGGAGGACGTCGATCGCGAGTGGCGGGTGTACTCCGCACGCGCTGCCGTCGCCGGCCACTCAGACTCCAAAGCGATGCTCGCAGGCGAACCACAAAAGGCACCTATCTCAAGCGCGGCGTCGGGCGCAGAATGATAATCGCACCAAATGTCGCGTTTAGCGGTAGCTGTGGGAATGATGCGTCCCTTGACTTAGCAAACAACAACGAAGCCCCCGTCGAACAAGGGGTTTCGTTCGTTGCTTCACCTAGAAAATGCAACCTGGTTGTAACGCAGGACTACGTAAAAAGGCTGTCAACACTGGGTTTTTGTAACTATGCTGGAACATCGTCGCGTGGCGAGTCGTTATGCGAAAGGTCTACAATTCCGATGACATGACCTAGGTGGCCGCTAAACGGCCGCAAAGGACTACGCCAGCTAGAACGAACGGATTGCCCAGGATATTCTGCAGAACGCCCTCGACGCACACACGGATGGAAGGATTTTAAATGGCTACCAGTAATCTCGAACTTCAGAGTCTTCCCGTTACAGACTCGACCGTTCCCCTCAAAAAAGTGGTGAACGACTTCGCAATCAACGTTGCAACGGTCAATGGCTCCGGCTCACAGTCGGCGAACAGCATCCTTCTCCGCGGCATCTTCAACATGGGTGTGCCGGTTTCGGGTAAGAATCTCTTTCCCTCCAACATCGCGGGTCTGCCCACCTGGTATCTCATTCGCGCCAGCAAGGACGGCTGGGTCGCGCGCAAGAGCGAAAACGACCTCCTGATCGCCATGAACCCCGAGACGGTTCACGAAGACATCCGCAAACTCGCGCCCGGCCGCTCCGTCATCTTCGACGAGGCCTTCAACTTCACGGAACGCCGCGATGACATCGTCTACTATCCCGTTCCGTTCGACAGCCTGGCTGCCGCCACGGGCGCCGAGATGAAGGTTCGCAAGCTCATCAGGAACATGGTCTACGTTGGCGTTGCGGCCCAGTTGCTCTCCATCGACCTGAAGGGTCTCGAGGGTATCGTGCGCAAGCAGTTTGCCAAGAAGGTCGCGGTAGCTGACCTCAACTGGAAGGCTGTTCAGCTCGGCTTCGACTACGCCGCCAGCACCCTCACCAAGCAGGACGGCCTGGTCGTTGAGCCGATGACCGCAACCCGGGGCAAGATCATCATCGACGGCAACGCCGCCGCCGCCATGGGCGCCATGTTTGCCGGCGTCACGGTCGTCGCCTGGTACCCCATCACGCCTTCCACCAGCATTGTCGAAGACCTCATCAAGTACATGAAGGCCTACCGCGTGGAGAAAGATGGCAAAGCCAGTTTCGCCGTCGTGCAGGCGGAGGACGAGCTCGCTGCCATCGGCATGGTGCTCGGCGCAGGATGGGCCGGTGCCCGTTCCATGACCGCAACCTCCGGCCCCGGCATCTCGCTTATGGCAGAGTTCGCCGGCCTCGGTTACTTCGCCGAGATCCCGGGCGTTATCTTCGATGTGCAGCGCACCGGCCCCTCCACGGGACTGCCCACCCGCACTGCCCAGGGCGACGTCGCGTTCATCGCCGGCCTCTCCCATGGCGACACCAAGCACGTATTGTTGTTCCCGGGATCGGTCAAGGAGTGCTTCGAGTTTGCCACCCAGGCCTTCGATCTCGCCGAGACGCTGCAGACTCCGGTCTTCGTCCTCTCCGACCTCGACCTGGGCATGAACAACTGGATGTCCGAGCCGTTCGACTATCCTGAAAAACCCATCACGCGCGGCAAGATCCTCAACGCGAAGCAGCTCGAGGAGGCCGGCGGCTTCGCCCGCTACAAGGATGTCGACGGCGATGCGATTCCATACCGCACGCTCCCCGGCACTCCGCACCCGAAGGCGGCGTACTTTACCCGCGGCAGCGGTAAGAACGAAAAGGCGCTCTATACCGAGCGGCCCGAGGACTACGAGTACAACATGCAGCGCCTCGCACGTAAGTTCGAGACGGCCAAGAGCTACGTTCCCAAGCCGGTTCTCGAGGCGGCGGGGAATCACAAAGTCGGCATCATCGCGTACGGCAGCACGCACGTGGCCGTCGCCGAAAGCCGCGATCAGCTGAAGCGCGAGTCGAAGATCGAGACCGACTACCTTCGCGTTCGTGCCTACCCTCTGACGCACGAAGTCGAAGAGTTCGTTGCCAGCCACGAGATTATCTATGTGGTCGAACAGAACCGCGACGGCCAGCTTCTGAACCTTATGAAGACCGACCTGAATCCGTCACTCGCCACCAGGCTGCACTCTGTCGTCTACTACGGCGGCCTGCCGCTCGACGCACGCACCGTTACCGAGGCCATCGCCTCACACCAAGGAGCAAACAAGTAATCATGGCGACCTCACCTGTTGTCCCAACACCGAAAACTAACCCCATTGGCCTCGAGATTCTCGACTACCGCGGCGGCAAGTCAACCCTTTGCGCCGGCTGCGGACACAATGCGATCTCCGAGCGCATCCTCGAAGCCTATTACGAGATGGGCGTTCAGCCCGAGACGGTCATGAAGATGAGCGGCATCGGCTGCTCTTCCAAATCGCCCGCCTACTTCATGTCGCGCTCCTTCAGCTTCAACTCCGTGCACGGACGCATGCCGTCGGTAGCGACCGGAGCGATCCTCGCCAACAAGACCATGCGCTCCATCGGCATCAGCGGTGACGGCGACACGGCCTCCATCGGCGTGGGCCAGTTTGTGCACCTGCTGCGCCGCAACCTTCCCATCATCTACATCATCGAGGACAACGGCGTGTACGGCCTCACCAAGGGTCAGTTTTCCGCGACGGCCGACATCGGCTCCAAGCTGAAGACCGGCGTGGTCAACGACATGCCGCCCATCGATGTCTGCGCGCTGGCCATCCAGCTGGGCGCAACCTTCGTCGGCCGCTCGTTCTCGGGCGACAAAAAGCAGCTGTCTGCGATGCTCAAGGCTGCGATCGCGCACAAGGGGACGGTGCTGCTCGACATCATCTCGCCCTGCGTCACCTTCAACGATCACGAGGGCTCGACCAAGAGCTACAAGTACATGAAGGAGCATGACGAGCTGGTCAACGAAACCGGCTTCATCGCGCAGTTTGAAAATATCGACGTCGACTACGATCACGACACGACCGTCGATGTTGAGCTGCACGACGGCTCTCACTTGCGCCTCCGCAAGCTGCATGAAGACTACACACCCACCAGCAAGACGGGCGCCGTCAACATGCTCATGGAAGCCCACGAAAAGGGAGAGGTGCTCACCGGCGTCTTCTACATCAACACCGAAGAGCTGGACTTCGCCAGCAGGCTTAACCTGGTCGACGAACCGCTCGCAACGCTGCCCGAAGACCGCGTTCGCCCCAGCCGCGAAGTGTTCGCGGAACTCATGCGGGCCCACGCTTAGAACAATCACTTGCTACAAAAATGGCTCTGACCCGAAAACGTCAGAGCCATTTCTCATTAACGTTGAGGCCGGAAGTTTAGGGCGCCTGACTAGCGCGGACCAAATCGAAACGCCAGGCCCGTCGTCACGCGAAGATCGTTCTGATGATCGTTGACCGCATTCGGCAATCGCGAGTAGACGTAGTCCACCTCGACGATGTTCCACGCAAAATGCCGGCTCAGCAAGCGGCTCACGCCGCCGCCGCCGCTCACCGCAAACGCCTGGGTGTTTCGCACAAACGCGTAATTCGAGAGCTCGTCGGACCCTCCCAACAGCACCTGCGCATACGGTGTAAACCGGCTGCCCGTGCGATACGAATACCGCGGTCCGAATAGATAGTCGAACACCGTGATTGTCTGGGGCGTGCCATTGAGGTTGTTCGCGTGAGTCGCTTGCAGGTCAGCGACCGCACTCACGCCATGCCGCATATTTATTACCAGGTTGCCGCCGCCGCCGTTCATCGAAAAACATCCGCACGCTGCCGGCGGCGCATTCGCCCGCACATACGCATAATCCAAGCCGACGTCTACCGCGCTCGTCTGCCCCGGATCCAATCCAAACACGGTGGTTGGTTGCACCTGTGCTTGAACGCGGAAGGGAAGCGCGACCACTGCCAGCGCGACGATTCCCTTGATCGCCGCCGCCCCTACCGCTGAAAAGGTTCTATCCAATCGCATCGCGTCTCTCCTACTGAACCGTCAGCGTGACGGTGGTGGAATGTTGAGTGGAACCGCTCGTACCGGTCACGGTAATCGTGTATGTCTGGGCCGGGACCTGCGAGTAATACCCGCCTCCGCAGCCCGTCAGCATGGCCGCGCCCACACTGAGCAGCAGGCACAGAAGCCTGCAGCCCAGCCGCCAGATTCGTTCTTTGCGTCTCCACCACAGCAGCGGAATGCAAAACGCCAACGTCACGCCAGGCATCCATCGCCAGCCGCTATGCGCACGGGCCTGCGTGGTGAGCGAAGCCGTCTGGATCGTCAGCACGCTCCCCGAACTCTCGCCGCCCGGTGTCACCGACGCTGGCGTAAACGTGGCCGTCGCGCCTGTTGGCAATCCCGTGGCGCTCAGCGCAACCGTACCGCTGAAGTCCCCGTTGATCTCGCCGACGGTCACCTGGTAGGTCGCCATCCCGCCTAAGCTCACCGTCTGCGCAGCCGGCGTTACGCTCACGGTAAAGTCCGGCGCAGCAGTCCCGGAGCCGCTCAATGCGGCAGTTTGTGGCGAACCCGCCGCATTGTCCGCGACAGAAACCGTCGCCGAGAAACTCGCCACCGAGCCCGGTGTGAACGTCACCGCAATGGTGCACGACGCTCCCGCCGCAAGCGCCTCACCGCAAGTCGTCGTCTCGGCAAAGTCCGTCGCATTCGTCCCGCCGATCGTGATTCCCGAGATCGTCAGCGCTGCATTGCCCGTGTTCGACAGCGTCACTGTTTGCGCACTCGCCGTCGCGCCTTGCACCACGTTACCGAAACTCACCGTGGTCGGAGAAAGCGTGGCAACTGGCGCGGTCGGGGCCGTTCCCGATCCACTCAGCGTCGCGGTCTGCGGCGAACCCGTCGCATTATCCGCAACGGAAACGGTTGCCGCAAAGCTCGCAGCCGAGCTCGGCGTGAACGTCACCGAAATCGTGCACGTAGCGCCCGCCGCCAGTGACTCGCCGCAAGTATTCGTCTCGGCAAAGTCGCTGGGATTCGCGCCGCCAATCGTGATGCCAGAGACCGTCAACGCTGCGTTGCCTGTATTCGACAGCGTCAGCGTCTGCGCACTCGACGTCACGCCCGATGTCACACTCCCGAAACTCAGCGTCCCCGGCGAGAGCGTCGCAGTCGGCGCCGCCGCAGCTGTTCCCGACCCTTGCAGCGTAATGCTCGAAGGGCTCGCCAGGGCATTGCTGGCAACGCTGATCGAACCCGTTTGCGCCCCCGTCGCTGTTGGTGTAAACGTGACCGTCAACGTGCAGGTTTGGCCGGGGCTGTACCCGCCATCGGTCGCCTGTTCGCAAGTTCCACCCGTCACGCTGAAGGGACCGGTCGCGGTAAACGTCAGGGAGTTGAAGTTCAGGTAATTGTTGCCCGTGTTCTCAACCGTGATGGTGAGGGGAGCACTGGTTGTGCTGACCGCCTGGTTCCCGAACTGCAGAATGCCAGTCGGCCCTGCGGACAATATCTGAGGAGTTCCAGTCACCGGGATCAGGACGTTGCCGTTGTTGTCGATGCCCGGCTGCCCGACGCCCGACAGCAATGCCGTGGTCGCCGGTCCACCCAGGCCACCCGTTCCGCCGCCCGCGAACGTATTGATGTTTCCGCTGCCGCTGCTGACCTCGCGTAGCTTTGTTCCGTCGGAGATGAAGATGTCATTGGCCTCATCCATCGTGATGAACAGCGGGTTGATCTCCGCACTGGTCGGGATACCACCATCTCCTGTGCTGCCCTTGGTTCCATTGCCTACGACCGTAGCGATCAGTCCTGGTTCAAAATTCTCGTTGATGTACCGGATCCGGTAGTTCAACGAGTCCGAGATATAGATGTTGCCGTTGCGATCGCTTGCAACGGTAGTCGGCGCGTTCAGCTCCGCGGTGTTTGCTTGTATGTTGTCGCCGTTGTATCCGGCCACGCCCGCGCCGCCCGAGCCCTGGACACCCGCGAACAGAGTCGCCACCCCTAACGCTGTTACCTTCACGACAATCTGCTGCGTCGGTTCCGCGATGTACAGATTCCCCGAAGGATCAAACGCAATCCCCGCAGGCGCAAGTACCACGGCCGTTCCTGTGCCACCGTTGAAGTATGAACCGCTCCCTCCGCCCACGAAGGTCGTGATGGTGTTGGTGGTTGCGTTCACCTCGCGAATGCGCCCGTTGCCGGAGTCCGAGATGAAGACGTTCCCCAGACCATCGACCGCAAGACCCAGCGGCGCGTTTAGATGGGCCGCGGTAGCGGGACCATTGTCGCCGCTATAGCTTCCAGTGCTGCCCAGGACACCTGCAAAGGTGGTGATGTTTCCGCTGGTATCCATCTTCAAAACGACATTTTCCGTCTGCTCGGCGATGTAGATGTTCCCGCTATAATCCACTGCCACCGCGGTCGGAGCGCACAGTTGCGTTTGCAGCGCGGGGCCGGGTTGCGCCGGATTCACGCAGTCCGTCGGCATGGTTCCTGTTCCCGCAATCGCACTCAGGATGGTGGGCGTGAATTGGACTTCGGGTTCCGCAGCAGGCTCTCCGATGCCGGTCAAGGCAATTGTCTGCGGAGAGCCGCTTGCGTCGTCGGCCACCGAAAGCGTTGCCGAAAAACCGCCCGCAGCCGTTGGATAAAAGTTCATCAGATACGTGCAGCTGGCGCCCGCTGCAAGTGTGCTTCCGCAAGTCGACGTCGGGTAGATCTTGAACGCGCTCGCGCCTGTTCCCGTGATGCTGGCCACAATATTGGTCAGCGTTGCATTGCCAGTATTGGTCAGCGTGGCTGTGCCCTGCGTGTAGTTGTTCACCGTGACGGAGGGAAACACCAAGGGATTGGGCGACAGGCCGGCAATCGGCGCCGATGCTGACGTTCCGTTACCTGACAGGCTGAAGCTGAGCGACGGCGCGGTTCCCGGTCCTACATTGGTCACGGCCACCGTGCCCGTTGCGCTGTAGCTCTGCACCGCCGTAGGAGCGAAGGTGACGTCCAAAGTGCAGGTCGCATTCACGGCTACGCTGGCGCAGCCGCTGCCCAGAGTCGCGGTGAAGGCTGAATTCGTTGTGCTGACGCTATACGCATCCGCCGAGTACCCGTATCCCTGGTTCGTCAGCGTGATCGACTGGGTCGTGCTGGTCGTCCCGTCCGTCTGCGATCCAAAGTTCAACGTGGTCGGCGAGGCGACAAGATATGCCCCGGTGATATTCGCGGAGAGCGCCACTGTCTGCGTGGCAGCCGTCTGATTCAACGAGTTCGTCGTCAGCGTCAGCGTGCCCGTAAAGTTTCCTGGATTCGCCGACGTGAATCCCAATTGCACCTGGCACAGCGCACCGGGGGCCAGCGTCGTCGTCGACGTGCAGTTTCCCGAGGGCAGCGTTCCGATGGTGAAGGTTGCAGATCCGCTCAGGGCGAGGCCCGAGACGTTCAGTGTTTCGTTGCCGCCGTTGTACAACGTAATCGTCTGCGGCGTCGCAGCGGTGCCGGCCGCCTGCGCTCCAAAGGCAACAGCGCCCGACGAGCGGTTCACGATGTCGAGGTTGGTGTAGTTGCCCACGAATACCGTGCCGTCCGGTCCCATCGAAGCGCCCAGTGGGGAAGCGGCGGTATCAACTGACGCCTCTGCAGTCGCGTAACCCGAAGCCGGCAGTTCGGCAACGCCGCCCGTGGAGTACCGCGTCGCATACAGCGTTTCAGCAGCATCCGTAAACAGTCCGCTGCTGCCGCCCACCGTGTTGACTTCCGTCTGCGTCCCTCCAGGTGTCAGCTCGTTGATGGTGTAGCCGCCGATGAACACGTTGCCCGCGCTGTCGACCGTCATAACGCTGGGCTGCGTGATTGCCGGGTTGATCGTTACGTCACTCGGGCTGCCGGTCGTCGGAAAGACATAGATGTCCGCGTAGTCGGCCTCGTAGACCGTGCCCGTGTTGCCCACCGTAGCCGACTGAATATATCCGGGACTGGGAGTAGGCCAGGGGAAGGTGCCCTGGGTGCCTTGGACGGTATCGTAGGTCGTGAGCGCGGAGTTGGACTTCTGGTCGGCGATGTACAGAACACCCGCGCCGTCGATCGCGATGGTTCGTGGAGAGCTGAGACCTGTGATGGGCATCGCCGTGATCACGCCCGCCGTTGTCCGCTGCAAGACCGTGTTCTGTTCGGTTTCCAGGAGGTAGAGCACGCCATTCTCATCCACCACCGAGTCGTAGAGATAACCGGCTTCCGGTACCGAGGTGCTGAACACTCCCGGTTGCAGCAGCGCGAACGGGCTCTCACCGATCCCGTACACCAGCACCGTCGCAAGCCGCGTCGTGCCATTCATCAGGAACAGCGCGTCTCTCCGTCCGCCCGGATACGTCGGCGTGAACTTCACGGACACACTGCAACTCTGGCTCCCCAGCGATCCTGTGCAACTCACCGCTCCCGCGGTGTAGGACAGTCCATAGTGCATCGTCGCGGTCGGCGTGATCACGCTGCTGAAGCCCGTGAGCGTAAATGTCTCGGTAAGACTCTCGGCAGTCCCGGCGGAGATCCCCACCAGCGCCGAGGTGAAGGTCAGGCTCGGACTTGCCGGCGTCACTGTTTGCGCGAATCCAGGCATGAACGTCCCGAGAAGAATGAGTGCGACCCCAAACCGGGCTAAAGACGTCGATTTGAGACGCGAAACCGAGCTAAGTATGTCGTAAATTGAACTGCTCACCGGAGTCTCCTTATGTCCTCGCGCTGCCGCGAGCTCTTCATTTCGCCTTTTGGTTTGGGCCCAGGACATGTCCCCTGGCCGTCGCGATGTCCAAGCTTGAGTTCCTGCGCCTTCTCTTCGGATAAGGGCTCCGGTACCGGAAACATTGGGTTTCCGCACAAAGGACACGTCTTCGGCCCACCCCAGGACGTCCCTTCGAGCAGCAAGGTCTGCTCTCTCTCGTGCACCGTCACCTCAGTGCGCACGCTATGGCGCGTTCCATCGTCCTGCGACTCAACACGAAAGAGCATTGCCCGTTCCCTCAACCATTGATAAAGTCGTGTCACAAGTGCCTCGAAATTCAGCGTGCGCGAATTGTGCGGACGGAGCTGCAAAAACGCCAGTGACCCATTCTGACCGCGACTGACAAGTTGTGAATGGCGATAAGTTCAATTAAATGAGTGAGATATTCCAGTTCGGCGAGTTCCGGATTGATCCCCTCGAGCGCACCTTGCGGCGCAATGACAGCGCCGTGACCCTGCAGCGTCGCGCATTCGACGTGCTGCTGTACCTCGTCCAGAACCCGGGACGGGTGGTAACCAAGGATGAATTGTTGAAGAACGTCTGGCCGGATGCGTTCGTAGACGAAAACAATCTCACCCAAAGCATCTCTGTACTGCGAAAAGCTCTCGATCAACGCGCCGGCGAGAACAGCTACATTACGACGCTCCCTGGCCGTGGCTATCAATTCGTTGTTCCAGTACAAATCCTGGGGCAATCTGGAGGTGCTGCTCAGCGAAGAAGGCTCGGAGACGCGCCGCAGGGTGGAAGCCTGTTGCTGCAGGAGCGCACCGTGACTACCAGCATCGTCACGGAAGAAAGGCACACACGGCGAAGGACCTCTAGCTCCCGTTGGGTAGTGGTCGCAGCGGTCGTCGCAGGGCTAGTTTCGATCATCGTCGCAGGCGTTTCGGTGTGGCAGCGCCTTCACCCAAAGCCATCCGTAGCCAGTGTCGTGCTGACGGACTTTGTGAATACGACGGGGGATGTGACGTTTGATCGCACGCTCAAGCGGGCCCTCGAGATCGACCTGGAGCAGTCTCCCTACATGAATGTTTTGAGCGAGCGTGCTGGAGTGAGCACGCTTCTCTTCATGGGACGCAAGAGCGATACACCGATTACCGCGGATATAGGCCAGGAGATTTGCGAGCGCACCAACGGCCAAGCTCTGCTCACGGGCACGATATCGACGATCGGGAACAAATACCTCGTAACGTTGGAAGCTTCATCCTGCACTTCGGGAAAGCAACTGGCGAGCGCAAAGGCGGAGGCAAAAAGCAAGGAACAGGTTCTCGAGGCATTGGACACGGTTGCTGAACGCGTTCGCAGAGGTTTGAATGAGTCCGCCGAATCTGTGCAGACGTATGAGGTGCCCCTGCGTGTTGCTACGACGCCATCCTTAGAAGCGTTGAGAGCCTATTCGATCGGGAAATATTTGCAGTCGCAAGGTAGCAGCCGAAGCGACATCATTGCCGCCTATCAGCGAGCAGTCGAACTGGATCCTCAGTTTGCGATGGCTTATCGCGAACTCGCAGTTGAGAATGTAAACAGCGGCCAAGACGCAATTGGCGCCGAGTACTACAAGAAAGCTCTGGATCTGAGCGACCATATCAGCGCATACGAGCAGCTTGTCATTCGGGCTGGATATTACGCCTATGGGCAGCATGATCTGATTGCAGGAATTAAGGCGTATCAGGTATTGGCCTCGGCCTATCCTCAAGACGTCATTGGACCAATCAATATCATCGATGAATACCTGAAGTTGGGACAGTATGGTCCTGCGATCGCTACCGGTGAACGGGGCGTAACGCAATTCCCGACAAACGCGCTAATGTATGAAAACCTCGCCGAGGCCTACAAGGACGTAAACCGTTTCGATGATTGTAAGAGAGCAACGTTGATGGCTGCGCGAGTCGGCAGGGGCGATACGGGCCTGCATCTGAACCTGTTTGAGATTGCGCTGGCAGAAGATGATGAGGCTTCGCTTGCACGCGAGACAAAGTGGTTTGAGACTCACGAGGATGGAACGAGCGTGTGGTATTTCCCATCGTTTCGCGGCGGAGCGGCTGCCGTCCAGGGGAGATATCGACAAGCGCGCGATCTTTTTCAAGGGGC
>JBEKFF010000003.1:0-50275 GCA_050013455.1 Acidobacteriaceae bacterium | reverse complement strand
CCCATAGCTTAACCGCATCCGCCGCAAACGCCAGCGCCTTCCTTCAAGTCGCTGTATCCGAAGCGCCCGCATTGAGGCTTCCGCATGTCTTGTTGCGCGCTCCAGATACAGCCCTAAGACTTATCAGGACTAATGTTTTTGATGTTGTCGCCAAAGAAGTCGCCACAACGCGTGCTTACGGCGGAGGCGCGACGGGGCTACCATCCGTCGCACAATTTCGAAATGTGGCAACGAGTCGCCTCGCTAACTCTCAGAAAATACGAGGGATTTGAATGGCAACATTGTTGCAACTCCAATAACACAAAAAAACACGCCGGAAGATTTAGGCTCCCGGCGCAGTTACGGCTCAATATTCATGGACGGTCTGTCTTCGTTTCGAGGACATCATTCTGGAGAATCGTTCAGTCGCCAAGCGGCCTGTCACAATGCCTGGCGGTAGTTAAGCCTGCGGGGCCTTTGCCGCCAGGATTTCCAGCAGTTCCACCTGCGGAGGGGTAGCGAACAACTCCTCCGCTCTGGCAAACAACGCCTTGGCAATCTCACCCGTCATGTGGGCAGTCCTGCCCTCTTCCGTTTGAAACGTATCGAAAATACCGAATTGTGCGGGTCCCAGCTTAACTGCATACCAGGTCGTCGTAGCAGCTTCTTGCACCGCAAGGGGTTGTGCCGACCTCAAGAAATCCTCTACCTCTTGCTCTTTCCCTGACCGGGCTTGGAGCAAAGCCAAGATTGCGAACTTATCCAATGAATCCTCCTATGACTGCTATCAATGAGACGCGGAGATTGTTATTGGGTTACATGGATAACGGCGTGCTGTGAATTCGGCGATCTGGTGCTCAATGTCACGATCTTCCGGAGCGGTACTGCAAGTACCAGCACCTGCGTGCGGAAGGCCACAAGGTGTCGACGGGGACGTTTGCTTACGAGGATCGGTTCTCATCGGCAGGCAAGTATTTTGATGATGTCTTCCTCGCAATATCGAATGATTGCCAATTGTTAAGTTAATAAGAGGGTGAGTAACACTGATTGAGAGCAGTTTATGCGCCGAAGGGTCGATTAATAGTCGAAAGACATTCCTGCCCGCAACCCCGGCCCATATATCTCCGATTCGAATGTGGCGATGCGTTCTCAATCTTGCAGATAGACTCAACGCTTATTGGCCGACAGATCTCCTTGTGAAAGGACGAGCGGGTCCTGGAATGGGGAGTCCAGGACCTGCATCGCTTGGCTGCTACAGGGCTGCTATTCCGTTAAAGCCCACGGTCTTGGGTAGGCCGTCGATATCACCCAGGCTGGTGAGGGCACCATTGGAATCGATGCTGTAGACGCCAACAGCGCCGGCCCCTGTGTCCATTGTGTAGAGAAACTTCCCGTCACCGCTAGTGGCCATGTCCAGATTGGTTGTGCCTTCTGGGTTAGAGAACAGAACTGTTCCGTCAATGGGAGTCAGAGTACCGTTAGAACCGACGGAGAAACCGGCGACTGTGGAGGTGCCCGAGTTGTCAACGTAGACATACTTGCCATTTGGAGTGATGGCGTTCCAGCAATTGCCATTTCCAACTGTAGGAATGCTTTGACTAATCGCAGTGAGTGTGCCGTTGGTATTGATCGTGTAAGAAGAGATACTAGACGTATCGGTTCCGCTGCTCGGCTGATTCTCAGAGACCACTAATTGGCCGTTTGGCGTAAATACACCAGCGAAAACGCCTGGCGTGACGCTGGGATTGATCACTACTGTCCCGAGGGTTCCATCCGGCTGTATGGGGAAGGTATCGATGTTGTTGGGCGCTTTTTCGATGACGACGAGCGTCCGGCCGCTCGGGCTAACCGAGATTGAAGAGCCTCCTGAGTTCGTAGCAGTGAGATGAGTCAGGGAGTTCGGAATCTGTTGGAGGTGACCTAGTCCATCGGCACGAAAGGCTACGATTGCACCGTTTCCTCCAGCGTTGAGGACATAGACTGTTCCGTTGTGCTCCGCAACGGCGACTGGGAAGGCGCCACCGGTGGGTTTCTTATCGGCCAAGAGGGGAAGACCGTCAACGATATGGAAGCTGGAGATGGTCCCGCTGCCGGCGTTAATGGCGAACAACAGGTTGCGGTCGCCGCTTAGCGTAAGCGAACCTTGCGACTGGAGTGGATCGGTGGTGCCCCCGCTCCCGCGACCATCGGTAGCGAAGCTGCCTCTTAACGCAAAACTGCCATTGTAGAGACGCTGATAGGCGAGAACCTCGTTCTTGAGGTTGTCATTCGTCATGACGAAGACAGTGGAAGTGGAACCGGTAAAGTCATCGGCGGCATGCACGGTGGAAGTGAATGCTGCGACACTGAGCGTGACGGTCAACAGGCTACTAACTGCTTTCAACATTGGTTTCTCCTTAATGGGTTAGTGGTGGATGAATCGATTCGCGCGCATGGAGAGACTGGGCGCTGTCCGAGGAACAACGCTCAAGCAATATCCGCTCTGTGCACAGCCATTGGAGATGTTGAATGATGAAAGGTTACAAGCTGAAGCAAGAAGACCGAAGAGTGAATGCTAGGAGAAAATAGAACTCATTCGCGCAAGGAATAGAACACAGTAAGAACCGCAGCGGTGCCACTGAGGCCTCTTCGGTGAGACAATAATTCGCGGAAGCAGTGATAGCCTTTGTGAGCAGCGACTCTTTGTTTCAAGCAATCAATGACACGAGACGTCAGAACCAAGTGGCGTTAACTATTGGAGAAAGAGCTTGCTCGAACAAAACACATCAGTAGGCGACAAGAATCATGACGCGATGAACCGCCGTTCATGGGTAATCAGCCTCACCAGCCTGCTTTTTATCCTTCTCCAGAGCGCCTGTACCGCATTCATGGCACTCAGCGGTCTGAGACTCCTGCTCGGAGTCGGCTCTCTCGCCGCCGCGGCAGCAGGCGCACGGTTCATTGGCTCAATCCACGGCGAGGCCATACGCATTCCCATGGAAATCATTGCGGTCGCGGGCTCAGCCGTAAATCTGTATGCGATATGGCGTGTTCGTTCGTTACGCGCTCGGCCTTCTTCTCAGTGGCGGGTCGGGCCGGTAACTCCTGAGAAAAGGCGTTCCGAATCGGTCCAGATAGCGCTCGCGATTCTCACCTTGCTGCTCGTGGGTGTGGAATGGGTTTTCCACATTTATCTCCACGGTTCGATCTAGTCCCCTGAATCCTTACGAGTCCGCGCCTCGTGGCTCTCAATCTCCTGAGCTAGCCTTGCGTGAAGACGTTCACTGTACCCAATCGGCAATTCAAATACGCGATCGTCAGCGGTCAGCACCACGATGTTGCGTGTGGAGTCCAAAATCGCAGAACAAATCTCACAGTGCTCCAAGTGTCGTTGCACCAATTCCTTGGTTTCAGGCGATAAGGAGTCGTCCAGATAGCCAGAGAGGTAATTCCAAACGTGTTTGCATTCTATGACCACTGAAACCACCTCCTCCGTGGATTTGTATTCTTGAGTTTCGGTGCAAGCTCTTTCTGCATCATCATGCGCGCGCGGTGCAATCGAACCTTCACTGTTCCAGGGGTGATTGTGAGCGCAGCGGCTGTCTCCTCAGTGGAGAATTCCTCCACATCGCGCAGCAGCAAGACTTCGCGATACAAGGGGGAAAGATGACCAATTGCCTCTATCAGTATCGCGCGAATCTCCTTTCGCTCCAATGCCTCAGACGGAACTTCACGCCAGTCGCGCAAAAGCGCCGGCGAAATGTGGCCACCTTCTTCCGTTGCCTGGTCGAGCGATTCCATGGGCACCGTGTTTTGTCGCCGCAATCTGCTGCGCGCTTCATTCAACGTGATGCTGATGAGCCAGGTACTGAACTTCGCCTGCCCCCGGAAGTCAGCCAGCTTTCGAAATGCCTTGAGGAAGGCTTCCTGTGCTACGTCCTCAGCGTCCGACTCATTCTTCATAAAGGAAAGTGCCATCTTGTAAACGCTGCGCTCATAGGGTCGGATCAGTTCGTGGTATTGCCGTGTGTCGCCAGCAAGTGTCGCCGCGATCATTTGCGTCTCGTCACGATCCGGGTGTTCCACATTCATACGAGTCGGGCCTGCTCCTTCAGGCGTTTCATAATGAGAGCATCGAATGATAGCAATCCTGCTCCAAAGATCAGGACCATCAGCGATGCAAAAAGAAAGGTGTACGGGTCAGCGATGTAGAACTTGCCCGGATCAGAGAGGACGGAAACGAGCGCGTCATGATCCGCTGTCCAGTAGGCCACCATCATGTTAGCAGCGAGCAGGAGGCCGACAAGGCGCGTCCCCAAACCTACTATCAGCAGCAAGCCTCCGAAGAATTCGAGCGCCGCAATGAAATGGGCACTCGCAGCCGGAAACGGTATATTGAGACTGGTGAAGTAGTCGGTGATCTTCGCCAGGTTGTGCAATTTGCCCCAACCGTTCTGCGCGAATTGCCAGCCCCAGTAGAGCCTGATCGCTAATAGAAACGGTGATTGCAGCAGGGATATCTTCCCCGATATTCCAAAGTACGTTTCGAGCCATCGCTTCATATTGCCCTCAGCCTCGCGGAATCACAAGAACGCAGCGAACTACGTGCGCATATCGTTGTCCGGCAAAGTCATTCAGGGCATTAGAGAGGCGAGGAGCTCAATAGTTACAAAGCGGACTCAATCGGCGGCCGGATCTGCGATTCAGAGAACGCCGATCATGCGACCTACTCTCTCCGCTGTACAGA
The DNA here is from genome assembly GCA_050013455.1 of Acidobacteriaceae bacterium. Classification (GTDB taxonomy): domain Bacteria; phylum Acidobacteriota; class Terriglobia; order Terriglobales; family Acidobacteriaceae; genus Granulicella. The sequence goes on along the minus strand of JBEKFF010000003.1, from coordinate 45,570 downwards.
AAGCCTGTAACCTTTGCACCCCGTATCGCTCTCATGGGTGGAAGAGGTTTGGATTGGCTTCCATAGGTTCGTTCGTTACGGGATTTTCGACTGATTCGCAGTTGCAATCTTCCACAACCATCACGTCCAGCGCGGGGAATTGCGCGGCCCAACCACGAAAGGTGTTCCTCATGAAAAGCAATACCGTACACAACCTGGCCCTCGCGGCCGCATTCGCCGGGCTTCTTGGCGGAACATCCGCCCGCTTGAACGCCCAAGCCACTGGCCAAAACAGCACGCCGTCAGCCAATGCCGGTCTCCTCCTGGTCGCGCAAAACCAGGCACCGACACTCCCCAAGCACTCCTGCAAAGGCAAGAATGACTGTAAGGGGCAGGGTGGTGGCGACGCGAAGCATGCCGGCAAGAACAGCTGCAAGGGCAAGGGAGCTTGTGCTACCGATGGTTCCAAGACCCCGAAGGCATAGTTCCTTGTGTTGGAGGCTAGCGAAGGTGCCCAAGCCTCCAACACCCTTCCTCCTCTCTGCAACGAACGGATCTCGCTATGCCAGCAAACAGATTCAACGCGTTTACGGATTACGGTGTCGGTATCGGACTGCGCGTGCCACACTACGACCACATCCTCTCCCAAAAACCGGTGGTCGATTGGTTTGAAATTATCTCCGAAAACTACATGGTCGGTGGCGGCCATGCGCTCAAGGTCCTCGACCAGATACTGGAGCAGTATAGGGTTGTGCAGCATGGCGTCTCGATGTACTTCGGTTCTGCGCAGCCGCTGAATCGGGAGCATCTCAGGCGACTCAAAGAGTTGACGAAACGCACCAAGACCCCTTGGCTGTCTGACCATCTGTGCTGGGGCAGCGTCGACGGTCGCTATACCCACGATCTGCTGCCGCTTCCATATACCTTCGAAGCGATCCGGACGACGGCCGCGCGCATTCGTGAGGTCCAGGATTTTCTTGAACTCCCAATCGCCGTCGAAAACGTTAGCAGCTATGCCGAGTTTCACGAGTCGGAGATGACGGAGTGGGAGTTTCTCAACGAAGTCGTTCACGCCGCAGACTGCGGCATCCTCCTCGACGTGAATAACATTTATGTCTCCTCGCAAAATCACGGCTTCGATCCCATGGAGTACGTGAACGCTGTGGACCCCGAGCGAGTCGCCCAGATTCATATCGCGGGGCACTCAAAGTTCGAGAGGTACACGCTCGATACGCACGATCATCCCGTGCTCGATCCGGTGTGGAAGATGTATGCCCGCGCCATCGAACGCGTCGGGCCTACGGCAACGTTGCTCGAATGGGACGATAATATCCCGACATTCGATGAAGTTCATGCGGAGGCGCTCAAGGCAAATCGTTATCACCGTGGAAGCAACACCCAAGCTGTGCCTACGTTGGTGGAAGAGCGCGAGGAGGTGGAGGCATGACGCTACTCGAGTTCCAGCGCCGCATGGCGGAAGACGTAAGTCGTCCCTTGACCACCGAATTCGCGATGCAAGCGGTCGACCCAGGCGGCTCGACTGTCGCGGAGGTCGCCGCCGGATATGTCAAACCCAACGATCGGCTCTCATCCTTTGAACGACTTGAGATTTACAACCGGCAGTATTGGTTTCGTTTGATCGCCGCAGTATCGGAAGATTATCCAGCCCTGAATGCGGTCCTCGGTTCGAGGCGCTTCGACGAGCTCATCTTGAACTACCTTAAGGAGAACCCGTCGACCTCATTCAGCCTTCGCAACCTTGGTGCTAAATTGCCATCGTGGCTTGGAGATCACACGGAGTTCACCGGCGCACATCATGATCTCGCTGTCGATGTGGCACGTTTGGAGTGGGCCTACATTGAAGCGTTCGACGGCGCCACGATGCCTCCCCTCGACGACACGGATCTTGCAGCGCTTCAGCCCACGAGCGTGTTGGCTTTGCAGCCTCACCTTCAATTGCTTGCGCTACGCTTCGCCGCGGACAAGGTTGTTCTCGCAGCGCACAAGAACCAACCGGACGCTGATATTGTCAGCAATGCCGTGATGGAACGGAGGACATCCAGGCGAGTCCAGATACCGAAACTCAAACGATCTCCGACCTATCTGGTTGTCCACCGTTATCAGGATTCGGTCTATTACCGGCGCATCGCAGCCGAAGCATTCTTGTTGTTGTCGGCGATTCGAGAAGGCGAAACTCTTGAGACCGTCGTGAGAAAGGCTTTCTGTCAAAGCGCGTTGCTGCCGAATGTGCAAGCGGCAATGATTCGGGAATACTTTGCGCACGCAGCGGAGTTGGGATGGCTGATAGCAACTCCTGCAGAGTCTCCCTGTGAAGCACAGGGGGTTGTGTTAGCGCAAACTCGAACTTCATCCCCAATAGAGGGTTGAGTTCGTCCCCATAAAACTCTCATAGCAGGTCGATTTCAGAGTTTCGGAGAGAGCTTTTTGACTTGCATGCTGCTGCTTCTAAATGACTTCTAGGTGGGACGCTAACCTACAACCCTTCGGTTCAGCTGATTAGATAGTGTTGCATCGACCGGTTGAGCTGGCACAGCTTTTGAGCAACTTCGAATTCCGCTAGTCGCTGGCTGGCGGGATTTGGGTGAAACGGGTGGCGGGATAACTGTGCAGTGCCTGGTCGTCGGTGGCGGCATAACGTTGGTTCTTCCGCACATTTGGTGATACTTCCGGGGTGATTCCACCGGGGGAATAATAAGGTCAGCTTTGGCGGTCTCCGGTATGCGCCTATGGGACATACGACATTGGTTCCCGATGCCGGGGAGGTTGTGCTGCATGAATTGAAAGCTGTGGGGCAAAGCTGGTTGGTAATGGTGCTGCGATCAGCCGGCGAGGAGAGTTGTTGCCCTGCTTGTGGTCAGGCTTCGCGGCGGGTTCATAGCCGATATTGCCGTCATCTGAGCGACTTGCCTTGGGAGGGTATTCCCGTTCGTATCCTGCTTCGGGACTGAGGCATGCGGCCAGCATATTTTCACTGAGCGGCTGCCGAAAACCGTGCAACGATATGGTCGACGGACCTGTCGATTGTCCTCGGCGCTGGATCAAATCACGTTGGCACTGGGTGGATCTGCAGGCTGTCGTTTGGCGCGACAACTGGGCATTCTGGCCAGCGGATCAACTCTACTGAGACAGTTGAAGAGGAAGGCTGAGGCTGCCATCGTCGCGCCGCGAGTCGTAGGAATCGACGAATGGGCATGGCGTAAAGGTCACCGTTACGGCACGATTCTCTGCGATCTTGAGAAAGGCAAGGCGATCGACCTGCTGGCGGATCGCAGCGTGGACAGCACGGCGGCATGGCTGAGGGCTCATCCGGGAATCGAGATTGTGAGCCGTGATAGGTCCAGCGTTTATTCGGAGGCCGCAGTGAGAGCGGCGCCCCAAGCCACGCAGATTGCTGACCGCTGGCACCTGCTGCGCAATCTGAGTGAAGCCCTCATAAGCTCGTTGGCACCGCATCACCGGCTCATGACGGAAGCGGCGCAGGCCGTGCGTGGCAAGCCATCGCCTGATGTCATGGAGATGCGCTGCGCAACGAGCAGAATGAGTCGGAAAGAAGCAGCAAGGCAGAGGAGCCGGGAGCGTCGCATGGCCGTTTACGAAACAGCGATGGAACTGGTTCGTGGCGGGCTACCGCAACCAGATGTGGCACGCAGGCTGAGCATCGATAGCCGAACGATTCGTCGATGGGTCGAATCAAACGGCTTTCCAGAACAGAGCCCTCGTTGGCGAGAAAACTCTCTCGATCGTCATCGCGAATACCTGGACCAGCGGTGGCAGCAAGGATGTCATAACGCTGCCCAACTGTGGCGCGAGCTGCGTGAAAAGGGCTTCGAAGGGCAGTCCAGGATCGTCCGCGACTGGATGTTGAAACATCACGGCACCCGAGCATCGGAGGCTAAGAAGCATACGACTGTTCCGCCGGTTCCACGCACATCACCGCGACAAACGGCTTGGCAAGTTCTGAAGGAACCCGAATCAAGCTTGCCTTACCTGAAGGAGTTATTTCGGCGCTCGCCCGAGATCGCCACCGCTGCTTCGGTGGCTCGTGAGTTCTTTCATATGGTTCGGGAACGAGATCGCGCCGCGTGGGAACCATGGCTCCAATCCGCGCTGCAGAGCCCGCTGGTCTCTTTCGCGAAACACCTCAGCCGCGATGCCGACGCCGTGAAAGCCGCCCTTGAGCATGGCTGGAGCAACGGCGCGGTTGAGGGGAACGTACATCGTCTCAAGTTGATCAAACGCTCCATGTACGGCCGCTCCAGCTTCCACCTACTCAGGATACGTGTCCTCAATGCTGCATAAAACCGGCGCTCCAACCTCAACAGCGGAAGCTTTCAACGCCTTCACCAAATGTGCGGAAGAACCATAACAGAAAACGCCGTAGTGTCGGGTTATCCGCCCCTCCCCCAATGAGATTCCGGGACACTGGCCGACATTCGGTACTAATCCGAACCTCGATGAGCGCATTGGCGATTATGAAGCCGCTCCGGCAAGAGGGATAGGCAGTTGCTGCACCGTCAGTTGACTGTTTTTGCCGACAAACGATGCAGCATGCGATTGATTGGCCCTCGCTGGGTACCACCTGGGGACCAGTAAGCCTGTCTACTGCAGTTGCTGAAGCTCGTTCCGATGCACTTCGAATCCCTGCGTTTTGTTAAAGTTACGTTCTCGACTCGGTCTTTCACGGCGGTAACACGGGTTCGAATCCCGTCGGGGACGCCAACAAAACAAAAGACTTACAAGCAATCGGACCAAAGGGCAAGGGCACTAAAGGGGCACGGAAAGAATATACGCCCCCTTCCTGCGCAACATCAAGATCAAAGCGAAAGGTCTCAGGGATCATCCCTGAGGCCTTTGTCGTTTGGGTTATTGGTCAGGTCAGCAGATCTTTGTGTTGGCATGACGAACAGGCCGGTGAACTGTTTGACCGCTTCCCGCTTCGCTGTTTGATTCGCCTGCTGGTATACATTCTGCGTGATACGGCTCGAGGCGTGACGCATCAGCTCTTGGACGACCTTCACGTCCTCTCCGGCCTGGCCGAGCAGAGTCGCGACGGAGTGACGGAACGTATGCCAGCCCAGGTTCTTGTCGCAGCCGGTCTTCCGCGCAGCACGTTGAATCCAGTAACGCATCGCAGCGACCGGGTTATAGGGCCACTTGCCTTCATCATGGTGTGATGCAAAGATCCAGTCGTCGCTAGTGGGATAAGGCGTGGTCTGCCGCCACTCCGCCAGCACCGCCGCAAGCTCTTCTGTGATCGGCTGCGGCTTACGCGATGCCTTCGTTTTCAGCTTCGTCACCACCGGGCAGGATTGCTTGCCTGGAGGGAGAGCGACCCCCTTCGGCGGCCTTGAGCTATGAACAACCCCTTGGGACAGACGCAGGAGCAGGTTATCCCAATCTACGTCTTGCCACTTCAGTCCGCACAGCTCTGAGCGTCGAAGACCGGTCGCTCCGGCGACGATCACCATGATGCGGATCGCCGGGTTGCCCACGTGGGGAAGGATCGCACGCATCTCCTCAAGACTCAAGACGTCAGGCTCTTTGCGGCGCATACTGCTCTGCCGAACTCCCGCGCCTTTTGACGGGCCTGAGATCGGGTTCCTGTCGGTCAGCTCCCAGCGGATAGCGTGATTGAAGACGGTGCAGAGAACGTTCCTGATCTTCGCTTTGGTGCCATTTGCGTAGGGAAGAGACTTCAGCCACTTCTCCACCTGGACCGCTTTGACGTCTTCCAGCGCAACATCCTTCCAGTGCGGCAGGATGTTCACTTTGAAGAGCTGCTCGTAGCGGTCAATCGTGGTGGGGGACCGCTCGATCTGCGCATCATCCCCGAGCTCATGGAGCTGAAAATGTCCCCAGGCGTCGGCGACGGTGGTCTTACCCGGGCGGTCATTGACGGCATTTATTTTGGCTCGGAGATTCTCGACTTCACGTTTAGCGGCACTGACGGTAGGGAACTGGGCTACGTTACCGACGATCTGCTTACGCTGAACGCGGTTGCCGTCGTCGTCTACTTCGCGCCACCGGTAGACCCAGACGTCGGGACCCTTGGCGCGTTTGACGCGTGTCACCGACCCTTCTTGGTAGCGCGGGGTCCGGACAGTAGAAGTGGAAGGAGTAGCTGGCATGGTGATCTCCAACTACTCGACGGGCTGGCAAAGAGAGTTTACCTGCGCGGCAGCCCAGGACACAAGATCTACACGCCGGAAGCGCCAATGCTTCCCCAAGCGCAAGGCTGGAAGCTGTCTAGTGCGGGCCATACGGATGGCAGTCTTCTCGTGAATTCCAAGGTAGGTGGCGGCGTCGCGCGGGTGCCAGAGGGGTTCGAATGAGGTCTCGGCGGGAACGGGTCCGGGCGTAAGAGAATGTGTGGAGCGCGTCATGGGAGCTAGTACCCATTCGATCGACTGCACCCCCAATATCTATCTTCCGAAGGATCGATCGGCGGGGACGCGCATCGAATTCGTTGCAGCCGGAGGCCACCGTGGACATCGTCATCCTTTCCGACACGCACGAGCTCCATCGCGAAGTGGAGGTCCCGGCGGGCGGCCTCCTCGTATGCTGTGGTGACTTCTCAATGTTCTCCAAGTCCCTGGCGGCGATCGAAGACTTCAATGACTGGCTCGGCGAGCTGCCCCATCGGCACCGTCTTGTGGTGTTTGGGAACCACGAGTTCTACTTTGAAGCCGACCCGGCTCGGCGCTCGCTAATCACCAACGCCACGGTGCTAGTCGACGAGGCCATCACGATCGACGGCCTCAAAATATACGGCTCACCGATTACCCCCCTCTACGGAGGCGCGTTCGGGAAGTCCAACGCCGAGGACACGCGACGTCACTGGCGGCAGATCCCCGACGACACCAACCTTCTAATAACCCACGGTCCTCCCCACATGATCCTGGACAGATCCCCAGGCCAGCGGGAGCACGCGGGGGATCCGGAGCTAGCAGCCCGCGTGAAGGAGCTAAAGCACCTGCGCCTCCACTGCTTCGGCCACGTTCACGGCGCGTACGGGATGGTCGAGCAGGATGGGGTGCTCTTCGTGAACGCAGCGCTGCTGGGCATGGATGGTGGGATCGAGCGGTCGCCGATGGCGCTGCGGATCGAGCCGGTAGGGACCTCTAGGGTTAGCTGAGTTTCTTGCTGTTCCGGAGATAATCCTCAAGATCTATCGGAAGGAACCGACCGTGGCCAAGGAGGTCACGCGCGATCATCTTCCCCGATTTGATCCAGTCCTCGACGGCTCGAGGCGTTACGCCGAAAACCTGCGCGGCATCCTTGGTTGTGTATATCGGTTTCAGCGAGAGATGCTGGATCTCGAGGAACTCCTCGAGCAAAGGATACTTGCGTGGATTTAGATCGGCCATGGCGACGTCCTCTCAGTAATTGGCTGACTGCGCGATCAACTTTGTGCTCACGCAGCCAAACGTGAAAGGTAATACCCATGGCGCTCCGGTCTCCCCTAATTCTGACCATAAATATTTTGCGAGATCAAAGCCGAAGTCTTTGACAGGCATGAGCGCCAATCTGCGAGAGTACTTGGACCAGGGCGGAAGTTGCAGCTAGATCGTCGCCCGGCCTTCCAAGAGAAAGCGCCTCCATCATGCCGGTTCAAGGGCCGGAGTTCTACTTCGGCTCCCTCTATTTTGTTTAGATTCTGGCACTGTTTGCTTCGCTCACGTTCGCCGAGTGCGTTGTATCGCGCCTGTCCGCCGAATGAGACCTTTCCTAGGGAAGATCTCGCATCGCATCGCGCTACTTCGCATTTTCTATGCATTTATCAAGCCTACTTCTTACCAAAGTCAGTTCTACAAATGCATATAAAAGGTTCGCATTCTCTCGCGGTGGTGCGCGAATTGCTAAGTGTTTCGGATCTGCTCGAAGATGTCCAGTGAATTTCGCAGCCTCCAGATCGCAGAGCATCACTTGATCCTTGCAGATGTCACATCGCTCGATGGAGCGAACTACGGTCTCGAAGTAAGACTGGTTTGCGAATATGCGGGTGGCCAGCACAATAACCACTGAAGTGGCTATTGCATGTACGTTGTTCTTCTGTGACTCTAGAGACGCGTCGATCGAAGGCGAGTGCAAGTTATCGATCCGTGGGGAAGAGCGAGGTATGGCCATAAGAACCATATTTGTGTCAATCGCGTTCTCGTTGGTCTTTTGCGCGACCGCCGACTACGCACGTGTCTGCGCTGCCCAGACATCGACGGCAGTGCCAGTTGTGGTTGAACTGTTTACTTCCGAGGGCTGCTCCTCATGCCCCCCTGCCGATGCTTATCTGCAGAAATTGCAATCAATGCAACCGGTTCCCGGAGCGAGACTGATTACTCTGAGTGAGCACGTTACGTATTGGAATCACGACGGATGGAAGGACCCCTACTCGTCTGACCAGTTGACGGATCGTCAACAGGTCTACGTCAGCAGATTTGGACTTCCTTCCGCATATACACCACAGTTCGTGGTGGATGGAACCGATGAACTGAAGCTCACTGACGCCGGCCAAGTCCGGGCGGTCTTTGAAAAGGCCCTCAAAGATCAGAGAATTCCAGTGACGATCACCTCAACCCATTTTGACCCGGGGGGATTTGGTATTCTTCGTGGCCATATCGATATCGACGGCACTACTGCCAAGCAGCCTGCAGATATCTATGTAGCCGTGACGTTGCACGAGGCGAATTCTGATGTATCGGCCGGCGAAAACAAAGGGCGAAAACTAACGGAAACTGAAGTCGTCCTCAATCTTGAGAAGATTGGGAAGACTACTCCAGGCCGTGTTTTCTCGCGTGATTTCGAAGTGAAACTAAGAGCAAGCGAGATCCCCGCCAATTTGGGTCTGGTAGTCGTTGCACAAGCTGGGGGCACCGGAAAAATTGTGGGTGCGGCGTCCGTAGAACAAATTGGCTCGAGCCAGTCCAGCACTGTATCGGAAAATCATCGGTAGAATCCTACGATTTCTTGCGGAAGACGTGATCGCCGCGCGCGGAGCGAATCAACGTGAACTCAACGTGCACGTTTTCCGCGCGGCCTGAAAACCTTTTGCGTTGGCCGTGTGTAGCAGCTGCCACTGACCCATTCGGAACGGTGCGTAAAGCTTCAATCCTGGAGCAGTCTTGAAGACGGAAAAAACGACGAGGTGCTTTGGATTGCGGGTCTACGGCTTGGGTGTGGCCACACTAGGGCTGGCCTGCCTGGCGTTTGGAGAATTTGACCCCGGGCAGAAGGTGCCCAGCAATTTTCCTGCTCGCACGGCATTGGCCTATTGCGCCGGTGCGTTTATGGTCGTCGCGGCGTTGGCCATCGAATGGCGCCGAACCAGGGTATGGGGTGCCGCTGCGCTTACGGTCTACTACGCTGTCGTTGTTCTCCTGATGATGGACGGCCGCCTGCTGCTTAGCGGTTACGGCGTATACGGTACCTACGAAGACATCGCCATGCAGTTGGCGATCACTGCAAGCGCTCTAATCGTCTACGCCGGTAGCACCAAGATTGACAGGGCGCTCGCCGTGCGCCTTACACGGATCGGCCGAAAAGCGTTTGGCGTTTGTCCCGTGATATGGGGAGGAGCGCATTTTATGTATATGAACATGACCGCCCCGCTGGTTCCAAAATGGCTGCCGCCTGGACAAGTTTTCTGGGGATATTCAACGGGAGTCTGCTTCATCGCGGCCGGGCTCGCCCTACTGACGGGAATACGGGCCAGACTGGCAGCGGTTCTGCTCACCGTCATGGTTGCATCCTTCGGCGTGCTGGCAAATGGGCCGATGCTTGTTGCCAATCCGCGAAGCCATTTTAACTGGACCGAAAGTGCCCTGAATCTGGCCCTGACCGGTGCCGCCTGGGTTGTGGCTGACTCGCTGCTTCAAAGCTGACACGATCTCGTCCGGTGTGGAGCGGCGATTCGCGCATGGGTCCTTGTCATATTGCGAAAGTGGTTAGACATAAGGGCACCTTGACGCTGATAACCGCGACCACTAAGCTGCTGTCATGTCTAAGCGCGTCGCGTCCGGAATCGTGCCAGTGATCCGCATCGATCGGAACGCCGTGGTGCCTTTGCATAGACAGATATACGACGCGATACGGACAGCGATTTCGGAGGGCCACCTGCGACCGGGACAGCAGATTCCGTCCAGCCGGCTGCTTGCTTTGGAACTCGAGGTGTCGCGGCTACCTGTTCTCAATGCGTACGCGCAACTGCTGGCTGAGGGCTATTTAACAGCACGGATAGGTTCTGGAACCACGGTGTCGAGCCAACTACCAGATCGTTTTACGTTGACCGCTCCGATGCTGAAAAAGGGAGGCGCCGCTGCCTACGAAGGCTCTCGAAAAGTTGCCCAGCGAACTGCCACCCTTCGGTCACATTTGGTAATGCCCTGGACACGAAACTGGGGTGCTTTCGGTGTCGGGCAAGTGGCGGCAGACAGCTTTCCTCTACAGACGTGGTCCAACATCGTCGCGCGTCGCTCAAAAAACATGAGCGTTCGATCGTTTGGATACGGCGACCAAATGGGGTATCTCCCGCTTCGCCAGAGCATAGCAGCGTACCTGCGGACGGCTCGATCCGTGTCATGTGACGCAGACCAGATTTTGATCGTTTCTGGATCGCAGCAGGCGCTGGAAATTTCCGCACAAGTGCTCGTAGATCCGGGTGACTCCGTTTGGGTCGAGGAACCAGGGTACCGATTCTCCCGTGAGGTCTTTGCCTTAGCTGGAAGCCGTCTCGTCGCCGTCCCCGTCGACGATCAAGGCCTCAACGTCAGCGCGGGTATCAAAAAGTGTCGAAGTGCACGCGTTGCGATCGTAACTCCATCGCACCAATTTCCATTGGGCGTGACGATGAGCGCCTCGCGCAGGCTGCAACTTCTGCAATGGGCCCAGGAGAACGGATCCTGGATTATCGAAGACGACTACGACAGCGAGTATCGGTACGAAAGCTCGCCCATCTCTTCGCTTCAAGGCCTCGACAATCATGAGCGCGTTATTTATATCGGAACGTTTAGCAAAGTGCTGTTTCCTTCCTTGCGCATCGGTTATGTTGTTATCCCTCGAGATCTGCTGGGTCATTTCGTAGCCGTTCGACGTGCTACAGATCTTGGTTCGCCGTCTTTAACGCAGGAGGTCTTAGCGGAGTTCATCGGCGAAGGCCATTTTGAGCGACATATCCGACGCATGCGGTTGCTCTACAAAGAACGCAGAAGCGTGCTCGTCGAATCCCTCCGAAAGGATCTAGATGCCGCATGTGAAGTGACTGGCGCGGAAGCGGGCCTGCATCTGACACTTATCCTGCCGGGGCTGAAATCTGATTATGACATCGCGGTCCGCGCCGCTTCGCAGAACCTGTGGATGTGGCCACTCTCCACGGCCTATATCGGTGGGGCGGCGCGTAACGGATTGATCCTGGGCTTTGGCAGCACACAGGCCGCGGATATTCCCGCTGCGGTTCGCAAAATTCGTGGCGTTCTCTTGAAGGCGGATTCCTCAGGCGCCTAAAGAACGACGCTAGCAACTACTTCGAGTTTGTTCGCCCAGCACCTATCCATGAGAGTTTGCGAACAGCGCGGATCCACCAACGTTGCTGCTCGATAGCGAAGTAGAGCCCTGATCAGGGCGTCCACCAAATCGCTCAAGTGGTCGGCGAATCCTGGTAAGAATGGCTATTGCCAGCGACGACTTCTCCTGTGAAGCTAGCACTGTTTGTTCTGTCACATGTGTGGCCTTCACCACGAACTTCTTTGGACCCGACAGGACACGCAGCTCCGCTTCAACAGCATTGCGAGTCAACGCTGCCTGATAGGTCCCAGTTTCAATCATTTGTAAGACAAACGTTTGTCTAAAACTTCAATTCGAAGCATGCATTCTTTGTGAGGTTTGGAGGCAATATGAAATTAAGTTGGCCAGCATTCAGGATGGTTGCCATTGCTGTGGCCGGCATTCTTGGATCAGGCAGTGCCTATGCACAAAGTACAAACTCCGGAGATATCCGCGGCCTCGTCACTGATCCATCCGGCGCCTTAGTTCCGGGAGCCACTGTCAGCGTGTTGAATCTCGACACCGGCGTAGCGAAGGATTTCCCCAGCAACAACGACGGCTTGTACGACACCAACTCGGTCGTAGCCGGAAGCTATAAGCTCACCTTTACGAAGACTGGATTTGAGACGTTAGTGCGTGGTCCCGTCACGGTCGAGGTCGGCGTCACCACCGTCAACGCCAGCCTGAAAGTTGGCTCGTCATCGGTTGAGGTAACGGTCAATACCGACGTTCCGCTTCTCAACACCGAGTCCGGTGAACAGTCCGCAACTCTCGAAGCTCACGACATGGCGCAGCTACCGAACGTCGGCGGATCCAACGGCCCTGACTGGCAAAACTTCATGATCCTCCTTCCCGGAGCGTCTGGTACGTACAACGGCAGCATGAATCAGGCGAACGCCTCCAATCCCGGACAGGAAGTTTCGACCAACGGCAACATGCCCTTCACGAACGTGCTCGCGGACGGTGCTTCCACCACGCTGCCGAGCAGCCAGAACGCCAACCCCGCAGCATTCGAAGATGTCGAGGAACTTCAGGTCAATCTCTCTTCGTTCTCCGCGCAGTATGGTGTAGGCGGACTCATCATCAACCAGATCACCAAGAGCGGTACCGACAAGTTCCACGGCGTTCTTTATGAGTACTTTCAGAACACAGCGCTGAACGCGGCCAACTACGGCTTTGGCAACGTGGAGAAAGTGCCATACCTCAACTATGACGACTTCGGCGGAACCTTCAGCGGACCAATCCCATTCTTTGGCCTGAGGAAGAAGGCGTTCTTCTTCTTCGGTTACGATCAGATTCACAACAACGCCGTCAGTGCGGGCTACCAGACCGTTCCCACAACTGCCGTTATGAGCGGTGATTTCACCGCCAACCTCACGGCCAACCCGTCCAACCCCTACCTACTGTACGATCCCACGACGCAAATCATTGCGACGGATTCCGCTGGCCATCCATACCCCATTCGTAAGAGCTTCCTTAGCGAGTATGGAAGCAACGCCATCCCCGTCGGGATGATCGATACGGTCTCGAATGCCTTCCAGCAGTATTACCCGACACCATCAAACCACATCCCTTACGGTAACTTCGTGCCGAACGCAACGCTCAATAGTGCCGGCGTCCTCACCAACAACTTTTATTCGCAATATCCACTGCCTCGCCCATGGAAGAGATACTTTGGACGCTTGGATTATGCGATCACTCAAAATAACCGGCTGACGCTCTCCGACACGCAGGGCGATGAAATTGAAAATGGCGCTAATCCTATAACGGAATGCCCGGTCGGTTGCCAGATCGGCGACGTCGACAACAACAATGCACAGGTCACCGACGTTTGGAATATCAGTTCAAGAACGGTCAATGAAGCCAGATTCGGTTACACCGATCAGCTGAACTTTTTTGCGGACGCTGGTACGGGATTGGGTTATCCCGGCAAGATCGGTTGGCAGTTTGCGAAAGCCAACGTTCTTCCGTCCGTCCAGTTCCAGCGTAACAATCCCTACACAGACATTGGGCCAGCCACCAATGCATCCTACAAGGAATTCGTCTTTGATCCTTCCGACGTGGTGACGATGATTCGCGGCAAACACGTCATCCACTTCGGTGGTGAGTTTGCCTTCTATCGTGACGACACAACCACCTGGGGCAACATCAACGCGGGAACTTTGCAGTTCTCCGGGGTCTATACCGAGAATTGGACAGTCGACCCTACGACCGGCGTGGCCTCATCCAACAGCAAGTCGGGCGAAGAGTATGCTGACTTTCTCCTCGGCTACGCGCAGAACTGGAACGCGAGCGTCTCTCCTGAATACGGTGTGCGTTTAAAGAAGCCCCAGATGTTTGCCCAGGATGATTGGAAGATCAAACCAAACCTCACCATCAACTTCGGCCTCCGCTACGAAATCAGCCACGGGTACAACGAGGTCACCGGCAACATGGACAGCTTCGATCCCACGGTTTTGAACCCGGCAACCGGCACGCTGGGTGCCTATTGGTATGGAGAAACCCACGCCAACGGGCGCACCTCTCTGGAGGCTAACGTGTTCAGTACGGTTCTCCCGAGAGCCGGCTTCTCCTGGCTCGTGCACCCGAACACTACGGTGCGCGGCGGCTTCGGTCTGTACTCCTACAACTGGAGCACGGATAACTACGGCGGCGCTACCAATGCGGGCTTAGGTCAATCTGTTTCTTCGTCCGGAAGTGTCAACGACTCATCGAACGGAATCTATGCAACGACCAAGTTCGATGGGCCCGGAACTCTCTTCCCATTAGGCGGAGGCGCAATGACACCGTTGCCTTACACGAGCGCTTCGCAGGATCCAGCCAGGTTCAACGGACAAAACGCGGGTTACATCGGCTACCACACACCGATCCCGAAGATCTATCAGTGGAATTTCGGGATGGAGTGGCAGTTGAGTACCAACACGGTCGCGACGATGAGCTATGTCGGAAGCCACGGACTTAACCTTACATTCCCCACCAATATCAATGCGGCGCCTCTCAACGCGTTGTCGTCCAGTGATCTCTCAGGATGCGGCACGGGGTCAACCGTCAATTGCGTCGCGGCGTATCCAATTTATAAGCAGATCACCGGGAACCTCTACCAGGCTCTCTCAAACTACAACGCGCTGCAGGTCACCATCACCAAACGCCTGCAACACGGCTTCAGCTTCAGCGCAAACTACGTCTGGTCGCACATGTTGGATGATCAGGATTCGTCTGGATGGGGAACGCATGCTGGCCCTCAACCCTATCAATACGCAAGCTTACTCACTGCGAATTATGCGGGTAAGAATTACGGAAATTCGAACTTCGACGTCCGTAACGCGTTCAAAGGGTTTGTCGTCTATCAACTGCCCTTCGGCAAAGGAAGGGCGTTCCTGAATAAGAACTGGTTCGAAGATGTAACGGTCGGTGGTTGGCAAATCTCCGGCACCGTCATCGTGTCCGCAGGAAACCCATTCCAGGTGCTCGCAACGGACTGTACCTACATGCAGTCCTGCCCCGGCACGCAGTTTCCCAGCTTCTCTGGACTCTCTCCACGGCCCGTAAATAGAGGCATCGCCGAGTGGTATAACCCCGCCGCCTTCATCAACCCTGGAAACGGAAACTTCGGCAATGCGGGTAGAAACCCGTTAGTCGGCCCCGGATTCAACACGGTGAATCTCTCGGCCCTCAAGGAGTTCCACTTGCCCTGGGAGCGGATGGCCTTCTCCATTCGCTGTGATGCTTCCAACGCCTTCAACCACCCTGCTTTCAGTCCGCCGCAAGGTCAGCTCGCGGGAGACAGTGGTCCGGGCACGGAGTACACCTCCACCAGCAACGGCGGAAATCAGATAACCGGGGTCCAGATTGGTGGGCGAACGCTGCAGCTAGGGGCTCGCCTCTCGTTCTAGCGAAGATTGACTGTAGTACCTCCTTGGAGACGGCGACGACCTTCGCCGTCTCCTTTTTTTCTCAACCAGACCTACACCCTCAGGCGGCCCGCGGTGGCGCTCCACTGGACTCCCTTACCACCAACTGCGGTTTCACCTGGATGGTCGCCGGCAGGTCTTCATGTGTCAGCCTTCGCAGCAGCGCGGCCGCCGCCGTGCGTCCCATCAACTTCAGCGTTTGCCGGATCGTCGTTAGGCTCGGCAAGCGATACCATGCAGACTGAATGTCATCGAATCCCACGATCGAAACATCATGCGGAACGCGATATGGTCGACGGACTCAAGTGCAGGTGCGCCGCAAGATCCTTGAGGATAACCCGGCGAGGGTGAGCTTTTGCGTTAGGCATCGAGTCGTTCGCTTGAGGTTCTCGCATAGCGGCACCACCACGGCGATTGCCGTTAGCTTTCGGCCCTTGTTCTCGCTGGCCGCAATGTCAGAACGAAGCCGCTTCAGCGTCACAGGTGCATAGATCTTTAAAGGTTGCTGATGGGTCATCCATCGAGGTTGCCTCGGCGGGAGGGCGCGAGGAGCATCCCTCGGAGGTAAAGAATTGCATCAGCACCGGCACCGCCGCCAGTGCCTGCCCAACGCAGACATGGTGATGATTCAGAATCGAGCAACCGGGAAATCCTAATATGAGTTACGCACGTCGGTCTGGCGGCGGCACGACTGTCATTCCCAGGCATAACTGACGAGCGGTATCGCATGGTACTTCACATGTCCGCTTTAGATTTTCAGAATGAGAACTTTCAGGCAATATCCACTTATGTCGTTCTCATGCTGACCACCGGCGCAGGCCAGTGCGGCGCCACTCCGAGACTTCGCCCGAAGCCGAGGATGAGAAGTCAACGATGATGGAGTAACCCTCACCGAGGCCGTCTTGCGAGAGGTCTTTGAGGACTCTGGAGACTAGCGCAGCTGATGCCCCTGAAGGTAGATTCCTCCAGGGGGGAGATTGACTACGGCGAGGGTAAAGCTGAGAGCGCTGCGGCCAATGGTTAGTTTTTGGGCCATTGATTGAACATCTTGGTGACCGCTTTCTGCACCGTCTGCTGATTCTTGCCGCCGTTGTTGCTGAGGGAGTTCTGGCCGATTCCGCGCCAGACGAGGCTCTGAGTTTTGGCGTCATAAAGATCGACAACCAAGGTTCCAACAACATTTTGCTGCGGGGTAATGGTGCCCATCCCTCCGCCGAATCCCCGCATACCCATTGCGGTGTAGGACGTTTGCTGTTGCAATCCGCCACTGGCGGTAACGAGCAGATCGGGAGTCTGATTTTCCTCGACCTTCTGCAAACCTTTTCCCTGCAGTGCCGCGTCTACATCTTGCATCGCCGCCTGCGCCAGGATCGAATTCTTGACTTGGTTGGCGTTATTGGACCCCCATGCATAGGTGTGATATGCCGCAAAACTCTGATTGTGGTTGTAGTTGACTGATACCGTTTGACCCAGAGCAAATGTGGCCGTCATGCAAAGTAAAATCGCGCACCATACAGATTTGATCTTCATGAACCGTCCTCCTTTTGCAATTCGAATGTTTGTTCGTAACTTCACAACTGGTCGAAGCCGGTAGCATCCTGCACGATGAACAAGACGACCGATACTCGTTCTATCTTCGAAGCGGCTCAGGCAGTGCGAAGCTCGAGACGTTGGGTGTGCCTCCGATGACACTGGAGACCATTTGTTGTGCAGCGTAGAGACTCTTGGCTTGGCGTGGAGTGAGTCTTGCGGACTTTACGCTACGCCCTTTCCGTTTCTCATTTGGCTATTCTTCCGTTAGCCACCAATCATCCGGTAATCAGAGTTTGTCGTCGTCACGACGAGTTGCTTGGCGGTTGCGTTCAGAACAGTCTGTTGAGCATAGTTGGTTCCATCAGGAAGGCTACCCATTTGAACCTGCAACGTGACCGCATCTTTCGATTGGCCCATATAGGTTTGGACACTCAATGAGATGACCTTCTTTGTCGCAGGGTCGAAGGTGATCGTCATCTGATCGCCGGGCTGTGCATAGTTCTTGAAGACTAAATTCACCAAACCACTGCTGGGATTCAAAGAGACATTCCCGGCTGCGAACGCCTGCTGCATCTTTTGAGGGTCGGGGGGAACGTAGAGAGTGAGAAGATTCTTCACGTCCCCCATATAGTCCTGCATCTGTTCCGTTTTGTTCGCGACGACTCTCTGCTTCAATCTGCCACCGCTGGGTGGTGGTGGAGGTGGGGTGATGAGAGACTTTTGAACCTGCCCGCCGGGGCCGTATTGACATAAGTTTTGAGACGGAGGTTTTGGATCACCTTTCAAGGTGAGCTGTGTCGTCTCTATCCATTGATACCTCTGCAGCCTCATCTTGTTCGCTGCCATTGATTGCTGGACAGCTGCAAGCTTCTGCTGCAGTTCGGGACTTTGCGCAACCAGCGGAAGGGCAAATGTAAGTGCGAGGGAACATGTGATTATCCAGCGTATGGGGACGGGCCTGAAAGTTTCGCCGCCGCGCTTCTTACAGGGTTGACAGGCGCTTCTCGTGTTCATGAATTTCCCTCATTTTCTTTGGTCCTTTGAATTATCGATCTCAAATCACGCGCGTTGCTCTCGCCGGTAAAACTACGTATTCCGAGGTGACGTGGAGAAGCACACGGGGAAAGTCGAACCCAGCCTAGCCCGCTTCTGTTGCGTTGGGAACTGTCAATAGTGACAGACGCGCCCGATGCTGTGTGCATGTCCATCCGCCATCGGAATCGCCACATCCTCGCTATTTTGTTGTCGGCTGTATCAGCCGCCGGTGCAGAGCGGAATTCGAGATTGTGCGTGAGTTGGCAAATACCCGGCTGCAAATACATACCCCTCCCCGCAAGATCTGGTCGGGCAGGTTTGAGGGTGTCTGCCTCATGGACAAGGCTGCTGCTGGTAGGAAAGCCGAACGAGACTGGTACTTTTGCCAGTTGGCATTCAATAGCTGCATCGGCAGAATCAGACTACCTCATGAAGGATTTGACCCGCTTAGCAAGATTGCACCATGTAAAGTTTCCCGATCTGCGAAGGCTGACAGAATGTCGAATTGCGATCGCTGAAATTGTCTCCAGGATTGTGAACTCTCATCGCTTCGGTCTCGTGCCGTTGTTTCGCAGGTAACTCCGCGGTGGAAATGACGAAGTGATCACAGAAGTTGAAGGAGCTCGGCGAGCGGAAAACCGTTACGGTAATCACACGCCGGGCACGCAAAACTAACACGTAACAAATGTTCTATAGCGATCAGGAACTGGTAGCTCGCTAAACTTTCACATTGTTGTTTACAGGGAGGACTTCTCATGAGTATTCACAAAAAGATCTTTGGCGGTACCATCGCTGCAGCGATCTGCCTGATACTTTTAACGACCGCAACTGCGATGGTCCAGGCTCAGGTCAAATCGCAGGTTCAGGATCAAGATCAGGTCCACGCGCAGGCGGATACGACTGGTTCAGCCACAACGAGCACGGTTGCAATCGTTCGACCGGATATGGTTTTTGCTCCAGCCTCGACCGTGAGCTCAAGCTCAACGTGGGCTCCGGAGACAACCACAGGCCCGTCGACGACCGCACTTCCGGATGCGCCTCTGCCAATGCAGGACCAGATGCCTCGCGTGCAGGAGTACTCCACGGGCAACAACGCGAGCGACAGTTGGCGGGTCGGGATCTCGCTCTATGGCTGGTTCGCCGGATTGCATGGAACGGTTGGGGTGGCGGGGCATAATGCGGGCATCCATGTCCCTTTCTCAGATCTCTTTCATGCCCTGATATTTGAAATTCCGATCGCCGTCGAGGCCGATAAGGGGCGCTTCGTGATGCCGATCGATTTCTTATGGCTGAAGCTCGGGGTCAACAACGCGCTTCCCCTTAACGATTTTGAACAGTCAGCGATCGACAGCCGCATGACCGAGTCGATCTTCACTCCGAAGTTTGGGTACAGGCTCGCTGATGCGGATCATTTCAAGTTCGACCTGCTTGGCGGGCTGCGCTATTGGTATGTGAGCCTCAACAACACGTTGGAGCCGGCGGGCCTCAGCTATGGGCGATCCTTCAATATTATTGATGGCATCGGCGGCGGCCGAATCATCCTGCCAGCGGGAGAAAAGGCGGCCATCACGATTGCCGGCGACGCTGGTGCAGGCTCATCGCAGCTGGACTATCAACTCCTGGGTTTGCTGAACGTGAACTTCAACCCCAAATTCGGCATGGCTCTTGGCTGGCGTTATCTGTATGAGGACTACAACAAACCCTCCAATGGAGCCATCTACGCCCCAACCACGAGCGGCGTGATTGCTGGTCTGAACTTCAACCTTGGCGGCAAGCCACCCATTCCTCCAACGGCTTCGTGCTCGGTTTCTCCTGCGGAAGTCTACGCGGGCGATCCGGTTACCGCGACTGCGACTCCCGTAGGTCTGAATCCGAAATTGAGCGTTGTGTATACGTGGACGGGCGACGGAGTTACCGGCAGTGGACCAACGGCAAGCGTCAAAACAGATGCTTTGAATCCTGGAACCTACCCAGTGAGGGGCGAGGTGAAGGAAGGGAAGCCGGGCAAGGAAGGCGACAAGCCCTGGCAGGTTGCCAGTTGCTCGACCTCGTATACCGTCAAGCCATTTCAGCCACCCACCATAACCTGCTTGGCGAATCCAACTAGTCTCAATCCAGGTGACCCGGCGACCGTTACGGCGCAAGGTGTGAGCCCACAGAATCGTCCGTTGACCTACAACTACCAGGCATCCAGCGGCAGCATTAGCGGGAGTGGAGCTACGGCCACCTTCTCCTCGGCGGGCGCGTCCCCCGGGCCGGTGCAGATCACTTGCGGCGTGACGGATGACAAAGGCCAAATTGCTACGGCCAGTGTTAGTGTCACCGTCGAGGCGCCGCCTCCACCGCCCGCACCTGAGGTTGAGGCCCGCCTGGTATTGCACAGTGTGTACTTCCCGACCGCTCAGCCGACGGTGAAACATCCTGACGGCGGCCTTGTAGACAGCCAGAAGGCCACTCTCACTGCCCTCGCAACCGACTTCAAGGTATATCTGCAGCAGAAGCCGGATGCGCGTCTCACTCTGACCGGTCACGCAGATCCGCGTGGAACTCCGGCCTACAACCTGAAGCTCTCGGAACGTCGGGTTGCTCGCGCCGCGGCCTTCCTCGTGGAGCAGGGTGTTCCCGCTTCGAGCATTGATATCAAAGCAGAGGGCGAGGAGAAACAGCTCAGCAAGGAAGAAGTCAAGGATCTGATCCAGACAAATCCTGACCTGACCGAAGAACAGAGGACTAAGCTGCTGCGCAACCTGAACGTGATTGTTCTGGCTCAGAACCGCCGCGTCGACATCAGGCTGAATGGATCGGATGAGAAATCTACCCGGCATTATCCATTCAATGCCGTTGATTCCTCGACTCTTCTCGATGTTCAGAAACCGGTTCACAAGGCGTCGCCCAGGAAGAGGTAGAAGCTAGTGTTCCATCCCCGGTCTTGCAGGAGGTGCTAACCAGCCCTTCAGCAAGAAGCAGCGAATTTACGCCGATAGGCGAATACTTCCGGAACAGGTATCCCATGGACCTGTTCCGGAATTTAATGCAGAAGACAGAGCCACGGGAATCACGCTCCAGCCAAACGCCCTAAGACGCCGATGAGGCTAGTAGTTCTGACAGTTCTCGCCGCAATCTTGACGGTGCATGATGGGATATGTACTGAGATGAATAGCGGGTGCGCCGCTCGACGCAGCGCTCACCGTGCTAGTCGCAGAAGTTGATCCGTTGGAATAGCTGACGCAAGTAATAAGGCTGTTTGACTCATCCCAATTGCTCGCCTTTTGATGGCTAGGGGAAGAAGGACTGCTGTGACCTTCCGGTTTGCATTGAATAGAAGGGACCGTGATGCGGTCTGGGTTCATCGACAGGTATCGAACGCGTTGCGTGCTGCTGCATGGCAGAGGATCTCTCGATTGGCTGCTCTTTGTCTCGTCTCGCTGCTCATTTTGGGGGCCTGCGAGTCGCGGCAGGTCTACGCTCAAAACGGTAGCCAGCAAAACAACCCGGTGGATACTACGGCAGCCCTTAACAATGTTCCCACCAAAAACAACGCCAAGACGAACAAGAAGCCCAAGAAAAAGCTTCTCCCGGGCTCTTTTGTTATCGCGCCGCTTCCAATTGTGAGTCCGGCGATTGGGAACGGGGTGATCCCCGTGGTGGGCTATATCTTCCCGTTTAGCAAGAATGACAAGATTTCTCCACCTTCTACCGTCGGCGCTGGTGGACTGATAACGAACAACGGTTCGCGCGCCTATTTTCTAGGCGGCCAGCTATTTTTTGACAAGAACAAGTATGAGGTCACGACCGGTTACGCTCACGGCAATATTGATTACAACATTTATGGAGCTGGATTTCTGGGCGGCAACCAGAATCTGAAACTTCCCCTGGTGCAAACAGGAGAAGTTTATTTTGCCGAAGCGTTACGTCGCGTTTGGTGGCAGATATTTATTGGGCCTCGCCTTACAACCGGCAGCTCGTTTATTACCGTGGGAGCGCTGAACAACCCCAACATCCCTCCGATTCCGCCAGATGTCGGTCTTCACACGAACCTGCGTGCTCTGGGAGTGAGGACTGTGCGCGACACGCGCCCCAACCATTTCTATCCGGTCGCGGGATCGAAGTTTGAGTTCACCGCGGACTTTTATGCGCAGGCGATAGGTAGCAAACAGACGTTTCAACAATACAAGTTGCATTTTGATAAATACATGACAGTGCACAAGAACCAGGTCCTCGCGGTGGAAGGGTATGTCTGCAATGCGGCGGGCGACGCGCCGTTCTATCAGAAATGCATCTACGGAGCCAGCAACGAGCTGCGTGGTTATACTGCCGGCACGTATTTCGATCGACACATGTTCACGGCCCAGGCGGAGTATCGCCTTTCGCTGCCAAAGCGGATTGGCCTGGCTGGATTTGCGGGTATTGGCTACGTGCGCCCTGGAGACAACGAATTCTTCACTTCCAGTCATTTCCTGCCGGACATTGGCGGCGGGCCACGATTCAATTTGAGCAAACAGTACCACGTCAATTTACGGGCCGACTTCGCACGTGGTGTGGGCAGCTGGACCTGGAGCATGGGTATTGGCGAGGCGTTTTGACCCCCTCCTGGCCGTACCAGCATTCCTCACATGAATAGGACGACACGATCTCGGCTGCCGATGAAAGCCGTTCGGGAGGCCAAGCATGAATTCGGACCACGTAAGCCTGATCGCCCTCGTAGTAATTTTCGGGGGAGGCATTCTGGGTATCGTGCTACGCCGCGTTTTGCCCGAAGAGCATTTCGTGCCTGCGTCGGAAACCGTGATCAAGCTGGTCACTGGGTTCGTGATGACCATGACCGGAATCATCCTGGGAATGCTCGTGTCTTCAGCCAAGGCATCCTACGATGGGCAGAAAGTCCTGGTTGCGCAGATGGCATCCGACGTAATTCTTCTGGACCGCGCCCTGGCGGTGTATGGTCCAGAGACCGATCCAATCCGTAGTGAGGAACGTGAGGCACTCGAAGCCGCTGCGAATCGCGTGTGGCCTTCGACCACATCCACACACGCCACGTTGCATCCCGAAAGCGCGATGGATCGCGCGGAAGCGCAATTGAGTGCGTTGGAACCGAAAACAGCCAGTCAAGCGTATGCCAAAACGCATTCGATGGCTCTACTCAACGAACTGCAGAAATTCAATTGGCTGCTCTTTGTTCAGTCGGATACCAACAAGCTCTCGATTCCTCTGCTCGTCGTGCTGATCTCATGGGTTGTGGCGATTTTTACCAGCTTTGGTCTGTACGCGCCGCCTAATCCCACGGTAATCGCGACGATATTACTCGGTGCCCTGGCAGTCTCGGCCGCCATCTTCATCATTGTCGAGATGTATTCACCGTTCAGCGGCATGATGAAGATTTCGCCTGATCCGATTCGAGAAGCAATCGCTCAGCTCAACCATTGAAATTGACTCGTTCGGCATGCAGATATTGGGGCCGCCGGGTATGCGGAATCAGGTCAACGCATTCGACCCGCAGGCTTTATGCCATTGATACCTACTCAGATCGCTGCTGTCACATTTGACAGTTCACAACAGGGAAGCGGGGAACTACGCTGCTTGCCAGAATGAATTAATTCTTGCCACGGGTGTGATGGATTCATCATCGACCAGAAATCAGCAGGACGGACATAATGCACTCTGCGTTTACGGCAATGACGGAAGTCTAGAAGTGCATGGCGAAGGGAACCATGATTCGTCATCTGCAAATTGAAATTCCAGGCAGCGGAGGTCGAAGTGGAAGCTGCCAGGTCATCGTTCAACCGCTCACACTGAAGTCGGGTGTGAGTTCCGCGCCGAGCCCGGCGAACGCAACATAACCCGAAAAAGGAGCAAGACATGGCTACTGAAAAGCCCAATATTCTAATTATCTGGGGTGATGATATCGGCTGGTGGAATATCAGCTTCAACAGCCGAGGCCAGATGGGCTATCGTACCCCCAACATCGACCGCGTCGGCAACGAAGGTGCATGCTTCACCGATTACTACGGCCAGCAGAGCTGTACCGCCGGACGCGCCGCCTTCATCACCGGCCAGAACCCGCTCCGCACCGGCCTCACCAAGGTAGGCATGCCCGGCGCCGCGCTTGGCCTCCAACCTGAAGATCCGACCATCGCCGAAATGCTCAAGCCGCTCGGCTATGCCACCGGCCAGTTTGGCAAGAATCACCTGGGCGACAAGAACGAGTTCCTTCCCACGGTGCATGGCTTTGACGAGTTCTTCGGCAACCTCTATCACCTCAACGCCGAAGAGGAGCCGGAGCTTCCGGACTATCCCAAGGACCCGAGGTTCCTTGCGGCCTTCGGACCGCGCGGCGTACTCCACTGCAAGGCAACTGACACTGTCAGCACGCTTCCCGACGACCCGCGCTTCGGGCCTGTTGGTAAACAGACCATCGAAGACACGGGCCCACTCACTAAGAAGCGCATGGAAACTGTCGACGAGGAGATCACCGCAGCCGCGATCGGCTGGATGGAGACCCAGGCAAAGGCGAATAAGCCTTTCTTCCTCTGGTACAACTCCACCGCCATGCACTTCCGCACGCACGTCGCTGCGAAGAACCTGGGCAAGAGCGGCCAGGATCCGTACAGCGATCGCATGGTCGTCCACGACGAGCAGGTCGGCATGTTGCTGGACAAACTCGATGAGCTTGGTATCGCCGACAACACCATCGTCATGTACTCCACAGACAACGGACCGGAGAATGACACGTGGCCCGACGGAGGCAACACCATCTTCCGCGGACAAAAGGATACCAACTGGGAAGGTGCATGGCGCGTGCCCGCCTTCATCCGCTGGCCTGGTAAGATCCCGGCTGGTTCCACCTTCAACGGCGTAGTGTGCCACCAGGACATGCTGCCAACTCTGGTCGCCGCAGCCGGCGATCCGGACATCAACCAGAAGTTGATGGATGGCTTCACCGCCGGAGACAAGAACTTTAACGTCTGCATCGACGGAATCAACATGGTGCCCTATCTCACCGGCCAAGTGAAGGAGAGTCCAAGGAATCACTTCTTCTACGTCAGCGACGATGGCGGCATCATGGCAATTCGCATAGGCGACTATAAGTTGTCGTTTGAAATTCAGGAAATGCCCGGAACGATGAAACTCTGGGCCAACCCATTCACCAAACTACGGCTTCCCTATATCTACCACCTGCGTCGCGATCCGTTTGAGCGCGCCGACTTCAACTCCAATACCTACCTCGACTGGATGGTGGATCACGTTCCCTACTTGTACGCAGCCCAGGCGATCGTGGCTGGTCAGGTCGCGAACTTCATCAAGTTCCCACCACGCCAGAAGGCGGCATCCTTCAACCTGGATACGGTGATGGCGTCGCTGGGACCAGCACAGGCAGCAGCGGCGGCAGCCAAGGCAAAGGCCGAGGCGGCAGCCAAGGCAGGGGCTGGAGCGGGGAAGAAGTAGCAACGGTCAACTGGAGCGCCCAGCAATGGGTGCTCACAAACCTCATTCGAAGGGGAGATCCAACATCTCCCCTTCGAATGCAGAAAATCCCAGATGAAGACAGAGATACCGATTCCCGATTAATGCTCGGGAATTCGTCGAACGACGCATTTGAATTGAAGGCCAAGCATTTCTCGGGACTAATCTGGAGCCTACTAACAGCATTGACGGGTTCTCCTGGACCGCACGCAAGGCGCGGTATCAAGCGAAGAGCATGCCGGCGTGAGAAGCGTTCCACTGAAAGTTGATGCACCCCGCCCATGGAGGGAAAAATGATCAGGAACTTGGCAACAAAAGTTTTATCAACTTCGCTGTGCTTCCTCCTGGTCATTGTGACCGGACCGTTCGGAGCTGAGGTTCAACTATCAGCACAAGAGGCGGCAACTGGTTATTCCGGACAAGGCACGCCGTTGACGGCGGAAGAGTTGCAGGGATTGGCCGCTCCCATTGCCCTCTATCCGGATGCTCTGGTTGCGCAGATTCTTGGCGCTGCGACCTTTCCTGACCAAATTGCCGCCGCTGGCATGTGGCTTGAACAGAACCAGAGCCTGACGGGCCAAGTCTTGTTGCAGGCCGTCAATGCGCAGTCGTGGGAGCCGAGCGTGAAGGCGCTCACGCAATTTCCCTCGGTACTCACCAACATGGCGAAGAACCTCAGTTGGACATCCGCGTTAGGCGAGGCCTACGCGACCCAGGGCGCCGATGTGATGGCCGCGATCCAGGTATTGCGCGCAAAGGCGCAAGCTGCCGGCAATCTTAAGTCCGGCTCACAAATTACGGTCGTGCAGCAATCACCGCAAATCATCGTCATTCAGCCCGTGAATCCTCAGGTGGTTTATGTTCCTGCTTACAACCCCGCAGTGGTTTATGGATACCCCTACGTGGTGCCCGGGTATAGTACTGCCGCGGTTGTGACCACAGGTGTAATTGCATTTGGAGTAGGAATCGCTGTTGGCATGGCGATCAGCGGTGGTTACGGCTGGGGTTGGAATTCATGGAACTGCGGCTGGCACGGAAGCACGGTCGTCTATCACGGCGGAGCTTACTACGGAAACACTGCCTGGCATGGCAGCAGCTACTATGGCTCGAATGGTTATGGCTCTGCGCATTACAGCAACGGGTATAACCCCTCGACCGGAACCGTTGCGCGCGGTGGAACCGTATCGAACGGTTACGGGTCCGTCAGCGGAGGTCAGGCGTACAACACAAGGACCGGAGCCTCCGCCGCGACAGTGCAAGGCTCCAATGCTTATGGCAGCTATGGTGCCTCGACCGCTTCAAAGAATGGCACCACGGTTAATGCCCAGCATCAATCAAACTACAACGGGACCACTGGTCAGGCGCATTCTTCAAACGGCGGGAGTGCCTATGCCGCTTCAGGAAAGTACGGCAATAGCGCTGCCGTCGGGCAGACCGCAAATGGTAACAAATACGCATCAGCCAACGGAAACACCTACAGCAACACCGGAAGCGGCTGGAGTGGAAACTCGAACAACACTCAGAAGTCGGGAAGCTCAAATTATTCTAATTCTGCTGCGTCCAAGGGCTACGGATCGCAGCCGAAGCCCAGTGGGTCTTCGGCCTGGGGCGGCGGTGGCAGCAGCGGGTGGCAATCCAAAGCTGACAGCTCACGTGGCGCGTCCAGCATGGGCGGCGGCGGTGGCTGGAGTCGCGGTGGTGGGGGCGGAGGAGCTCGTCGATGAAGCACTACAACCTGCCCAATCCAGCGAACAAATCGGAAGAAACGAATTCGAGAAATGCTGCAAAGCCTAAGTTGTGGAGGACTATAATGTCGCTCAGCAGTCGTAGAGTCGGAGTAACAATTTGCATAACCTTGATGGCGGTGATGGTCGTTCTTGTCGGTTGCAAGAAAACGCCTTCGTATCAAACATTCGCCAGTCCCGACGAAGCTGGCGATGGGCTATTGCAAGCCGCGAAGTCAGGGGATCAGAACCAGGTATTGGCGGTTTTCGGCCCTCAAGCAAAGAACGTCATTTTTTCAGGGGATGCTACTCAGGACAAGGCCTCGATCGATGCCTATGTTCAGGCCTATGGGACGATGCACCGCTGGCGCAAGATGCCTGACGGCGCTCAGCTGCTATTGGTGGGAGCTGACAATTTTGCATTTCCAATCCCACTCAGGAAAACCAGTGACGGAAAATGGTTCTTTGATGCTGGAGCTGGGGAAGAAGAGATAGTAAGGCGCCGCATCGGGCGCAACGAGCTTGCAGTGATTGACGTCTGTTACGCAATTGCAGATGCGCAGTCCGAGTACTACTCCCAACCTCGAAATGGTGAAAGCACACAACAGTTCGCGGCAAAGTTCATCAGTGATCCGGGTAAGCAGAACGGATTGTATTGGGAGTCGGCGCAAGGTCAGCCGCCCAGTCCACTCGGACCGCTGGTCGCCTTTGCGACCGGCGAGGGATATAACGTCAAGCCAAATGAGCATGTGCCTTTCCATGGCTACTACTTTAAGATGCTGAGCAACCAAGGCAGCAACGCCCCTGGGGGTGCAAAGGACTACCTAGTGAACGGAAAGATGGCGGGCGGGTTTGCATTCGTTGCTTATCCCTCCAACTACGGTAACTCGGGAGTGATGACCTTCATCATTAACCAGGATGCTGTGCTGCTTCAAAAGGACCTTGGCAAGACAACGATCCAAACTGCAGAGGCAATGACCGCGTTTGATCCTGATAAAAGCTGGAGCGTTGTCACGGAATAGGCCACGCGGAAGCCTTGCGTGGAACTCCCTGACTAAAGGTGCAGCAGGGGCGGTGCCGTGTAGCCGAAATCCTCTTCAAGGATGCTTGCGATCGCGAGCACGTCTTCATCGCTATAAGGGCGTCCGGCTATCTGCACACCGATTGGAAGGCCCTCGGCTGAGCGGCTGATCGGGACGACCGCGGCAGGAGCGCCGAGCAGATTGAACCACTGGGTAAAGCGCATGGCATCAAGGTAGGCGAGCGACCGCGATGCACCGTTGGCGTCATGCAAGGTCCAGTTGCGTTCGCCGTGACGAAACGTGGGGATCGAGCAGACGGGGCTTAGCAGGATAGGGAAGTCACGCATCTCCGCGAGCAGATGCGATCGGACGATATCGGTCTCGCACCAGGCACCGAGCAGTTCGTCGGCCGCGAGCGGTGCGTGCATGTGGGCGATGGAGAGGAAGTCACGGAACGTCGGGCTGAAGTCGGACTCGCGGCCGCGACCCAACGGCTCCAGCAGCAGGGCGCCGCAGCGGACAAAGAAGGTGTACCAGAGTTCTCTTGCGCGCTCGAGAGACGGCGGCCGAAACGCCTCGACGTGAAAGCCGTGGCGACGCAGCGAGTGGACAGCGTCCTGCACAGCCTGCCGGGTCTCCGCCGTGACCGGAACCAGGCCGTCGTCTTCGAAGTAGCCAATGCGGATGTTCCTGAGAGCGTCCGGGGCGGGCGATCGATGGGGAACAGGTGCGCCGACCGGGTCGAGGTCGAATGAACCGGAGACGACGCGGAAGAGCAGCGTCACATCCGCCATGGTTCGCGCCATTGGGCCAACCGTGCCGAGCAGGGCAAACGGTCCCACGTTGTCAGGCAGATGGCCAGCTGTAGGGATGCGGCCGGGCGTTGGCTTCATCGCGCAGATGCCGGTGAAGTGCGCAGGCTCCCGGACAGATCCGCCGCCATCCGAACCAAGACCCCCGGCTGAGAGCCCGGCAGCAATCGCTGCAGACTCTCCGCCGCTCGAACCGCCCGCGGTGCGCGTAAGATCCCACGGATTCGACGTACGACCATACAGACGGTTGTCGGTCTCGTAGGCCATCAGAAACTCCGGACAGTTTGTCGTTCCGAGAATCAGCGCGCCAGCTTTGCGCAGGCGCGTGACGGCTTCAGCATCATCCGTTGGGCGGCGGCCCTGATTGAAGAGACTGCCGGTTTCGCACAGGCGACCTGCGACGGAGATCGAGCTCTTCACAGTGAGCGGAAGGCCATGCAGCGGACCGCGCGGCGCTGTCGAACGATCGAGCGCCATCGCGTGCCGGCGAATCTCATCAGGGTCAACATCAATCAGAGCGTTCAGATGCGGATTCAATTGCTCGATGCGTTGAATATGCAGCTCGGCGAGCTCGAGTGTGGAGATTTTCTGCGCGGCCAGTAGGGCCACCAGATCGACAGCGGGTTGAGTGAGAAGATCGCTCAATCGGGATTCCTAACCTGAGTTTGCGGCGTCGACGAGAGTGGAATGTAGTTGAACTGGAACGACCGATCGACGGTGCCAGACTCAAAGCGAGTGTTGTACTCGAGTTGATACGCCGTGTGGGCAGCGTCCGTGGGGTAGTGCTCGGCCGCCGGATAGGGATAGCTGCTCATGCCATGAAACGGCAGGCTTCCGACGCTGAAGGGCCTGGCCTCGTAGAAGTCCATGTCTTTCACAAAGCCATTCGCGTAAAAGAAGTAGTCCCGCGACCAACCTTTCGGCAGCGCGGGGAGAGTGGCTGCGCTGAACTCCAGGTCCATGTCCTCACCGGTACCGAAGATCACGAACTCGTCGTCAATCGCGTGCAGCAGCGGCGTCACATCGCCGTATCGCGTGTAGGCTCCGCGATGAGGAACAAAGGGCCCAGTGGCGCTCATGCGCTGATAGTTATAGGTGAGGTCGCCGGGTGTGCGTCCATCAAGCTGTTGCGGATATCCGCGGAAGGCCAGCGTGCCATGGGCCAGCGGAAGTTCCGTGGTGCGCGTTGCCAACGCCGCATTATCAGGCTGCTGTTGTGGCGAAGCTTCGTTGTCGATTAGCGCCTGGTCCCAGTAAATCTGCAGGTTGGTCGTGATGCGCAAACGCGTCACGCCGGCGGGAAGCTTTCCTGTGAGATCGACCGTGACGGTGCGGGGCAGACCAGCCGGAAAGCCCATATCGATAACCACCTTTCGCCAGGAGCCATCCGGCATCTGCGCCTCAACGTACGGCGGGATGGGCGAGAGGCCCGCCTGCCAAGCAGAGTACATGGAACTCGCCGAGAAGTATTCGATGAACCCATGCAGCAGAAGTCGCAATGGCCGCTGCGGCGACCACGCTCCGATGTCAATAGTCAGCGAGTGAAGATTAGCAAACCCGGCAAACGGAAGATTGGTGAAGTCGCGGACATAGTCGCGCATCTCGCGGTCGTTGATGTCGCTCTGACTCAGCACGTCAAGTACGTTATTGCCGTGATCGTCCCACGCACCAGCCAGCGGATGCGCAGCTGCAGCAACAATCGTCCTTTCCTTGGCGAACGGTCGCTCAGAGAGAAAGCCTTCGTTGGGAAACACGGCCGTGCCGGAAGGGTGATCGATGGCGACAAGCCGAACCTGGTCTACAAAGTTGACCTCCTCCATGGGCTCGCCGAAGCGAAGGCTGAAAAGTCCATTGCGCTCGTGCAGCTGATCCCCGTCCACCTTGATCCATTCGTCGGGATCCGGAATATTTGTGCGCGTAGGCGACACCCAGTGACCAATCACCGCCGCGCCGATTACGTCCGCGACGAAGTTGTAGCGGCTTCCATTCCACGCAAAGAGCGTTGGGCATGAACTTCCGCGGCGATCGATCTCGGTGATGGGATGGAGGTCGCTCGCCGCGACATCAATCTCATCCTGCGGAACGCCGGTGGGCCACAACAGGCGCACGAGGTCCGCCTTGTCTGCTCTGCCAAGGCCGGCAAGAATCTCGCGCTGGCCCGTGTCCTCCCACTTCTGCCAGAGCCCATTTGCGAATACCTGGACCTTCGTGCCGATACCGCTCTTGTTGTCCGCGGCGCCATGCAGCACGATATGCAGCGAGTGGTTGCGGTTGCCACCGACATTCGAAAGCAGCAGGTTCGAGCCGTCGGCCTCGGTGACAATCAGGTCCGCCGCGCCCGTGTGATTTACGTCGTCCGCAAGCAACGAACGCGGGGAGTGAAGACGGACTTCATTCAGCTTTAACTGGGTGCTGACGTCCACAAAGCCAGCGGGACCGAGGTTGCGCAGCACCCGAAGTTCAGGTCCACGCCGCGTCTGCACCAGGGCCGCAATATCAATCCAGCCATCATTGTCGAAGTCAATCGGGATCGCCGCCGTAGCACTGACGATGCCACTCATGGGCAGGGGTACACGTTCGAAGCTTTTCCCATCGACGTTGCGCCAAAGCGTCACACCCGGTTCGCCGGAGTGCGAGAGCAGTACATCCATCCATCCATCTTTATTGAAGTCCAGCGTGGCCACCGAAATGGTCGGCGGGAGGTTCGCCGAATACAGTGGCGAAGACCCGAACGGCCCTTCGCGATGATTGGCGAAGAAGGTAGGAGCGGAAGATTTGCCCGCTACCAGAAGGTCCACGGCACGATCATTGTTCAGATCCGAGAGGATCGCCGCAATCGTCGGAGCAGTTCCTTCGAGGCCGGCCGGCGTGGTCCAATCAGTAAAAGTCCTATTGCCGTTGTTGCGCCAAAGCGTGTTGGGCGAAGCGTGCGAGGCAGTCGGTGTCCCGGTAACGAAAAGATCCAGGTCCCCATCGTGGTCATAGTCGAAGAACATGAGGCTGGTGGGGTGACTGGTAGCCATAATGCCGGAGACGGAGGTGGCATCTTCAAATTTTCCGTTGCCGAGATTGTGATAGAGCGCGATACGATCTTGCCCATCCGGGTTGGTCACCGCCAGCGCCAGATCCGGAAGCCCGTCGTTGTCAAAGTCGCCGACAGCGCACGCGAGACCAGTGCCAGCAAGGTGAATGCCGGTTATGGTGGAGGGAACTTCCGCAAATCGAGTCGAACCCACGCGGTCATACACGCGGATGGCTTCGTCCCCTTTGCCCATCAGGATGAGCCCTGGCTCGCTGTCGGACGACAGACCTATGAGGCAAGCTGCGCCGGTCATGGCGGTCGTTGCCGGCGTCACAGAATGCGAGCGCCACGACTCGCTGAACGTAACCGGGATCATCGCTTCAACGCGGGTCGGCGCCAGCGCAGCATCTTCCACGCGCGCGTAGATTCCTTCCTCGCCATAGTTATGCGAGAGCGGAGTTCCGAGCTTGCCGGAGGTTATATGTTGAAAACGCGCAAGCGCCTGTTGGGCTCCGGCCGTGTCTCCCTCGCGGCGAAGTACGCGCGCGAGACCAAACAGCGCGGAAGCATCATGCGGGTCTAATTCAAGCGCCTTCTGATACTCGGCCTTCGCGGCTGGAAGATTGTTCAGCTCGAAGTCGACAGACGCAATCATGTAATGCGTGTCAGAATCGCCCGGCCTAAGTGTAGCAACCTTCTTAAAGGCCTCCAGGGACTTTTCGGGTTGATTCTCGTTGCGATACAGCAAACCAAGGGCATACCAGACGTGAGGATCCTTCGGATCTTCGACACCCGCCGCCTCAAGCAGCCTCTCCGCCTCTGGCAGTTTCTGCAGATACATGAGGGCGATGCCTTCATTCACCTTGGCCAGCGTAAGGCTCGGATCGGCCTTGGCTGCGGCGGCGAAGGTGGTGACTGCGCGGTCGAGGAACTGTTGACCCACCAGCGCAGTCCCTAGATTATTGAGACGCGCCGCCTCGATCGCTGCGGACTGCTGCTGGGCGCCGAGCACGGGGGAAAGAGCCGCTGAGATTATTCCCAAGCCAAGGCCCAGGCGCCGTGCGGCTCGTGTTGCCATGTTGCGTTCATCGAAAAAGAAAAGCATGTTTGCTCGCGTTCGAGGCTGTAGGTTGCTGCAAAGGTCAAGTGATTAAGATATACGCCTGATCGCTAGTTTTAGGGCTTCGCACACAGTTGCGATCTGTGAATTGTTGATGCGATTGAAGAAGGGAAGGGCAATGGTGCGCGAGGCTATCGACTCGGTGAGGGGAAGGTCCGCGCCCATCGGAATATCGGCGTAGGCCGGCTGCAAATGAATCGGCGCGAAATATCGTGCGCAGCCGATGCCCGCCTGCTCAAGCTCCCATATCACCAGGTCGCGATGCGCGGCAGTATACGGATCCGCAAGACGGACAACGTAGACGAACCAGCTGATCCGGCAGCCAGGGATCTCGTCGATCGGAAGAGTGAGGCGATCCTCGGCTTCGAGGTGCTGGCGATAGGCGCGCGCAACCTCCTCGCGCCTGTCGAGAATCGCGGGCAGGCGCTGCATCTGGCCAATCCCCAATGTGCACGCGATCTCGGACAGCCGATAGTTGTAGCCAACCTCTGTATGTTGCAGCCAGTTGTCGGTCGGCGCGCGCCCCTGGTTGCGTAAGCTCCGCATCCGCGCAGCAAGGTCATGATTGCGGGTCACGATCATGCCGCCCTCGCCGGTCGTGATCTGCTTGTTGGGATAGAAGGCGAAGACCGCAACGTCGCCGAAGGAGCCAATCTGCTGCGAACCGATGGTCGCGCCGAGAGCTTCGCAAGCATCTTCAATCAAGGCAAGCGTATGGAGCTGCGCCAATGCAACCAGCGCAGGCATATCGGCTGGAACACCGAAGGTATGCACAGCGACGATAGCCCGAGTGCGCGAGTTGACCGCCCGCTCGACTGCGGCCGGCGAAAGGTTGAGGGTGACGGAGTCAATGTCAACAAACACAGGAGTCGCGCCGACATAACGAATGGCATTGGCGGCGGCGATGAACGTGAACGAGGGAACAATGACCTCGTCACCCGCGCCGATCCCGAGCGCCAGCATCGCGAGGTGCAGCCCTGCGGTGCCCGAGCTTACAGCAACGGCGTGCTCGACCCCGGTCAGATGTGTGAAGGTAGCTTCGAACTCCGTCAGACGCGGTCCAAGGCTGAGATGCGGCGAACGCAGCGTCGAAGCGACCGCCTCAATTTCAGCTTCGGTAACATCCGGAGATGAGAGAGGAATCTTCGGCGAGTTCATTTGGCTGGCCGAAGCTCCGCGGGAAGTGGCTGCGCCCGCTTATGCAGCAAGCCCTCGAGCGGTGTCGAGGTGAGGACGCCGACGATGCGCTCGGCAGCGTGACCATCGCCGTAAATGTTCTTCATCGATTGAAGGCTCTCGCGGAATGCAGGGTCCCGGGACCGGTCAACTTGGGCGAGGATGGATTCGACCGAAGCTTCCGCATCCAGAATGTTGGGACCGCGCTCGCGACCTTGTTGCCGCATCCCCACATTAACCACGGGCAGCGCAAAGGACGCAGCTTCCATGATGCCGCTGCTGGAGTTTCCCAGCAGCGCGCTCGCCTCGCGCAGAAGACTCCAATATGTAATCGAAGCAAGGTTGATAAATAAATGCGCGTCTGGGCGAGTAGCGCAAAAACTGCGAACCCGAGCGATCAAATCATGGCTCCCCGCGTCAGCATTGGGATAGCAAAAGATGATCTGTCCGGAAAGACTCTCAAGC
The DNA here is from genome assembly GCA_050013455.1 of Acidobacteriaceae bacterium. GTDB lineage: Bacteria > Acidobacteriota > Terriglobia > Terriglobales > Acidobacteriaceae > Granulicella. The sequence continues at coordinate 10,757 of JBEKFF010000003.1, read as the reverse complement.
GCCGCAAAAACCGCATCCGCTTCGGCCGTTGTGTCCTTGAAGAGTGTGACGGGGTGATACGCAACGACGGTAACATCATCCGCCAGCGAAAGCTCAAGGGCCTTCTCAAGTTCAGCGCGTGTGAGCAGCGTGCTGCGGCGAATATGGTCCAGCGAGGGTGCACCGGCGCGATGGACACGCCAGGGCTCTTCTCCCATGGAAATCACCCGGGCCCGCGCTGTATCGGTCGAGGTGAAATGAACGTGCGCCATCTTGGTGAGCGCGTTGCGGACAGCATCGTCAATGGCGCCTTCGCTGATTTCGCCGCCCTCGATGTGCGCCACAGGTATTCGCAACGTAAGTGCGACGCTCGCCGGTGCAAGCATCTCGTAGCGATCCGCGATCAGCAGCAGCAGGTCCGGACGCATCTGCGCAAGCGCGTCCGTTAGGCCGAGAACGGCAAGCCCAAGCGTCTTTGCCATACCGACGTCGCTGTCGGAACTCAGCAGGCATTCGATACGCGACGCGATGGGAAAGCCGTCGCGCTCGATCTCGCTGACCGTGACGCCGAACTCAGGCGAAAGATGCGCTGCCAGCACGATCAACTTGAGGTCGACCTCAGGATGCGCTTCGAGATCCTTCAGCACCCAATAGAGATGGCTGTAATCGGCCCGCGAAGTCGTGACAACGGCGATGGTGCGTGTCATGCCTGCATCTCCGTTGCCAACTCCAGCGCGGACTCGTCCTGGGACGCGGCAAGGATGACGCTGCTGGGCTGGTACTGGGGCACAAGGGCCTTGATCCCACGCAGCAACTCCTGCAAGTCGCGCCCACGGACTGCCTCACGGAGCATATCCAGGCCACCGCACAGTTCTGCCGCAGCAGGTATCGGTGTGTCGATCGCCCGCAGACCTGAACCACCCAACTCACCTTCGGCACTCAGCGACTCGCGGCTCGAAACAAGCTGTTCGGAAAGCTTGTCGCCCGGACGCAATCCCGTGAATTCGATAGTCGCCGGGCTTTGGTTGACTCCAATTAGATATCGCGCCAGGTCGAGGATGCGGACGGCAGAACCGACGCCGGGAAGAAGGAGGGCCTTGCTGGACCCCACATCCAGCGCGCCGAACAGGGCTCGGACAGCTTCGTCCATCGTGATGAAGTATCGCTCCGCATCGGGGTGCGTTACGGTGACCGGGCCGCCCAACGCAATCTGCTCAAGAAACAACGGAAGCACGCTGCCCTGCGAGCCCATGACATTGCACAAGCGCGCCACGGTCATGCGGGCAGCCCCCCCCATACTGAGGAGAATGAGCTCTGCAATGCGTTTGGACGCGCCCATGATGCTGCGCGGCTCAACCGCCTTGTCCGTGGATACGAGAACGATCTGCTCTACCTGGTGCGCAATGGCAGAATGCGTCAGGGCATAGGTGCCGAACACATTGTTTTCGATAGCCGCAAACGGATTCTGCTCCATCAACGGAACGTGCTTCAGAGCTGCTGCGTGGAAGATGATCTCGGGTCGATGCTCGGTCAGTGCACGGTCGAGCGTGTCGGAATTGCAGACGTCGCCGAGAAGGGGAACATGTTCTCGCGAACCAGCCTCATGAAGGCTGCGATCGACCTGGTAGAGCCCATTCTCAGAGCTGTCGAGCAGAATCAGGCTGGCAGGCGAAGACGCCGCAGCTGCATGCGACAGTGCCGAACCGATGGACCCTCCAGCCCCCGTGATCAGAATGCGTCTTCCTGTCATAGACCCCGACCTGAGGAGCCGCCAACTCGCCGGTGAACTCGGCGCAATCAGCCGGTCCCAGGAGAAGGCACAGTGACCGGAGGCGCCGGCATTGCGAAGATCCGTTGAAGCTGCCGTATGCATGTGTCTACAGTCTAGAGAATTTCTCGACATCGGTCACCGACCACCGGTTTCTGCGTGCAACACACAGTTCTCCATCGATCGGTGGATGCGGACACCCTTCAATAAGTCCATTACGCGCTACGTTCGAGTTGGTATAACTGACACATCTCCCAACGATCAGAAGCTTGAAAGAGCGCGCCGGCTGGACCATTCCACTTGCGCGAAGGCCATTATGGACGTCGTCGGGAAAGTCGCATGTGCAGGTTTGGGTATTGTCCTGTGCGCGTTGTATCAATCGCCTGCCTTAACGCAGAGCGCCACACAGCCCGCCGTAGCTGTCGCTGCGCACACGTTGCAGGCTCCCACAGATCTCGCCTTCATCCAGACGCCCGAATACAAAGTGGGCGATCCTGCGCGGCGTTTTCCGCTCGGCAGCCGTCTTGTGCGCTTGCGCTTCGGAGCCGAAGGCACGGCACCCTCGGTGGTCACCCCACTCACGCCACAGTTCTTCGCCGCCGCCGACCCCCAGGTCTCTTTCGATGGCCGCCAGCTCCTCTTCGCCGCCCAAACCCAACGCGACACTACTTGGCAGATATGGGAGATCCCGGCCGAGGGCGGAAGTCCACGGCAGGTCACTCATTGCGTCGGAGATTGTGTCCAGCCCGCATACCTGCCTGAGGGCGAGATCGCCTACACATCGCTGCGAGGCGCAGACCCTGCTCGTACGTCGGAGGTGCAAGTCTGCCGCAACGATGGGTCGGATGCGCACCCGATTACGTTCGGACCCGGCAGGTACGAAGTCGAGGCCGTTCTGCGCAGCGGCCGACTCCTGCTGTCTGCCGAGTCGCCGCTGGGGGACGGCCGTGGGCCAGAATCGCTACGGACGCTGTATCTGGTGGATCCGGATGGGGCAGGCCTGATGCTGCTGCGACAAGATGGAATCGCGCATGCTATCCGCAGCGGTGCGGTTGAGCTTGCTGATGGAACGATCCTTTTCATGCAATGGGATGGATCGGGGGTTTCAGACGTACGCCCCGCGTGGATCCGTCCCGGAACCTTGAACGGCACAGCCATGGAGCACGCCCATTCGGGATATGCGTCCGCGAACGCCCTCGCCGATGGGACGCTGCTGGTATCACGGCGCGCTCCGGGGCATCGGTTCGATCTGTATCAACTCTGTCTGAACAGTAGCGGCCACGAGCAGTTGCTCTACCGGGATGCGCGCGCGGCGAGCGTTCAGGCCGTTCCAATCGTTTCCCATCCCGCAGCGCTCGCCTACCGCAGCATTTTGCATCCGGATCGTAAATCCGGGCGCATCGTTTGTCTCGACGCCTATGCATCCAAAGATTTTGCGGACGGCCATTTACCCGGTCAGATCGTGCGTGTGCGGGCACTGCTCAAAACGAAGATAGGCGAGAAGATCCTGGGCGAAGCCCCAGTGGAACGGGACGGATCGTTCTACGCGACAGTACCGGCGGATCTGCCGATACGCCTGCAGCTAATAGGCGCGCACGGTGAAATTCTGAAGCAGCAACGCAGCTGGATGTGGGTGCGCACGGGCGAAGATCGCGGATGCGTTGGATGTCATGAGAGCCAGGCGCAGGCTCCGGAGAATCGTTCGCCAATGACCTTGCAGCGCCTGGATACACCGACGTTGCTCACGGGGGAAACGGCCCCCAACCCAGTCGCCCGGAACGGAGCGCGACCGTGAAGACGTCACTGAGAATCTGCGCATTAGGCATTGCAATTTCATGGACAGCATTCACTGCGCCGCTCGCCAATGCGCAGACAGCCGCTGTTGCGGCCGACAAGACAGCCCATGTCGCGCCGCTTCCGCAGTTCGAGGACGTGACCAGGAAGTCCGGGATCAACTTCCAACACTCCTTCGGCGAAGAGGCCTTAAGTTCGATCCAGGAGGGTACGGGATCAGGTTGCGCCTGGATCGACTACAACAACGACGGCTTGATGGATCTATACGTCGTCAACGGCCGGCATGTCGATGGGCTCACCGACCACTCTGCCCCTGACGGGATGGACGCGACCAACCACCTCTATCGCAACAATGGCGACGGCACCTTCATTGACGTAACGACGCAGGCGGGTGTTCCCGGCAAGGGTTTCGGTGTCGGCATCACCGCGGGAGACTTCGACAACGATGGCAACGAAGACCTGTATGTCACCAATTACAATTCGGCGATCCTGTATCACAACAACGGCAATGGAACCTTCACGGACGTGACCGCGAAGGCCGGCGTAAGCAACCCGAACTTCGGAACGGGCGCCGCCTTTCTCGATTATGACCACGATGGTCGCCTCGATCTCTTCGTCGGCAACTACCTGAAATACGATGGGAGCAACCGGCAGTTTTACTCGGCGCAACAATATCCGGGGCCGCTCGAATACGCGCCGGAAACCAATCGCCTCTTCCATAACAACGGCGACGGAACGTTCACCGACGTCTCCGCGGCATCCGGCATCAGCGCCCAGCCCGGGCGCGCCATGGGGGTCACGGTCGGTGACTATGACGGCGATGGATGGCCCGATATCTACGTTGCGAATGACACCATGGCCAGCTTCCTCTATCACAACAACCGCAATGGTACGTTCACCGATGTCGCCGCTGAGATGGGTGCAGCGTACGGACAGAACGGCGAGGCCTCCACCGCGATGGGCCCTGTCTTCGGCGACTTCGAGAACAAGGGACGCCAAGGGCTATTCGTCTCCGATGCCCACTTTCACCGCCTGCTGCGCAACGGCGGAAAGTCGGGCGAGCCGTTTGAAGATGTCACGAACGAATCCGGAATCGGATCGGTCTCGGCACAATTTGTGGGCTGGGGCGATGGGCTATTCGACTTCGACAACGATGGATGGAAGGACCTGTTCATTGTGAATGGCGGTCTGGTGTGGCTCATCCCGCAACAGAGTTCTCTACTGCGCAACAACGGCGATGGAACATTCGCCGACGTCTCCATGCAGGCGGGAAGTTTTTTTTCATCGCAGATTGTCAGCCGCGGCGCCTGTTTCGCCGATTACGACAACGATGGATATGTCGACGCGTTCATCGTAACGCTGGGCGGCAAGGGAGTTCTGCTGCACAACGTACCGTCGGCAGGGAAGCGCAATCACTGGCTGACGATCAAGCTTGTCGGAACGCGCAGTAATCGCGATGGCTTTGGAGCCAACCTCGAGGCAATTGCCGGAGACCTGCACCAGTGGGTGCAGGCCACGTCGGCAAGCGGATATCTCTCGCAGAATGATCCGCGTCCCCACTTTGGCTTGGGTCAGCATGCGGTTGTGGATACCCTGACGATCCATTGGCCCAGCGGGACCGTCCAGACCCTACGCGATATCAAGGCGGACCAGGTACTAAAGATCACCGAGCCGGTCACAAGCGACGTATCCCCAACCAAGGGGAAGACTCCATGACCTGCTCCAGCGAGCATTCAACGTCGCGCGTTCGCCGTCGAGACGAGGCCTTCCTCGGAATCGCCTTGCTGTCCGTGGTCATCGCGCTGATCATGTTCGTTGCTGAGCAACCGAAGCCGGCCGCCGCCGCGGAACACACGCCCGCGCCGGAAGCTGCCATCCGTTATCTAAGCCCGGTCGCCCTGCAACTCTCGCCGAATGGTCAACGCCTCTACGTTGTCTGCGAGGACAGCGACGCAGTGCTCGTGGTGGACACGCGCTCTCAACGCGTGGTCAGCCGGGCAGAGGTCGGCAAGCGACCGAAGGGAATCGCAATCTCGCCGGACGGAAATACGCTCTACGTCTCCGATGAAGCGAGCGACGCGGTGACTGAAATCGATGCGCAGACATTGGCCATACGACGCACCATCAGAGTGGGTTGGAGGCCCGTAGGTCTGGTCACCGATCGTGCCGGAACCACGTTGTACGTTGCCAATACACTCGGAGATGATGTCTCGGTGATCGATCTGCCAACCGGCACGGAGAAGAAACGGCTTCGTGCCGGGCGGTTTCCAGAATATGTCGCTCTCTCGCGCGATGGCAGCCGCGTGTACGTTGCGAATCTCCTGGCGCGCCTTGGTCCGCCAGATCAACCACCCGTGTCCGAGTTGACCGTGATCGACTGCGCGAAGCAGCAAGTTGCAGCGCGCCTCGATGTTCCGGGAGTGCTCCAACTCCGCCACATCACGGAGTTGCCCTCCAGCGCGGGAGGCTATCTGCTCATCCCGTTCATGCGCCCCAAGAACCTCAACCCGCTGGTGCAGATTCAGCAGGGCGGCTATCTCACGCATGGCATGGCGGTGATTCGGCCATCGACGACGAGCGCTGGCGAGGCGCGCGACTACCAGGTATCCGAGCTGCTGCTGGACGACATCGATCATTACTACGCGGATGGATTCGGCGTCGCAGCAACGCCTGATGGACACTGGGCACTGGTGACGGCTTCCGGATCGAACATCGTTTCCGTCGTCGATACATCGAGGCTTCGGACGCTGCTTCTGAATAGCACGTCGATGCGCCGGCCGGAGTTGGCGAATCGGCTGGATTCGGCCAAAAAATTCGTCGCCGGTCGCCTGCCCACAGGGCGCAATCCGACCGACGTCGTCGCGTCGGCTGACGGGCGCTTCGCCTACATCGCCAATCGCATGGACGACACAATCAGCGTGCTGGACATGACGCGACGGCAGCCGGTCACGACGATCGACCTTGGCGGTCCCAGGCAGCTCTCGCGGATTCGCCGAGGGCAGCAGCTCTTCTTTGACGCGAGCCATTGCTACCAAGGGCAGATGGCGTGCGCCACCTGTCACCCGCATGAGGGACTTTCGGATGGCCTCGCGTGGAGCCTCGAGACGCCCCAACTCGGTCGTGACGTTGTGGAGAATCGCACGCTCTACAGCATCGAGGGAACCGAACCCTTCAAGTGGAATGGTAAGAATCCAGACCTTGAGGCTCAGGACGGCCCGCGAACAGCGATGTATATCTTCCGCTCCCAGGGCTTCAGCGCCACAGAAGTCGAAGACCTCGTGGGCTACATCTTCTCGCTACATCTGGTGAAGAATCCGCATCTCGCTGAGGATGGGCAGTTGACTGCCGCGCAGGCTCGCGGCCACGCGCTCTTCTTTCGCGACAAGACCAACGGCGGTGCGCCGATCTCCCCCTTACAGCAGTGCCCGACGTGCCACTCGCCGCTGACCCATTACACATCGAAGATTCAGATCGACGTAGGCACAGCAACGAAATATGACACGATCACCGCATTCGACGTACCCCAGTTGGAGGGCGCGGTTATGAAGCCTCCTTACCTGCACAACGGCGAGGCGATCCAGATGGAAGAGATCTGGACGCGATTCAATCCCGAAGATAAACACGGCCTCACCTCCGACATGAACAAGGCGCAGCTCAACGATTTGATCGAGTACCTGAAGACACTATGAGGCAGGCAATGAACGCGAACAAAATCACGAGCATACTCCGACGGGCTCTCCTGAGCTTGGCATTGCCGCTCGGCGCATTGCCGTCCGCCAGTGCACAGGCGCCTGCACCGAATCGTGCAGCCCGGCCGGTCCTCTACACAAAGTGGATCAATTACACCGCAGCGAATGGATTTCCAGAAGGTGAAGTGTACTGCGTAACAGTCGACGGCACGCGCGTGTGGGCCGGAACACTGCATGGACTCGTCCTGATCGAAGATGGCCGCGTGAAGAAAGTCTTCACACCAGAGGATGGGCTAGCCGGCCGTGCCGTGATGTCGATCGCAGTGGATAAGCAAAATGGTGACGTGTGGGTGGGAACCTTCGGCGGTCTCAGCCTCTATTCGGGAGGCAAATTCAAGAACTACACGAACCTCACCAGCGGCCTCGCTAACGATCTCGTCTATGGTGTCGCGTTGCAGGGCCAATTCCTATGGGTCGCAACGGCGGCAGGCGTCAATCGCCTCGACACCTTCACGGGAACATGGTCGATCTTCAACGAAACCAATGCACCGTTCAACGAGCCGTGGGCCTATGGAATCTCCGTTGCTCAGCAGAAGGTGTACTTCGCTGTCTGGGGCGGCGGAGTCCTGGCATACGACCTCGCAAAGCAAACCTGGAAGCCGTTCACCGACCCCGACGGAGAGCAGGAGCTCGTTCTCTATCGAAACCAGGGGCTAATCCACAACATCGTCAGCAGCGTTTCTTATAACCCCGACACGAAGACATTCTGGGCCTCCACCTACTTTGGTCTCAGCGGCTATGACGGCAGAAATTGGCATAACTATCTCACCAAGGACAGCGGCCTGGCTTCAAACTTCATCAACGCAGTGCAGTCACGCGGTGACGACGTGTGGGCCTCCACGCAAAGCGGACTCAGCCAGCTCGATACCCGGACCAACACCTGGACCACCTACGGTCGGGATCAAAAAACGGGCCGCGGAGAAATCCTGATCACGAGCGCGGATGGCAGCAAACAGCGGATCGCCACGGAGACCAGCCTGGCGCACAACTACATTCTCAACACAGCGTTTCAGGGCGACGACATCTGGGTGGCAACCGCACAGGGTCTAAGCCATGGCATCCATGCACAACCGAAGGAGTAAGGACTATGAGCAGCACAATCGTAGCAACACACAACATGACGAGTGAGAACCCCGGCGCACACAAGCCGATTCGCAAAAAGGCCATGTCAGCCCCCAAGGCGCTCAACGAAGCATACAAGTATCAGCGCCCCTCGTCCTTCTCGCGCGGCATGCGATTGGACATCAAGGGGATCACCATCTTGATGATCTCAGGAACAGCCAGCGTTGGAGAAAGCGGCGAGACCGTTCATCCTGGCGACTTCGGCGCACAAACCAAGCGCGCGTATCAGAACGTCACAGAACTCCTGAAGTCAGAAGGGGCCACATGGAGGGACGTGGTGCGAACCACCTGCTACCTCCGCGACATTGAACGCGACTATGAGCAATTCAATCTGATCCGCACGGAGTTCTTCAAAGAGCAGGGCCTCGAAATCCTACCCGCCTCCACAGGGATCCAGGCGATCCTCTGCTGGCCAACTCTCCTCTATGAGATGGAAGCCATGGCGATCTTTGAAACCCCCGGAGCGATCGATCCGCAGAACGCCGGGTAAGCAGGGCAAGGAGTTCCACCATGAACGAGAAGATTGCAGGACAAGTGAGCCTCGAGGACCTTTCGCGGATCTGTCCGACGATCAGTCGGCGCACTCACCCCGAGTTTGCCGAGGGTTGCGGCTTCGAAGTGGAAGTCGGCGCAGTGCGCTTTGGTACCGGTATCCCCGTCGTGATCGCAGGACCGTGCGCCGTTGAAAGCGATCGGCAGATGATCGAAGTCGCGCTCGGTGTGAAGGCCGCCGGTGCAGACATGTTGCGCGGCGGCGCCTTCAAACCGCGCACATCGCCGCATGACTTTCAGGGGCTTGGCCTGGAAGGCCTCAAAATTCTACGGGCTGCAAGCGACCTCACGGGCCTCCCCGTTGTTACGGAAGTGTTGGATGTCCGGTTGGTCGAACTGGTCTGCCAATATGCGGACATGCTCCAGATTGGTTCGCGCAGCATGCAGAATTATCCGTTGCTCGTCGAGGCGGGCCGCAGCGGTAAGCCAGTCCTGTTGAAGCGCGGAATGGCTGCAAGCTTGTGCGAATGGCTGGGCGCAGCCGAGTACATTGCCAACGAAGGAAACCTCAACATCGTTCTTTGCGAGCGCGGGATCAAGACCCACACGGCCGGAGAGTACTCGCGTTACGCCCTCGATCTCAACGTAGTTCCCGCTGTGCACGCGGAGACATTTCTTCCAGTGATCGTCGACCCGAGTCATGCAACCGGTGTCGCATCCAGGGTAGAGCAGGCCAGCCGCGCAGCGATTGAATTTGGAAGTGACGGCTTATTGATCGAGGTCTCTACATGGGATCGCGACGGTGACTCTCAGCGGCCATTATGTGACGCCGACCAGGCAATCACTCCTGAGACGCTGGGAAGAATCGTTGAATTCGTCCGCGAGCGCGGAGCGTCCGCGCAGTTCAAGCACGATTCAGAGATGTGCTCGGCCCGGCGCATAAAAGCCACCAGTCGATAAGGAGGGTCAACGATGAGGACGAAACGATGCGTTGCGGTCCTGCTGCTGGCCGCAAGTGGTTTGCTGGCACCGCACGCTTTTGCGCAAACGGATCCACCAGCCGCCACAGCAGAAAAACCCGAACTGCCGTATGCGGACATGCCGCCCGCCTCCCGGCCTTTTTCTAACTACCGCAAGCCCTACCAGGAGTGGTATGTCCAGCCGGACACGCTTGACTATGGGGGCGCTGCGCGGAGCGAGCCAGATGGAGACGTAACTGCGCTCAAGGCAATCAACATCGGTTTTCTTGGCCCCCTGGATGCTGACAATGAAGACTCACCTTATGGAATCGCCATGCTCCACGGCACACAACTCGCTGTGGACGAGGTCAACGCCAGCGGCGGATATCGTGGTAAACCATTCGCGCTAACCATCCATGATGACCTTGCGCTCTGGGGTGCTTCGTCGATGGCGATCGTCGACATGCGCTTCAAGGATCAGGCATGGGCGATGCTCGGCTCCGTCGACTCCGCCTCAACCCACATCGAATTACGCGCGACCTTGAAGCTCGAACTGCCCATTATGGATACCGCCACCAACGATCCCACCGTCACCCAGACACTCGTTCCATGGCTCCTGCATAACTTTCCCGATGACCGGCAGCAAGGGTATGCGCTGGCGGATTACATCTTCCTGCAGCGTCATCTGAAACGTATCGGGGTTCTGCAAGTCAACAACCGTTACGGTCGAGTAGGGAAGGAGATATTCTCTGCAACAGCGCGCCGCATCGGTCGCCAGCCAGTAGTCGAAGTCTGGTTTGCCCCGGACACCACGGATTTTTCGTCTCAATTGCAGACGATCAACGCGAGTGGCGTGGACGGCCTGGTGATCTGGGGCAACGCTGCCGAGGCTGG
>JBEKFF010000002.1:0-50647 GCA_050013455.1 Acidobacteriaceae bacterium | reverse complement strand
GCGCGCATGGTGGCTAACCTAGCCATAGAAGTGGTCGCAGGCCTGGTGCCGGTACTCGGCAACCTGTTCGATATTGGCTGGCGAGCCAATCGACGCAACTATCATCTGCTGGAACACAGTCTGGCTGCTCCGCGCAGGGATACCGGCCGCGACTGGCTATTCATGGGCCTGCTAGGCCTTGGATTGCTTACGCTCGCCATGCTCCCGTTCCTTCTGCTCCTCTGGCTGGGCGGATCGCTGCTGCACTCTTTGCAAGCACCTGGTTGGCGCTAAGTTGATATGATGAATCTGTCGGGGCGTAGCGCAGTCTGGTAGCGCATCTGCTTTGGGAGCAGAGGGTCGGGGGTTCGAATCCCTCCGCCCCGACCATTACAATCAACGACTTATAACATCACTTAAGACGCCTTCACTCTGATTGTGTGGTTATTTGTGGGGACCCTTACAGGACCACGCTATACAGGCGACTTGCTCCTCCTTTCCATCGATTCGATCGCTTCCCGCTCGGCTTTGGCACGGATGTGGGGCTCTACCGTTCCAACATTGTGCGACTGAGATGCCCTGCGAGGGCAAGGATTGTTGAGTCAGAAACTTCGCGCTCCGCTAACTTAGCGAAGAAATAATGCCTTAAATCGTGTAGCCGGCATTGGACGCCCGCCCTCTTCTTTGCCGTTTTCCACGCAGTTTTCCACGACCCTAATGGTTTATTCCAATCGAGTTCATGGGAGGACATTACTCCAAGCATCGCGGAGCCTGTTCGTTTGAAAGATAGCTTTTCGCTCGCAAAAATGAAATCAGTCGGCTTAGCGTTGGGCCACCAAGCTCGCCACGCAGGGAATGCGTCCATAGCAGTTTCATTGAGAGGAATGACCCTGCCATCTCCGTTGGGAGTTTTTGCCTTCCCGACCTGAAACTCGCGATTCGCAAAATTTACCTGCGACCAGCGCGCGCATCGCAACTCAGCGCTCCGGACTCCGGTCTTGCAGTAGACCACGACGGCCCGGTATAGGCTGGTCAACGGTACGGGAGGGTTACATCGGAGTCAAGACGGCTACAACAACTCTTGCCCCGCGCTGAACCATCAACATTCGCGGTTCGGTTTTCCTCTTGCTCCGGGTCTACGATGGACTAGAACATGAATCAAACCAAGCCTCTCTCTCCGGATATTTTTCTCCACATTGCCCAACTGCTCAACGTGCCTCCGAGCTCTCTCATCGCAACCATCACGCTGCTGGATGAAGGCGGAACCGTACCCTTCATCGCGCGGTATCGCAAAGAGGCAACTGGTGCTCTCGACGAGGTGAAGATCCGCGCCATTGAGGAGCAGCTCGCCTACTTCCGCGAACTCCTCAGCCGCCGCGAGACTATCCTCGCCTCCATCGCCGAGCAACAGAAGCTCACCGACGAACTCCGCCAGAAGATCGAAGCCACAATGGATAAGGGCGAGCTGGAAGACCTCTATCTTCCCTACCGCCCCAAGCGTCGCACCAAGGCTACTATCGCGCGCGACCGTGGCCTTGAACCACTCGCCGATTATCTCTGGTCTCAGCAGACCGCGGCCCACACATTGCTGGAGTTTGCTGCCACCTTCATCAACGAAGACAAGCAGGTCCTCACCCTCGCCGAGGCACTAGAGGGTGCGCGCCACATCGTTGCCGAACGCATCGCCGAAACTGCCGAAGTTCGCAAAGCGCTGCGCCAGTTACTCAACGACGAAGGCGTCATCGTCAGTCGCAAGACCCCCGACACTGTCGATGTGCAGGAAAAATTCAAGATGTACTACGACTACCGAGAGCCAGTGAAGGCGATTCCCTCTCACCGCATGCTCGCCATTCGACGCGGCGAATCTGAAGCGGTCCTCTACTTCCTGATTGAAGTTGAACCTCTGCGCGCAACCGGCATCCTGCGCCGCCACATCCTCGGCCCCGAGGGCGATTGGACCCCGCAACTCGACCTTGCCATCGAGGACTCCTGGAGCCGCCTGCTCTCCTCCAGCATCCAGAGTGAGCTGCGGCTCGAACTGAAGAAGCGCTCCGATCTCGACGCCATCCAGGTCTTCCGCGACAACCTCAACAACCTGTTGCTTGCGCCGCCAGCCGGCCCCATCTCGGTCCTCGGCATAGACCCCGGCTTGCGCACCGGCTGCAAGATCGCCGTGGTCGACGAGACCGGCAAATTCCTCGCGCACGATGTCATCTATCCGCACACCGGCCAGACTGCGAAATCCAATCAAACGCTCGCTCATCTCGTGCGCCAGCATCATGTCCGCGCTATCGCCATCGGCAACGGCACGGCGTCCCGCGAGAGCGACGCCTTCGTCCGTGACTTCCTCGCCGAGCAGAACCTCACCGACATCTTCAAAGTGATGGTTTCGGAGTCCGGGGCCAGTATTTACTCCGCATCAGATGTCGCGAGGCAGGAGTTCCCCGATCTCGATCTGACCGTTCGCGGAGCAATCTCCATCGCGCGGCGTCTCCAGGACCCGCTCTCCGAACTCGTTAAGGTCGATCCAAAGTCCATCGGCGTCGGACAGTATCAGCACGATGTCGACCAGCGCCAACTGCAGCAATCCCTTGAAGCCACCATCGAGACCTGCGTGAACAAGGTGGGCGTCGATCTCAACACCTCTTCCTGGACTCTGCTCCGCTATGTCGCGGGCATCACCGAACGCGTGGCCCTTAATATCGTTCAATTCCGTGATGAACATGGCCGCTTCACCTCGCGCGCGCAACTCAAGAAAGTCGCCGGATTGGGTGCGAAAACTTTCGAGCAGGCGGCAGGGTTTTTGCGCATCCGCGGCGGCACGCAGCCGCTGGACTCTACCGCAGTTCATCCCGAGAGCTATGAGTTGGTCGAGCAGATCGCCGGCACGCTCGGTGCTCCCGTCGGGCAGATTATCGCCAACCCCCAGCTTCTCGACCACGTCGATCGATCCAAGTTCGCCGCCGGAACCTTCACCTTCAATGACATCCTCGAAGAGCTGCGCAAGCCCGGCCGAGACCCACGGGATACCTTCGTGGCGCCGATCTTCCACGAAGGCGTCCGCGAGTTTGCAGATGTTCAACCTGAGATGGTTCTCGAAGGCGTTGTCACCAACGTGACCAAGTTCGGCGCGTTCGTCGACATCGGGGTCCACCAGGATGGGCTCGTCCACATCTCCGAGCTCTCCAATCGCTACATCAAAGATCCGAATGAGGCGGTCAAGGCCGGGCAGATCGTCAAGGTCAAGGTCCTGTCGTCCGACATCCTTACCAAGCGCATTGCCCTGTCCATGAAGGCGCTCATGGCGCCCTCCGGTCGTCCCGCTGAAGCACCCTCAAAGCGCGAGCGCTCGATTCAACCCGGTAGGGCGCGCCCAAGTCCTCACGCTGCGCCCACATTGTCCTTGGATGAAAAGCTGGCGGCACTTTCTTCCCGCTGGAAGACTCAATAGCGACAGCCGTGGGATCACGATATGCCACCACCCGGCTGTCGAGCACCAGCCGCGCGGCTTCTGACAACGAGATTACCGAATGATGTGTGGGCAGCGATACATAGGTTTGCCACATAGATCAGACGCACGTCATTGCGGCCAAAGAGCAAAGGATGCGCTGCCGGAAATTCAGAGCCCAACCCGGCGAAGGTCTACACTGGGAATCATGGACTGGAAACCAACACGCGCCGATCGCTCGAAGCCATAACCCGTGCTGCTCGCCTTCTAAACTCGCCACCTTCACCTAATTCCGCCGGCCGCGCAGGACCTAGTTGCCGTTTGAACTGCGGGGTACTGCACGTACTAGAAACGTCACCCGACGATCCAGGGCCTGCTCATAGAGGTCCGTCCCATCGTGCTCCGGTTGACTATCCGCAACACCCTTACCTGAAAGCATGGCAGGATCAATTCCGCGCTCTTCCAGAAGCCGGATCACGGTAGCGGCCCGCTGCTGGCTAAGCTCCGCATTATGCCCTTCAACGCCTGTGTGGTCTGTATGCCCAACAACCTCAAAGCGCACTGCCATACCCCGCGCGTTCGCATCCTTAATCAGCCGCTGAATCTGTCCGCTCAACTCGTCGACCCTCCGCAGCTCATCCAGCGTGATCTGCGTGCTATTCACCTCAAAGTGAATCACTGCGTCCTGCACAAAGTCGCTCTCAGCATTCATCCTTCGCACATCCGCCAAACGCGAATCCAGCGATAGATACTCCTCCCACCTTCCAGTCACTTGATCTTCACGTAGATGGAACTCAGACAGCAGGGCACGGGGCTCGATCGCCAGAGGATCCCGCATCCCCACGACGGTTAGGCTCTTCCATCCGCGCCGGGCGTCGACGACCACAATCCCCGGCTGCTGACGGAGTTTATTCACATAACCGTTCCAGCGCATGTCCTGTCGGACACGAAAGAGCGCGCCGCAGAGAAGCAACGCAAAGAAAACACCTGCGACAATCTTCAGCTTGGTATTGGATCGCGACTCAGCAGCCCCCTGTCCAAGCAGCAATCCACTCAGTCCCTCGTCAATCCCGGGAATAGGCCTTCCATCCTTCTCGAACGACACAAGGCCAGTATGAAAGTCCTTATGGATCTGCTCCACTTTGGCCGCGAATCTTAGCTGCAACTCTTGCGGCAGCCGCCCCCGCACAACGATCGCAAGAATCGCCAGCGGTCCATGGAGAAGCCACACCTTGAACTCGCCAATCTGCAGGACCTCAAGATCGTCCTGCTTGGTGCTTGTGAACGAGTCCCGCGCGAAATCCTGCAACGCAGTCAACATGCCAACAACAAGATCAGCGTCCTCCATCAGACCTGTATTCCTGCTGGCCTGGGCAAGCAGCATGCCTGTTTTTCGATGGATGAGATAGATCTGCTCGACGCGATAAGAACGGCTGCGTGCCAGCGCTATTTCGGCAAAGCTCTTGCCGGTGCGCATGGCTTCAAGCCGCCAGCCCCAGCGCTTGAACGAAAATCCATCTTCAAATATCGCGTTGAGAGAATCAAGCAGCTGCTCCACCGCATGTGCCACCGCTTTGCGTACGGCTTGCCCAACAATGGGGAACAGCGCGGTAGCCAGAATCTCCGGCTCTCTCTCAACGGATGTGCGCAAGGAGTGTTGAATCACCGGATGCAATGTGTTGGATATCCTTTGGTCGCGCTGAATCGACAGAGAAAGCGCTTGCGCCAAGATCTTGCTCACCTCTCCAGCGCGCACACTCTGGTCATCGAGTCGGTTGCGAAGTTCCTCCACCTTCTGCATCTGATCGCCAAGCAGAAGTTCGCGCAACTCGATAAACTCTCTATCCGGGGTCAAATCAGCTTGCTGCTCGTCCAATGCGCTCTTCGCTTCCATGCACACCTCGTCAGCTACTCTGACGCAGCATTCTGATCCTTATCATCCAGGTGCGCCGAAATCACGCGAAACAAGTCGGACAAGTGCGCTCGATCCACCTTCTGCGTTCGCAGCTCCAATACACGCGCCTCCATCAGCGAGCGGATGCTGTCGTAGCGCTGATCGATCTCCTCCAGAAGTTTTCTGGACTCCGTCATCAGTTCCTGCCGGAGCGAGCTGTGGCCTTCGTTCATCGCCGCTTCAACATTGTTGACGTGGTTCGCAAGGCCGCCATGAGCCTCTTTTGTCTCTCGTTGGACATTTGCGACCTGGGTCGCGCGCTCTTCTTTTTCGGTACGCAGTCGCGCTGCCATCGCCTCGGACTCCGTCTTGAAAAATGATTCGATCGACTCAAACCGCTTACGCATCAAGTCCTTCAGTTCGACAGTTTCGCGAACGAGGTCTTGCTCCAAGCGCGCAAAGCGTGCCTCGTAATTCTTTATCTGCGACCCAAAGATGATGTCCCGAATCTTATCAACGCTGGCCCCACTCTCAGCCGGCGCTTCCGCTGCAGCGGTCATCTGGCTCTCAACGGGACCAACCTCTGTTTCTTCATTGACGCTGGACATAGAATGATCCTTTCACGACAAAGTAACCACCTCAGCACAGTCGGTTCCAATTCACTTCCCAGAGCCCCAGAAACGCATCAGATCGGATGGTCGCCAATAACGATTCGGTCACCGCCATTACGCTTGGCCTCGCGCACAGCACTCGTTGCGGCTCCTAACATTTGAGCCGTCGTCTCCTCGCTCTTGGAGGGGCGAGTAAACACGCCGATGGAGGCCGTGGCACTCAACAGTCCCCGTGAAGTTGGATCGGGCACCCTCAGGCTCCGAATCATACCGCCGAGAGTATGCGCGAGTCGAACAGCTTCGGTGCCATCCGTACCCGGAAGCAGCGTTGCAAACTCTTCGCCCCCCACCCTTGCCGCTAAATCCTTCGGCTTGCCCAGGACGCCCTCGATAAGCTGCCCTACGGAGCGTAGGTAAGCATCCCCCGCCGTACGCCCATATTGATCATTCATCAATTGGAACTGATCGATGTCCAGGTAAAGGAGGGAGAGTGGCTCATCTTGTTCGTTCGCCAATAGCAACTCTCGCTCGAACAGTTCTTCAAAACGCTGGCGGTTGCTTATGCCCGTCAGAGCATCCTTAGTCTCAGTTTCGCTTGACCTCGGTTCAGAACCCTTCGGTGAGCTTCCTAACTTCTCAAGCCCGCGCTGCCACAGCGCAGCGAGCTTTAACCGTTTCACGGAGGCATGAGCGCGTTGCTGGGCGTGTTCGCTCTCGTGATAGAGATCGTCCACGGAGCGAATCAGTAGCAGCCTTTTTCCCTCAACGGCCAGCGCACAGGCCAGCAGGTGAATCTTGCCTCCGGAGGGATCTGTTTGCGTCCAGAAATCCGATACCAGTTCGCCATCGCGAGCGTGATCCCAGAAGTGCATTGCGTCCGGCAGAAAGCTCTCTAGATAGGGCAGATGATCCGTGATGGAGGATGCACTTCCATCCGCAAACTTCACGCGATCAAGCCACTCGGGTGAGACGGTCGATTGACGCAGCTCTCCGGCGATCGATTCAAAGACCACACTGTCCGGCGGCGGGAAGCCCGAATCCGCCGAGCTAGTGTCGTCAGCGTCCAAGTCAGGATTCAGCATTGGTCGCTCCCTCACTGTCAATCAACCTGCTTGCCAGATCCAGAAACATCTCCTCCACGCCCGCCCCTGTCTTCGCGCTGGAATAACGAACGTCCCAGCCACGCTCACGAAGCGTATCTGCGACCTCCGGCCCCGCACACCACTGCTCGACAAGATCTTGCTTGTTGACTGCAAAAATAAACGGAACCGGCCCTAAAATTTCGGTAACTTTTCTCTGCAGCGCGATCGCGATATCAATCGTATCCGCGCGCGTTCCATCGGCCACCAAAAGAAAGCCCGAGGCCCCGCGAACCTGTGCGGGCTTCAACGTCCGCAGATGAGATTCGCCTGCGAGATCCCATATTACGAGATTGACCAGGGCATCCCCAACATGGCACTGCTTCTTATCAATCTTTACGCCGACCGTTGTATGGTACTTCTCGGAAAAAATGCTGTCCACATACCGGGAGATAAGACTCGTCTTGCCGACGCCGAATTCGCCGATGACACAAATCTTCTTTTGTATTAGCATATTGAGCCACGATCTTATCACGCTCTATCAAACGGAATCCCCCCTTTAATGGCCATCGTTTGCCAATAAATATCACGCCACCAGCCCGAACATCTCCCTTCGCGTGGGAAGGGCTTTGGCGTGAAAGCCCGCGACAGGTTGCCATCGCGCTGCCAACGACGATTGCCTTACGGTAGGCGGCAACCAGGGCGCGATCGAGGAACTGAACTCCACGGTCGCGCTGCCGCTCGAAGTGCTTCCAGCGATGGTGCCGCGCCCGCCAGGCCAAGCACGGCCGTTCGGCCGGCTCCGAACACTCATATCTCCGAGGAAGGTAAGGCGGTTCTCGGCCAGTATAGAACGGCTCGATCCGCCGCTATTGAGGGAGGTTGAGTCATGTCATTCGGGCGGCGATGCGTCGCGCTTCAGCCCCCTAAGTACCGTGCTCGTTTTCGTCTCCTGATTGGCGCTTAATGACAGCCCTTTCAATTTCGCTAACCGTTGCAGGTCCGCAGACTTCAATTCCCATTCACTGGCCGAGTTCCTTGCAGACAATTCGAGAATGCTGCCTTCGGGAAATTCCCAATATTCCAGCGTGAGTTTGCGAAAGGGAGACTCAAATGGAGTCTCCCACGTGGTTGAGCGGATGCCGGACATTCTTCTCACCTGGGACCAGACAATCGAAACATGCGCCTCTCCTAAGAGTTGCCGTTGTCGAGAGCTGAGAGCTCGGAATAGGTCGCCACCGGCTTCAGGTACCAGGCGATCCTTGTAGCGCTGCCCAACCGAGTAAGAGGTGTTCGCTCCCGCTTCCGTCCGATCTACCTCGCACCCAAAGTGCTCACGTAGCTTTGAGCTTTCAATCTGATTGTTACCTTTTGGCAAGCGTACTTTTACCGTGAGGTCATTTTTGGCGCCCTGCCTGACTCGCACAATCACGCCCTGGTTGAGAAGACTGAGATTGTCTGTGTCGAAGAAATAGATTTCGCTAGTCGTCTGCTTTCCGAAGCTCATAGAAGCCATGACAGACTTGATGGTCGAAGGTAACAGCAGAAGCTTGATCTCGACGGGACACGTTTCTTCAGCGTGTAAAGCGGAGGACAAAAGCAACACAATTATGGACGGGACTGCCCGTTTCCAGCCACTCCGGATCGATCTCGCACAATGAGCTTGCATCGTTTAGATCCTAAGTTTGAAGATACTGGAAGAGACCTGTTAGAAATAACAGTTTCCAATCAGCGAGGGTCGTGGTGAACTCATAGATTCTAGAGGTCGGTGGCTATCAGATTGAACCTGCGTGACACCGACGCTAGCAGCATTTGTTTGCATCCTTTTTAAAGGGCGGCAAGTTTTCATGGGCAAGGGACCGGCGCGAATCGTTATTGTCAGGCACGCAGAGAAACCAGCTTCTCGGTTACCTCATCTAGCGTTGCGCGGAAGAATGCGTGCCGTTGGGCTCTCGAAGTTGCTCCCTCAGATCGTTAAGCCCCATTTCGTGTTTGCCTCCACTTCAACAAGGCATTCCGCCCGGCCCTACCAGACCATTCGGCCAACGGCAGATAAACTCGCCATTGATGTCAGAACAGACTACGCCGATCGAGACATCAAGAAACTGGTCAAAGACTTACGCAAAAAGGAGTTTGAGGGCAAAATAGTTTTGATGTGCTGGCATCATGGCATGATACCCAAATTGATCCGCGAACTGGGACACGAGCCGCCCTACGAACCCTGGCCAGAAGAGCTTTACGACCGCATCATCAGTATTGATCGGGATGGGATTAAGAATCTTCCTCAGCGTCTTTTATTCGGCGACACAATCGATTAACACAAAAGCCTCCTGTCAACGGTCGCGAGTCACGGCGCAGTCCCATGCATACTTGAATCCCCTTCCTGCCTACTCCTTGGGAGGCTTCGTCGGGCATTGCGCATCGAAGGCCGTCTGCATCTGACGCAGTTTCAGCACTCCATAGAACACAGTCGCCGCCATTGCCAGGACCAGGCCCCCGTAAAGGTGCCTCTCAATGGCGAATGATCCTTCGCGGTTGGCGATGTAGCCTGCGACGATCAACCCGAAAATTCCGATGTTGATTACCCAGTTCACCGGTTTCGACACAACGTAATCCAAAGTCCCGAACCCACCGAGTTGATAAAGCATGAATGGCAGGATTGCAACCATCGGCAGCAGTTCCGATGCGCCCAAGGTCGGGTCAACGGTAGCCGGCGCTACCGCGTGGAGCAGCCGGCTATGAGCTAGTTGATGGAATAATGCCGGGATTGCACACAGTAGAGGCACCACGGCCAGAAGCTCGAGCACTAGTGACCCACTCCAGGTACCGATTTTTGACGTTGGATCGGCTCCCTCGCCAGACTGTTGCGTGCCGATGAACAGTCCACCCACGATTGCCGCCGCGCTTGAAAGCATCAGCAATTCGACGGTGATACCAAAGCTCTCCGGCTCCCCTGCCTTGAGTAGCAGCATCGCTAGAAAGCCAGGGGTGTAAAACATGACGCGGACGAGCTTGGCCCAAACGCGGGCGTCTCGCTCGGGCGGAAGAATCGGAAGCGGACGCCCGTCGATTCCAATAGTTGGTCTTGCCTTCGACATAATCTTGTCCTCCGGTGGATCATGTTCTGCGCTTCAAAGCTGTCCTGCCGTCCAGCGAAGTTCTTTCATCGCGCGAAGTGGGCGCCGGCTGCGTCTCAAGGGAAGGCTGTCCAGCGGCGGCTTGGTTTTGACTTTTAGGGCTAGCAGCATCTCTGATTCTCCCGTCGTGCCGTCCTTGTTCGCTCACCGAAATGGCACATTACGCCCATTTTCCGGGCCGATCGCCATGCCCTCGAACTCAGAATAATGCCAAAGGACCGAAAAGCAGAGTTTTCCTGAAGCACACTCTACAGCCTTCGAAACGGCTCCACATCTGTCAGAACTACCAGTCGAAGCGGCCTGAACGTGAGCGAGGATTCTTTACCACGCTGTCACATCTGACAGTTGTACTGCAATTTAACGATCCATGATACTGCCGATGTGAGTTCGCTCCAGCACTTTTGACAAGCGTGACTGGGACCGGCTCGATGCGAAAGTGAATCCGCTCAAATGAATAACGCTATTCAGAGCCACAGACTGGAGAAGAAAAATGCAAGGACAATTGAGACTCGCAAAGGTCGTGATTGGTGCTGGGCTTCTGGCCGGATTGTTCATCGTTTCCGCCTCGCCTGTATCCGCGGGAACAAAGACTGAAACGATTGAAGCTCAAGCGATGGGAACGGGAACTCAACTGGGTCAAAATATCGGAGTGACCCTGAACATCTATGAGTACTCAACTCAGGCGGACAGGCAGATCCTGGTCGACGCGTTCAACAAGGGCCAGGGCCAGGGATTGTCGAACGCGCTTCAAAAGATGAAGGCCGTAGGTCACGTTGAGATTACCGGAACGCTGGGCTACGACTGCTCCTTTATCAAGATGACTCCGACGCCTACAGGCCGAAAGATTGTCTTCGTGACAAATCGCCAGATTCGGTTCGGCGAAGCCTTCTTTGACACGCAATCGCAGTCGTTCAATCTCACCGCGGGCATCCTCGAAATCAACGATCAGGACAAGAGCAAAAGCACAGGAACCTTATACCCCGCTGCCGAACTGGTGCTGGATAAGCAGGGCCAACTGCAATGGGATCTCACGCAGAACCCCTGGAAACTGGTCGATTTACTCGACTGGGCGGGAACGCCTGGCGTCAATTAAGGCCGCTTTCGCGTTCAATAAGTTGTCTTCCATAAATCCTGACTGACGCCATAGACTATTTCGTCTCGCGGCAATAGCCCTTGAGCGTCGAATTGCGAGGCACTATGAAGATCCAACGAAGTTTCGTACTTAGCTTGTCTGCGCCGGTGATTACCCTCTCATTGCTGTCGGGCAACGCGGCTGCTCAAAACAGCAAGGATGCTTGCGCAGAGCCGAGTCCGGCTCAGATGTGCACAGGCGCCAACACATGCGGATCCGCTTCCAATCCGTGCAGCGTGGATGTGAAGCGGACCAGTGATTCCGCGTCCTCGACTCCCAGCATCCCGAACGCAAAGGGCAATTCCCTGTTCTGTGTGAGCGTCGGGACCACCGTTACATGGAAGAGCACCGACAAGGGTGATGGGTTTGTAGTCGATTTGGGACCGTTATCACCGTTCGATCCGGCCGGGGCTATCCGGGGGGGATCCGCCCGCTCTGTTCCGGTCGTCGCTAAGAGGACGGGATGCTTCAAGTACTCTGTGAGTGCCTGTCATTCGGGTGAGGCCTACGGAATGTGTGGAACTGCAAACCCTGTGCTCATCGTCATCGGTAAGAAATAATTGTGTCGATAAGTCATTAGGCTTCAGAAGGTCTCGAATTGGTCAACGCGCGCATACGAAGAAAGACTTGCCGCGGCCACTGTCCGACTGAAGGGAATTGAAGCAGCGCAAAATCAGGCATCCATGACCATCGACAGCATAAATTGTCAATTCGAATTGGCGCGCTACTACTACCTGGATAACACCCTGATGGTGAGGAAGCCTGTAAGTGCGCTATGACTGTCGATTCACGGGAGCGTACATGACGTTCACACCTCATCCCGCAGACTTGGGGTTTACTTTTCGCTCATCCCATGAGCCCGCTAGTTCTTTGGCTGTTGCGGTGTTTCGTCCATCTGCTTTAGCTTTTGCTGTAGCATCATCTTCTCCATCTGCGGCGTTAGCTTCGGGAAGAGCAAGGTCAAGCTGAACCGAGCGGTCCAGGACGAAGTGCCGGTGGGATGGATAGAGTTGGCGTAAAATTCGGCGGACAGGTTTACTGGCTGGAATCCAAGCTTCATGATTCGTCCAAAGCCACCGCCATTGGGAACGTTCCACCGGCTGCCGCCTGGGGCTCTCCAGTTGGAAGTGACAATGGGCGCCGTCTTCAGGTACCAGCCCTTCTTCATGTTGTAGTTGACAAACCACTGCAGCAAGAACTGGTTCACGGCGGGCTTATCTCGATCAGAGTGGCCGGCCACCGACCAGTAGTTATTCGTGAGAAACCCAAGTGTGAAATGCGGCGGTTGGCTTAGCACTACCACGGACGGACCCATGCTGAGCTTGCCTTGTCCGAGATACGTTGTATTCGTCGCCGTGGGAAACACAAACGTTGGTCCGACACCCCAGATCACCTTGCTCTTTTTCGGCGAGAACAAAAAGGATGGATTTATGTCACCAAGGCCGCTCACCCCGGTAGTTAGGACCGGGGGGGCATCCGACTGCGCGACAGGGATCGGCTGATAGACGATCGGCGTAATCCACCGAGTGATCAGGTTCCAGTTTTTCGACACGCTGAACGGAATGACGGGCTGAACGTTCACAACATTCTGCACGCGGTTACCTGGAAAAATGTCGAAGTTCGCATTCTCCTGAACGGGGACGCTAATAAGGTTCGCGATTGGGTTCTGTGACTCTTTTCTTAATTCCTCAGCGCTCGACGCTGCTGCCGGAGTTTTATCCGTTGCGACCTCAGCGCCAGCCACTTCAACCGGCGGCTTTTCCTGTGCAACCATCTGCAGCGCTGACAGTGACAATAGCCCCACAACGGCAAAAACAAGCCCTTCTGCCTTTGACAACTTCATGATTCTCTCCGATCTTTTCTTGCATCTCGAAGTTCCCGAACTTTACACGGCTCGGATACCGAAGCACAGCAGACGCACGTTCGCTGCGCAATCGTTGAAGCCTAGTCAGAAATGTGAAACTTTCGTAAGGCTACGACTGCCTTCAGCCCCTGTATGCTGTCAGTTTCGACAGGCCACCGTCAGGCGCGGACCCTTCCCCTGAAGTCCACGCACCGCCAACATAGAATTTCTGGAGATCCGTAACTTCTCGCGGGCCCCGTGCCTGTCAGAATTGCCAGTGACAAATTCGATGAAAAACTATTAGGCTGGACGCGCTTCCCTGTTCATGCCCGATCAGAATGCGTGCCGCATTATGCTGGTGACAAATCGAATCCGCACGCTCAGTTCGTGGGGAATACCCGCTTTGTATGCCGCCGCAGCGATTGCGCTCGGCATGACGCTTCCACGATTAGAAACCCGGTACTTTTCAGACCTTGTCTCGCCAATCAGCACATCAGCCGCAACCGCTGTCTACGCCTCCATCGCTTCCGGTATGATCTCGCTCACGGGCATCGTGTTTTCACTGGCGTTCGTGATGATCCAGTTCAGCGCCACCGCCTATTCACCGCGCATCGTGTGGTGGATGGCTCGGGATCCGGTTATGTCCCACGGGCTTGGGACATTTATCGCGACCTTTCTGTATGCGATTGCGGCTCTCACCGGCGTCGACCGTAATAGTTCGGGGAAAGTGCCCTTTCTGAGCCTGTGGCTCGTTGTGGTCCTGCTCGCGGCAAGTGTGGCGATGTTTGTTGCTCTCGTGCAGCGCATTCAGAGGCTGCAGGTAAATCAAATGCTTGTCTTTGTGGGGAACCACGGGCGCAAAGTGGTGGAGGCTACTTATCCGCCCTTGGGTGCGCCTTCAAATGAACGAGAAACCACACCTCACGATTCAACCACTCCGACACAGATACTGGTCCACCACGGAAATCCGCTCTACGTGCAGGTGATACACGTCGACACATTGGTGAATCTGGCGAGTGCATCTGACGGTGTCATCGAAATGATTGCGTCAGTCGGAGACACGGTTGTGGAAATGACCCGGCTGCTGCAGGTTTACGGCGCCCACGTGAAGATCGATGAACGGAAGTTGCTGAACGCCGTTGAATTGGGCGAAGAACGAACTTTCGAACAGGATCCAAAGTATGCGATCAGAATCCTGGTAGATATCGCAATCAGGGCCTTGTCCGCTGCAATCAACGATCCAACAACGGCAGTACAAAGTTTGGACCAGATCCAGGATCTGTTGCTTCGCCTTGGAATGCGCCGCCTTGAGATCGGAACGTACCCCGACCGCGCAGGGAACACAAGATTGTTAGTTCCATTTCTAAGGTGGGACGATCTTCTTTGCCTTGCGTTCGACGAGATATGTGCATACGGGGCCGGGAGTATTCAAGTGATGCGTCGCATGAATGCGTTACTCGCCGACCTGAAGATTGCGCTGCCGGAAGAAAGGCAAGCCGGACTAACCTCGTGGCAAGCACGGGTAAAAGCCACGATTTTGTCTTCCTATCGAACCAACGAGGAACGAGCGGAAGCGTTCAAAGAAGACCGCCAGGGCCTCGGTGCGCCACGCCAGCCGCGGACTTTGTTCGCAGTTGATCCTAAGCTGAACAATCCCACTTAATCAGCACGATAGCCCCATCGGTTCTTTCGGTCGACATCTCCGGCAGGAGATCGCTAGGACCGTGGCGTTAGAATATGCTCCTGAATTGCATATTGAACAAGATCAGCATTTGTTTCCAGGCCAAGCCGTTCCATCAGCTTGTACTTGTGAAATGCTACCGTGCGGGGAGTCAGCATGAGAATGTATGCGATTTCTTTCATGGTCCTTCCCTCCGCTAAAAACTTGAGGACTTCGAGCTCTCGATCGGTGAGAGTTTTCCGGCTGAGATGCGATTCGGTGAGTTCGGGGGCTAGACCTTCGATGGCGTGCAGGATCGATGCGGAGAGGTAGCGCTTGCCCTTCAACACTTCGCGGACGGCACTCACGAGGTTCGCGTCGTCAAGCGATCTTCGCAAATACCCGGGTACTCCGCCCCGAGCTGCGTCGGCGGCGATATCAGCATCGATCGCGGTCGTGATGTAGACGATCCGGACCATTCGAGTCAGCTTTTTGAGGCGCGCACGAGTCTCCAGATGGTTGGCCCAACTATCGCCCAGATCAAGGATGATGACGTCAGGTTTAAGTTCTCGGACTGCGACCATGAGGGCCGGTTCGTCCACGACGATGCTAACAACCTGAAACTCAGGCTGCAGAAGCCTTGCGTACTCCTCAGAGAGGCGAATTTGATCACTTGCGATAAGGACCCGCGGCGACGTTACGGGACTCATTTCGTACTCCTTCGACCGGCTTTGCGAGATCAGGGCCTAGTCGATTCAACCGGTCAGCGTGTGCGTCTATAAATCGGGGTTCAGCTATCGGCCGCTTCCCCGCGTGCAATTCGTTGCGGGCTAAACGTCTTGCAGCTACTTGTCACCCGAGATCGACCTGTCGGCATGATCAACTGAGGCAGAAGCTCGACAGCAAGTTCCACATCGACTGAAAGATTCAGACGACGCTCCAGCTGTTGGATTTTTACAACGTCATCTTCAATATCGGCATTTCACCTAACAGGAAGAGTAATTGCGCTGTTTAGCCGCGACTACTGCTAAAAAGAACAGCATGCGATCATTCCAGGTACCTGGATCGCTTTGACAGCTGGGATGTGTCAAAGAGAACCTGGTCCTGCCACCAAAGCTGGTTAAAGAAATCGCGGGCGTGGTCGGCAATGCCAGTTTCCTCCGGGGAGGGAGCGACAACGTGAACGATTTCAGCGATGGAGCGCTTTCCATCGATCGCGTCAAAGAATCGCTTCTGGATAACGTTAACCGGCAGGAATATGTCCCGGAACGTGTGGCCACGATTGATTAGGACGGCCGCAGCTCCAGGTGGAATCCTTTCGAGCACGCACACCGTATCAGCCATCCGGATCGGCACATAATCAAGCCAGCCGTCGTGCGCGAAATCTATCTGGTGGAGTTGGGCTGAACTGTCGTTGTGATAGACGACGGCACTATGGCGGACCATCGTACCCCGAAAGAGTTCTACGGCGGCGAACTGCTGCTCCAAAGTGATGCTCTCTAACCGCGGCGCCTGTGGAAGGCCGGCGATGACCCCACACCTTGCAGAGTAAGGCGCCTGACGCGTCCAGCGGCCAAACGCAAGGCCAGCCCTTTGGAGAAACTCAAACAATTCCGGCACCGAATACGCTCTGTCCTGGGGATGCAGCAGGGCATCGGCCAGCTCTGCCTGGTCGCCGAAATCGGGCGCCGTGCGCAAGATGGTTTCCATGGGATGACCGGGAGGCAGAGCTCTGAGCGCAGTCATCAGATCCCGAATGGCATCATCCGATGCGGAAATATCAAGACGCCTGCAGAAATCCTGCAGCATGTATATGCCGGCTCGGCCATATGGAGCGTATACCATGAGATGCATCGCTCCGTCTGGTTTGAGGACACTGCGCAATGCGCTCAGGCCCGCGTCCGGTTCGACGAGATGGTGGAGAACCCCGGTACAAATAATCTGATCGAAACGGTTGCCTAACTCTCCAGCCCTCTCGACAGGAAGTTGCTGCAAGTGAAGGTTTGTTAGATTGTGTTTTCGCTTGAGCTCTTCGGTCTTGCGCAAACTAGTTGAGCTGAAATCAATTCCGGTGATCCGGGCGCGCGGCCACCGGATGGCGTACTTGGCGGCCTGGGAGGTGCCGCAGCCGGCAATGAGGATCGAATAGTCTTCCCTGTAAGTCTGAGCAGGCCAGAACAGGTGAAAGTCGGCTACGCGTCTCTGGTGATCATCCCAGTGGCTGCCATAATTCTGGAGGTTATCGACAGGCCGAGGGTAGGGATAGCGATCGTAGAAATCCTGGACTTCAGGGGAAGCCCCAAGCCCCGCCAATTGCGGCTCGTAATGATTCTTAGTCGTCATGATCGGCTTGTCTTCGAGACGTAGCCTCCTGGGTGAACCATGCACACCGGTTTCGGGGCCACCTTGATTCAGCATAACGGGCAATGGACCTGCGAGAGCGACGACGCAGGTAATCCAGACGAACCTTTGGACGCCATGGCGAATGAGGTCTTCGTCGCCCCCCACGTTGAAGAGGGGTTTGTCGGCTCATCGATGGTCATTTGTTTCTGGTTGCAGGCTACCGGCAGCTTTGGCATTGTGGAAACTGTCAAAAGATACAGCCGTTGTACTCGGAGAGATACCAGGTGCACCGCCCGCAACGTCGCCGAGGAGAGTTTTCGTGAATTCTAACGGCCTGTAACTATTGCCAGTACCCCGAGCGAGCCTCGCGTGATTCACTTACGGATGAACCGCTGACACCTTATTGGGATTGTCTGAGAAGGTCGGATGAAAGTGTCCGGGTTAGGTGGAGGATTTCAGGGTGGAGAGAGGACATATGAACAGGACAACGACGCTCAGTATGAGCACAGTACTAACGTCACTGCTGGTTTTTGGAGCATTCGCAAGTTTTGTTGAAAATGCCAATGCGCAGAGCCCCGAACTACAGCAGCGTGTGGCAGAAGTGAAGGCCGCCTCGGCCCAAAACAAGCAAGCCCTGATGTCCTTCAACTGGACCGAACAGGTGACCATCAGCCTGAAGGGTGACGTGAAGAAAGTTGAGCACAACCAGGTGCGTCTTGGCCCGGATGGTACGCCTCAGAAGACTTCTCTGGACCCACCGCCTGCTCCTCCAAGCGGAGGGCGTCTGAAACAACGCGTGGTGGCGAATAAGACGGACGAATACACGGACTATGCAAACTCGATGAAGGCCCTAGCGCAGCAATATGTTCCACCCGACGGCGCCCTCTTGGAGCAGGCCTATGCGCAAGGGAACATCACCTTGGGAGCAGTCCCTGGAAACCCAAATGCAGTGCAGCTGGTGGTTCACAACTATCTGAAACCCGAGGATTCCATGACGCTGGTGTTCGATAAGGTCCAGAAGGCGCTCCTTGGGATCCAAATAGCTTCTTACCTGTCCGGGCCCTCGGACGCCATGACCTTGTCGGTTCAGTTTAGCCAGATTCCGGGTGGGCCAAATCATGTATCCAGCATGGATATGAATGGCGTGAGTAAGCAACTGAACATTGCCATCCAGAATTCCAATTACCAGCACAACTAATCAGTAACGGTGGTTGCTGAATTTGCACCGATGTCTGCGACCGATTCGTACGTACAAACGCCATCCCATAACACCGGGATGGCGTTTGTGCGGGCGTCACGATACTAACCTCGATGGATAAGGATGACGCACGAGTCAATCCTCAGCCCTGGCCTTTTCATAGCCTCAAGTAAAAGAATCTACGGATGCTGCCCCTGGGGGGAAATAAAGATCTGGCTTGACAGCACAGAACTCAAAGCCAATCCGAGATCGGTATTCATTCGAGATTTGAACACGTACCCTCGCCCGCCTGCGCCAATTGCCGCGCCAATGAAGTCAGGGTCTTCATGAACAGACAAGAATACGATTTGACCTGCGTAACCCTCTCGACGCAATTGCCGGGCGATCTCGATGCCGCTGTGCTGTCCCATGGAAATGTCCAAAACCATTAGATCCGGTCGAAGTCTCGAGACCTCAGCGCAAACAGAGCCGCCATCCACGACCGTTCCAATGACCTGATAGTTGCTCTCAAGCAATTCGACGACGTGATGCAAGAAATTTTGATTGTCGTCGGCTAACAGAATCCGTGCTGGTGACATTGGTCTACCCCAGTTCGTGCGTTCGCCCTGGAAGGCGCTCCGCCGTAACTCCACGATCGCGCACGCGATGGAAGTGCAACGTCTGATGACCAAGCTATGACTTTCTCACCGTCCTGCCTACTGTCACTTTTAACGGTATGTTGAAGTTAACTCTCAACTTGAAGTTTCACGACCCTCAGGTTCTGACAGACGTTACTGTAAGGTCGTGGATTCGGGGGGAAGAATCACCGCGCGATGGGGGCCTGTCAGCGCAAGGCTGATCTGTTAACGGAAGGGTCCACAGCGTGTTCGGAATTCTGAACACAATTGGAGAGGTACCGTCCGGTTTAAGTCGACATAGGTACCGTTAGCGGGATTCAAACTCTATCAGCCCGGTCCTCCGAAGTTAGCCATTCGGAGTACTCTCATATACCTGGACGGCGCGAATGGCGGCTGAAGTCTTCCGTCCGTCGTACTGTCAATTTTGACAGTTTTCGCACTAACGCACAGCCGGTAGCATTTGCGATAGATTAAGGAGTATCACTGAGACGGAATTGTGAATTGGCGTGCAAGCGGCAATGTCGCTCCTGAGAATCGGGTGGAATCACTAGCAATCGTATTCACTCCAATTCCACTTAGAACGTCCCAGCTTCGTGTCGCTTCCGCGTGTTCACTGGAGTGGTGATGATGAGCCAGGACGTGCAGAACCGGTTAGTATCCTGCCGGATTAGCTGCACCGGTCGATAGGATTTCATGAACATTTCAACGTTGAGAAGATCGGTTCGACAGCTCAATGACTTAGGGACACAAGCGTTCGGCTTCAGGTGCCAGTCATGTCATGTGCCAGATTTGCCCAAACTTAAACGGTATAGGGGGGAACGTTGAGCCAAACCAATCGTCCTCGAGTTCTGATCGCCGATGATCATATCTTTGTAGCTGAAGCCTGTGCGCGAATTCTGGAGCCAGAGTTAGAAGTAGCCGGCATTTTTACGGATGGGCAATCCCTTTTGGAATCCGTTCCATCGCTCAAGCCGGATGTCATCATTCTTGATGTTGGAATGCCGCTGATGAATGGGCTGGAGGCAGGCAAGCGAATCAAGCGGCTCCAGCGTACAGTGAAGATCGTGTACTTGACGATGAACCCCGATCTAGGCGTCGCAGCTGAGGCATTTCGGTGCGGGGCGTCCGGCTATCTGCTGAAAACCTCCGCCGGCACGGAACTCATAACCGCAGTTCGTGAAGTCCTTAAAGGCGAATACTACGTGTCTCCTCTCGTCACAAGTGATACCGATAGCTTTTTCCTCGAGATTCGGGTGTCGGATATGGGGCAGGAGATTCTCACAAGTCGACAACGAGAGGTTCTTCAGTTGTTAGCCGAGGGACGATCGATGAAGGAAATCGCTTATATCCTCAAGCTGACTCCTCGCACCGTCGCGTTTCATAAGTACAAGGTTATGGAACGGTTGCGCGTGAAGACGAACGCGGGATTGGTGCAGTATGCCATCCAGCAACACGTCATCTCGCCAGGGACCTAGGTAGTCTGTATCTATCTGTGGGAAGCACTTTACTGTCCCGCTTCATTTGGCGCACCTGTGCCTGGCGCGCCCACTAACTTTTTGGCGGGCATCTAGTGAAGTGAGTTTGAGTTGCCTTGGGATTGGCGCTGAAGTGCTGGATAAATCCCGTTGGCGCTAAGTATGGAGCGGCGCCATCGACGCCGCTCCCAATTCGGCTTCGGCGGGCGAGAGTTCCAACTTGGTGAATGGCGATCCCGGGTTTTGGTCGCCATGACACCTGCGAAACTTGTTACCGCTGCCGCAGGGGCAGAGCGCATTGGGTGTCCGCTCGGCGTCGCGGTCGGCGATGATTCTCACTACTTCAGACGGGGCGCGGCGCTTTTGAATCAACTGGGCCATCAACGTCATGGTCGGACCCGTGTGCATGAAGAACAGTTCCAGCCCTTCGCAAAGATAGTTCTGTCCAGGCTCGCCGTCGCGCGAGACTCCAAACCGGTCCTTGGGGCAGCCACCGTTGCAAAGGTGCCTCACTTTACAGTCCTGGCATTGCTTTGTGAGTAGGTTGCGTTTGTCCTCACCGAACTTGCGCTGCTCAGGTGAAGCCACCATTTCCAAGAGAGTCGTCTGATGTATATTTCCGAGAAGGAATTTAGACTCAACGAAATGGTCGCAGGAGTAGAGATCACCGTTGTACTCCAGCGCCGGTCCGTACCCGCAGGTTGGGGCGTGGATGCACAGCAGATGGCGGCCGAAAAAGGCCTCGAGGGTTACATCGAACAACTGAACGAACACTTCGCCGACATCATGGCGAACCCACTCCTCGAAGATATCGATGAGAAACTGGCCGTATTGCCTGCTGCCGACGGTCCGGTTGGTTACCATGTTGCCGGACTGCGTATAAAGCATGCGCTGGCCGCCAGCCTGCTCACTCCATCCTAGATTTGCGATTTGGATCGTGTCAGCGTTGGCTCGTTCGACAATGGGGATAAACTGGACCCACTTGGCGCCCATCTCGTCGCGAAAGAAACGATAGACCGCACGACCATGTTTTTCGTTGGCGGCATTCACCGTGCATAGGACGTTGAAGTCCACGTCGTGCTTGCGCAGGTAGCGCCAGCCCTTCATCACCTTGTCGAAGGTCCCCCGCTTGCCGCGGTCGAGCCGATACGTGTTGTGGATCTCGCGGGGCCCGTCGCAACTGATGCCGACGAGAAAATTGTTCTCCTTGAAAAAGGCGCACCACTCGTCATCCAGGAGGATTCCGTTGGTCTGAAAGGTGTTTTGAATGGTTTGCCCGGGCCGACGATACTTCTCGACCATTTCGATGGCCTTTCGAAAGAACTCGACCTTCATGAGCGTGGGTTCGCCGCCCTGCCAAGCGACAGTCACCGTGGGCGTCCGATGCGACTCCAGCAGTTGTTGGATGTAGAGTTCGAGGGTTTCGTCCGACATCCGATGCTTCTCGTTCGGATACAGGGCGTCTTTAGACAGGAAAAAACAATACGTGCAATCAATGTTGCACGTTGACCCGCTTGGCTTTGCCAGCAGGTGAAAACCCGGCGGGGCATTCTGGGGACGACTAGCATCAACCATCAAACTCATGTGTGCATCTTTCCGGAACGCCAAACAAGATAGGCAGCCACTTTGAAATTTGGTCTGTTAGAGTCATTGTCCCTGACAGGGATTTGTCGCACTCATGATGAACCTAACGCGTTCGTTCCACGCTGGGAACTGTCAATAATGACAGCCAATGAGGCAGGTTGAGCGGGCTTGAATTGGAGTATATCCGCCGTTTAGGTCGAGTGCTTGCCTCGCTCGCGCGGGTTCGTATGCTCCCCCCAGATTAGTCCCGTCCGCGCCTGTCTTCTAACCCTGCATGCATCAAGGGAATGCGGCCTGGCTCATCTACCTATGTCGAAAGTGACTCGCCACCAGCAGACTGCCTGTGACCGCAAGAATGAGCCACAAGACTGCAATCGCGAGGAAAACAGCGTATCTGGTTAGGGACCTGACCTCTGTTTTCCTTAGCGCCTCGGCAGCTTCAGCACGGTCGCGACACTCCCGGAGTACTTCTGGGGGCATGGCCTTTTGAATGAGTTTGAATCCGATGACCAATACGACCAGATCATCCATAAATCCGATTACGGGGATAAAGCTCGGAATAATCTGAATAGGGCTAAGCAGATAGCCCGCCGCGCAGGCGGCAATCACTCGTGCGTACCACGGCGTTTTGGGATGTTTGAACGCAAAGTAGAAAACATGGGCTTGCTTTTGGAGTTTTTGTGCCTTTTCAGCCCAATCTGCAATACACCTGCGCAATCGCTGGATCCTGAGAGGGCGGCGGACAGTAATACTCGTATCAGGAACAATCGAATTGTCGAGCTCGCCTTCCAGCATTACGGTCCTCTTCTGATAGATAACTTTCGGGTCAAAACGCTAGACCTATTTGACAGCTCCTTTGGACAAGTCTTGCTGCGAAGTGACTTCTGAGATTAAGATGCATTGATCGCTCAGGAGAACTCCTGGAGGTGGAGTGCACACCGATAGGCATTTAACTGCGAAAGGCCAGTCACCAAATCCTACCTGCGTGTAAGATCTATGAAAACTGTCAACATTAACAGGAGTTGAAACGAGCGCATCTGCCACGCTTTCCCACGCGCGCGGCCTTTTTCGCCTAAGGATCCGCCGCGCAACGCTCGAAGAAGCTGGAGCGAGAGCCTTGCGCCATCCTTGGTCAAGGCCTTCAGAACTTCCAGCCGATGCTGCCGGCGGTTCCAAAGTCCGAATGATTTAGATTCTCCGGTGGCCGGCTATCGTAGTTCAGGTAGTAGCTGACACTCCAATAGAGGCGCCTGGCCAGTCTCAGTTTCACTGCGGCATTCAAATTCAGGCGCACTCGTCCCAGATCGGTGAGGCTGGGGTACACCTGAGTATTCACAACGAAATTTGTAGTCCTGAATCGAAAGAAGCTTAAGTCGGTACCGACGACCGCTTCGGCGCTGTTTCCGGTTTGTCCCGATGTCGCCTCATTCCCATAATGCTCACTGTTCCAGTCTGCGCCGAGATATGCCATAACAAGGCTGTTATTCGTCATCTGGAAGTTGTGCCCCACGGCGCCCCCCACAGTTGTACGCAGATCCAGATCCTGCTCGCCAAGATGTTGAAAACCTAACAGTCCCATGTAAACGTTCCGGGGGGAAAGGAGTTGCCGTGCAACGTTCGTTTGGAGGTCAAAGCGAAAATTCTCAGCAGATCCCCCGCCGCTGAAGCTGGAACCGAGATCGGCACTCGCTGACCACAAAGGTTTCGCATAAATAACGCTTGAATCGAAGTTGTATTGGACACGATTTTGCTGTTTTGTGTAGTTGAGACCGGAATCAATGGAACCGTGCAAGTTCGTCCAGAAGCCAACGTCGCTTTGTTGAAGGGCGACAATTTCGAGCGACGGTATGAAATCGGTTTTCGAACTCCCCGTGACCTGCACGTCGAATTTATCCGGAGCGTCTTCGGGTGCCACATTCTTTAGGGTGCTGATAAACCGCTCCCCGCGTTCATTGGTGACAATAAAATGGTATTGGCTTTCGATTCGGACGACCTTGGTCCAATCGACCGAGATGGTGCCTTCTCCGTTTGCGAGCCGGACATACAGGTAGCCCTTTTGAAGTTGCATGATCTCGCAGGTCATCCGGTCGCCGTTCGCGAAGACGATAACGTCCTTCTTGTCTCTAGCCCAGCACGTCGCCGACAAAAGGATCAGAAAACATGCCGCCCACGCTGAGAAAGAGAAGAACGGACGGCGATCATGAATATTCATGTTTGTCATTCTTCATTTCGCTGGTTTGACAAGGCGAACTCGACTGGCCGCTTCGCTTCCAAGTCAGACGATCTGTCGCCCGTGTTTTATAACAATCTACGCCTCCTAAATGAACTGTCAGTTCTGACAGTAGACGTTTGGACGCGGTATCGCAGACACTCCTGTTTACGAAGAAGTGCCGAATTGTGCCTCACTCCTGCGGCTGAGCAAGCAAATAAAGGCACAACAAAGATTGATTGCGCGACTGTAGATCCGTGCACGGGTGATTCGACAATCATCGTTTCTCGGGCTAAGTTCCGTTGCCAGGTTTGGTCTATCCGGAGAAATCGCGTAGGCAAGCAACTGCGCCCACTTCACTTTAAGAGGAGACTCGGAAATGAAATGCCGCTTGATGAAATATGCTGTGCTTTTAATGGTCGTTTACGCTACGTTCTCCCTCGTGTCCTATGGCCAGAATGATAAGCAAAAGCCAGACTCTTACTCTGGTGTCGCAATCGGCACGGGCGGCACGGTGGGCGGGAAAACCCTGGGGTTTAATTTCAACGTCAGCGCCTACACCACCGACGAGGAGTTGCAGAGTTTCGCTACTCTCCTGAAGGATAAGGGTCAGGATGCGCTGCTAAACGTATTACAAAAGCAAGACAAGGGCCGGTTCAGTCCCACCGGATCAACCGGCACCCAGATTGCCATCGCACGCAAACGCCAGCACGGAACCGAGACAATCATCACCATTGTGACTGCCCGTCCGATGTCGTTCGCTGAGGTGTACCGAAGCGGCCGTTCTGTCAGCTATCCCTTCGGATATCTGCAAGTCAAGATCAACGACAAAGGCATCGGAACCGGACAGATCATGGCCGCAGCCAAGTTAAGATTTGACAAGAAGAGTGGTCAATACGAGATCGAGAGTTTCGGCAACCAGTACATCAAGGCGACCAACGTCCGACCATGGAACTAATCGTCCGTTGAACGAAGACTCGCTCGCGACCCTGACTTGGATTTTCCGCCAGTCACTGAATGTCGCTTTAGCGTGCGCCGCTCAAGCGACATTGGTGTTTCTGAAGAGTTGTGAGCGGCTACTCAAGAAGAATTGCCAGATATTGAACCATTCTTCAACGAGGAAGAGCATTCAGGTTAACTCTTTGGTCCTGCTCTCTTCAATGAAAAGAAAAGGTGCGCGGCCAAGCCGATATCATTAACCTGCTCATTCGGCTTCTTGCCGGTGTTGTTCTGATGCTCATAATAAGCGTCCATCTGAACGTGGCTGCCAATAGAGAAAAGACCGCCGGCCTCAAGCTGCGTTGTACTCCATTTTGAGTATTGGCTTGTGTAGTAGACCTCGGCGCTGAGATAAGGCGTCACATGATACGAGTGGATTGAGAAGGTTCTCTGCACAAGCAGCCTGTTCCTATAGCGCCAGCTAAAGACCCCGGCTTTCCAGTCAAGATCTGCGCGATTCCTGTCGGTTGCCAGCAGCGAACCCTTTGTTGGCAATGCAAAGGTCGCGATTGGCATGAATCTGTTTTCTACGGGCTCATTGGGGGCGGTTATGACGCGATATCCAGCCTCTACAACCAGGGGCCTCTTCTTTGCGTCGTCCAGGTCAAAGGTGGTGACTTTTTTCAAACTGAGAAGAGGCTTGAGGTACAGTTGGAGGCTCGGTCCCAAAGTTGATTGGATCGGAACACCCCCATCGCGATCCCCCTCAGCTTGAAAATACGCTCGCATCGCAGGATTGATCTTGAGGTAGACATCGATCTCGGGCAACAATTGCGGGGATTGAGCTCCCGCAAAAATGCTTGTGGAAGCGATGAACACTGCTGCCTGGATCAGTCGCTTAGGAGCAAGCGACACGACGTGTCTGCAGGGCTCGCCTGGCATGTTTCCAGACGACTGGCGCCGGCGAAACGAGCTGCTGATGCGGCTGAGGGTCGAAGAAGACAAGTCGCGCGCGGATTTTGTGAGGTTCAAGAAGTTCGCAAGGCTCATTTTCACAGGTTCCTGATGCTTTCGAGTCTAGGGAGTTCTCGAATGGAATCAACTGACAGTATTGACAGGCCGACCAATCGCTTTGCATTGAATGAGGACAAGAGTGGGAAACGTGATTCGCTAAGAGGGCAAAAAGGACAGCTCAGGTTTTTCGTAGAGGGACCTTGAGGCTTGCGTTGTAAACGATTCTTCCGATACTGCGTCTAAGCTTTCTAGGGTCTGCTGAAACTTTGACCATGCAGTTGTTGCGAAGGATGGCAGGTCGCGTCGATCTCAAATTTACAGGCCAGCTGGGATGCCAAATTTGCACGAGATTTTCGACCACTCCTAAGAGAGGGTCCCGAGTACGGACCTTCCAATTGAACTCATACACTGCGCCGGGGTGGAATTTGGCCGCTCACGGCGGGAAGCTGGTAATGAATTGTTGTCGTGTCGCGTAATGTTAGTTGAGGATTTCCCGGGGTTTCGCAACTTTGTTCGTTCCAAATTGGTGCAACGTCCGGAACTACTTCTTACTTGCGTAGTGTCCGATGGATTGGAGGCAGTTGAGAATGCCGCGAAGTTGCAGCCTGACCTGATTCTGCTCGACATTGGCCTACCCTCTCTGAATGGCATGGAAGTGGCCCGGCGGCTTCGCGAGCTAGCGCCTAAATCGAAGATCATCTTTTTGAGCCAGGAGACAACGGCGGTCCTCGTGAATGAAGCAATTGCTCTTGGTGCATGGGGTTACGTCTATAAAACCCATGCTGAAGGCGATTTGCTGCCGGCTATCGACGCCGTTTTGTCTGGCCGGAGATACGTGAGCGGTGATCCTAAGGGCCGTGATGTCGCTCGTGAGAATGACTCCGACAGGATTTGAGAGTCGGGCGTCTGCTGCTGCCAGAATGCATTGGCCGAGTCACTGAGCTGCCTTGCCCGGATGATCGAACAAATGAACGCCCGCGAAAATACTCGAGCGAAGAAGGAGAAGACATCTGTTCCCGTTTCGGGCGGATGCGGCTGGTTATTTGAAGGCAATTTTGAGCAAGAATTTAAGCAATTCCGCGGGCGATAAAACCGTCAGCGACAGCGGTACGAGAGGAACGGCAACCGCAACCGCAAGGCGAATGATGTCATTCGTCCAGAATGGGACCGGGCGCATCTGGCGCACATTCGTATAAACGTTGGAAAGTTCAGAGAGCGACCGGACGTCTTCGTTCCTGAGCAACTCCTCTGGCTCCAATTCACGGTGTCGCAACCATTTTTCTTCAAAGCACAATACAAATCTGCTGGCCATCAACCCATACTCCGCTGAGCTCTTGCGCAACGCCCCTGCAAGCTGGGGCGTAAACATCAACAATGGACCCAGGATGATCACAACCAGGAAGACTACGGTTCCGATTGCCTCCAACTTGAAGGCCATCAAAGGTTGTTTGCCGATTAGAACCCGATCGGCGATGAAGCCCGAAAGCAATGCGCCCTGGGCAAATAGTATCGGCGCAAATGCAAAAGAGCCTCCTCCCAGAAAGCCGATTCCCCCTGCTCGATCTGGGTGGGCCGCACTCAAGCGGAGGCGTAATTTTGAAATCTGCCACAGAAGCCTAAACCAGATTCCGAGGCGCAAATACCAGCGTATTAAAATGAACTGAAAAATCGGGATACTCACGAAGGCATACCAGTAGCCAGCCAGCGTGAGATGCAAATGCGTTCCATCCGGTAACGCATACCAAGTGCGATCTCCCCAGGCGATCTGGCTCCGCCACACCCAAAGCCCGATCGTGTAAACCAAAATCAGCACTACCACTTCCACAAAAACAAGGTCACGAACGCGTTGCGCCGAATTGACTGCCTTTGCGAATGCCGGCAGGTCCCTGACTTCGATGATGCGCCGGTCTATGAACCGCCGGATCAACGGACTTATGCGTTTCTGAACTCCCAGCTCCGCAAGGATAAGTACGGGAAGTGCGACGAGAAATCTTACGTTCGCCTCGATGTCGTGAAGAAACGGAACGTGAATCCCCGCGCTACGGAGGGCGTGATGCTCAATGAAGGACAGCAACAGTAACGGTAGCCAAGTGACAAGCGTAAAAAATATGGCTTGGCGATATAACCGCTCCAAAGCTTCACCCGACAGGCGGCTGCGCCGACACAACTGAAACAAGGCGCCGCCCAATACCAATGAGAACTCAGGCGGATCTACTGGCAATGTTTCGACTGGCGTCTCCAAGATGGCCCTCATTTTTCTCCAACATTCCTGTCTAGGAAGTTCAACGCCCAAGACAAAGTCATGGGCTTTCGCCCGCTAATGCGGATGTCTGATTTGGCAGGGGAGATGTCGAACATCGAATCCCGCCTTGTCTAGACCAGATATTTCTCGTTAAAACGGCCCGCTATGAAACAGAACACCATAAAAAGTAACGACACCAATCAGGATGACGCCCATGGCAACCACGAAAGAGACTGAAAGGGTTTGCTTGTTTCGAGAAGGCGCTAGCTGCTTCAGAAAGCCTTTGTGCTGCCATGCGGCAGCCACTAGCGCCAGGGTCCCCACCGCAATCAGACTCAAACCCAGATTGCGCGGCGCATTTGGGCGACGGATGACACCCGCCGCAATGTCTTCGGCCTTGTATTGGAAAAACTTGTAGATTGTGAAGCCGAATCCGATCATCGAAATTGCTGTTCGGATCCAGGCCATGAGCGTTCTTTCTGCAGCCATTACCGATCGCTCCACGGCCAGATTGGTTCGCTCTTCGGCTAGAACCGTTCCCCGGTCTTTTGTCGCTGTCTCAACATCCATAAAACTTTCTCCTCAGACCGGTTTCTTGACCGGTACCGGCGCAATCCTACGTCGCGCAATGCGCGTGACGATTCCACGAAGGATCAGGTAGGGCAGGATGGCAAGAATGAATGCGACAATGATCGCTTCTCCCACATACACAAAATGCAATTCGATGATCTGATAAATCACGTCCAACACGATGGCAAGGATGAATACTTTGCCCACGCTCTTCCAGCCGTCTTTGAGTAGTTCCCCGCGCTCTTTAGGGTCGGAGACCATCGTCCAAAAATACGGCGACTTGCCTGTCTTGGCGTCCGCCAGTCCCGACCGAATCGCGAAAAACGCCGCCATGCACGGCTGCAGCACCAACCTGAACTTCATCGGTCCGCTGACGCGTGCGATCAGTTGAGTTCCAACTCGATCCCAAATGTGAACCATATTAACTCCCTTTCTCGTTGCGATACACCTGATTGCGACGAGGTCAGCAAGGGCTGCTCGTCTCTTCAGAGGATGGTTATGCCTCCACTTTCGGCCCCTCGGCAGGCGCGTCGTAAGGCACGATTTGTCCCCAGTGTTCTCGAACAGCAATCACTCGGAAAATGAAGGCGACACCTACTGAAATAAGCGTGACCGGGAAGAAGGCGGTCCTGCTCTGCATGTGGATAGCGATCAGTGTATAGACCGAACTCGCGAGGATTGCCGTCGTGACCAGATGCTGCGACGGTCGCGTTATTTCCGGCGTCACTCCAGAAAAGAGATCGATAAACACGCCTCCTGCGGTAGTGGCCGCTAGTCCAACAAGAATCGCGCCCCAGAACCCGAGGCCGTGCTCGAGGGCCTTATGCGCGCCTAACACTGCGAACCATGGCAATGAGAATGATTTGAAAAACGCCAAGGTTCTGGTGCGAAACCGCTCCTCTCGGGAGTCAGCGTAGCGATAGATCGCCAGCCCGAGCAGTCCCGCCCCAAGGCATACGAAAAAGTAAGTTGGGTCTTTCAGCGGGGCAGGTATCTGACCCAGCAGGACATCGCGTGTAACACCGCCGCCAATCCCGCCAAAAAAACCCATGATGAGCAGGCCGACAACTGCATATCCACGATTGTGCGATGGATTGCGAGCAACGAGCACACCGTTCAAGGCGTTGATGCCTGCAGAGAACAAGTCAACGTTCGGAAAACTTGGCAGGTACATTTCGGCTTCTCCCTAAAAGTTCACGCCCCGCCGACAAAGCAGGCGGGCCGTCCCAGCTGAATCCCACTTCCTTGCGACGCCCCCAACAATGGCGCGGTCCTGACTTACAGGATTTGAGCGTTCCAAGGGCGTTCTATATTGGCTCATCTAGTTCCCCCACCGAACCGAGAACGGCTTCTTCGCCGACCCCGCGCGATATTTGATCTTTGGGTACGGCAGATTGCCAAGGCCAGTGTCCCTCAGCTTCAACTACCAACGACCAACTGAGAAATGTTCTGATTACAACCAGTGCGCCGAGTGTCTCCAGGCCTTGGGCGGTCAGGTCCAGCAACACCGTGCGGATCACATCTGCCGCAACAAGAATCTCAAGTGCCAACATCAGTGACCGGGCGAGAAGACGCTTGTATTCGCGGTAGGAGTGTGGAGTCCGCTTCGCCAATCTCAGAAGGTAACGCAAGAAACCAAAAGCGATCGAGACGACGATAATCACTACCGCCAGCGCCTGGATTCCATCTGACGACATTTCAATCCATTCGCGCATGATTCTCATCTCGACAAGTGCCCTGACTCTAACATCCCGGGTGGTAAGCGCTTCCGATGGGGGGAGAGACGTTTAGCCCACGATAGGAGGGTGCCGATGAGGCTACAACTGTCACATTTGACAGTGCTCTGAAAATAGCCCCCCTTCTGCTTGCGAATACTTGTCTTCTTGCTCTCTGAACCGCAGACGACAGCGCGAAGCACTCACGACTACTGGCCTAAGGCAACGGCAAACGCAACTAGAGAGATTTGAGGAAAGGCCCATTGAGCGGGTTGATGGCACGACTGTAACTAGTGACAGTTATCTAGCCGTCTGTGCGTGTGCTTAACTGCTTTGCAGGCCGGCTGGGATCTACCCTGTACGTGCGGCTGTCTTCGTTGCTGCAAACTGGGGTCATGAGAGGGGTTTGAATGTCGGCTCAAAGCAATTTCTTGGACACTGGCCAATTGGAAGCTCTGGTTATCGAGAGCTCAGAACTACCCATGTTTGTCCCTTGGTGTGTGTATGAGTAATCTCCTTACCGTCCATTGGGGCGTGGATTGGATGTGGAGTCTTCCGCTCATCCTTGTTACAGTTCTGTTGCATGCAATCGTGCTCAGACTTGTCAACCTTGGCGTTCATTTCCTGCTGAAATATAGAGGCAAGGCAAGCTTACGTCACATGGTGCCCATCGTCGCCGTTGGAGGACCCGCTCTGTGCGCGACAGCCGCGCACGGCCTCGAAGCATGGTTGTGGTCTCTCGCCTACTTTTTTTCCGGCGCGATTTCTGACCAGAAGGCGGCCATGGAATTCTCGCTGGGCGCAATGACCACTTTTGGCGGCAGTGCTATTCGCCTGGAACCTAGATGGCAGCTGATGGGGCCGCTGGAAG
Organism: Acidobacteriaceae bacterium; assembly: GCA_050013455.1. GTDB lineage: Bacteria > Acidobacteriota > Terriglobia > Terriglobales > Acidobacteriaceae > Granulicella. The sequence continues at coordinate 19,087 of JBEKFF010000002.1, read as the reverse complement.
CCTTAAGCGGTTGGATATTGTTCGGGCTTACCACAGCGTTTCTATTCACCATCATCCGTTCAGTTTGGTCCACAGACCAGTGGTCGTAACCGGCGGCTCATCCGAAAGCTTCAGACATTTTGCGAAGCGCGGACGTGTCCACTTTAAGTTGCACAAGTAGACGGCGCGATGCGGTTTTCGGAGATCGAGTCTGCTCAGGGTCGCTCCGTTTTATCGCTAATTTGGGTTCGTGGAAGGTTTTGACTGCGCTGGAGGCCGGGACCCGGAATTTTTACTCGGTGCCGGCTTTGTATTTGGCTGGGCCGGCTTAGTGTTCGGCTGTGTCGGCCTGGTGCTCGGCTGTGTCGGCTTCGTACTAGGCTGTGCCGGCCTAGTACTGGGCTGTGCAGGTCTCGTGCTTGGCTGTCCCGGCTTCGGATTTGGCTGTGCCGGTCTGGTACTCGGCTGTGTCGGTCTGGTACTCGGCTGCGCTGGCTTCGGCTGAGGAGCAGGCTTGTTTACCGGCGGCCGATTCCCATTGGGCTGCGTCGGCCTGGCTTGTCCCGGTGGATTTCCGCCCGGTCGGGTTGCACCAGGCTTTGCGATCGGTTGAACGGGCTTCCCAGGCTTAGGTTGCTGCACAGGCGGCCGCCCAGTTCCAGGTCGATTTGCGGGAGGTTGGTTTCCAGGGCGGTTATTTGGTCCCCAGGCAGGACGGTTTGCCGGAAGAGGACGAGGTGTGGGCTGCCGATAGTTCGGTGGGCGATAGTTCCAATTGCCGCCATATCCCGGTCTGGCGGAATAGGGGACCGGGCGCGGACGGTACCAGTAATTCGGCGGACGATAAGGGGCTCGCCACCCCACCCAAATGGTGTGATTGTAATAGGCCCGGTGCGACGACCAGTTCCATCCCCAACCCATCCATCCCCACGGCCGGGTGCTTACGACAAGGATGCCAATCGGGATGGGAGGTCCGTAACTGACGACGACAACGGTAGGCGAGCGGACATATACGGTCGTCGGATTGTAGATCGGCACATAGACGACCTGCGGGTTTGCAGGTTGAATCACATAGATCGGCTGAGCAGCCGCCTGTTGAATTTCTAGTGTCTGCTGCTGGTTGCTTTTCAAGGTCCCGGCTGCGTAAGCCTGGGCTCGCAATCTCTGGATCGAGGCACTGACTGCCCCCTGGTCGGCAGAAAACGCCTCACCGATGGCGGCGAAGTCGTCGACGTCTTCGGCCATCATGTTGAGTACGTCGGGGAACATCACCAGGGCAACGAAGGCAGGGTCGAATCCCTGCTTCTCTGCAGCGTCGGTTAGCGCCGCTCCCTGTAGACCGGGATTCGCCTGCAGCCAATTCGATACATCCAGAATTTCTTGTGGATTGGTCGACGCCGTTGTAATCTGCGCCAGAAGAGAGTCTGGGTAGAGTGCAACGGGAGCAAGCAGCTGGTCCAGTTCTTGCGGGGTGGGAATCGAAACCTGCGCGAATAACAATGATCCGGACCACGACAAAACTGAGAGTGTGAGAAATAAAACTAACGCGATGGAGCGTGATTTTCGTTGCATCGAACGCCTCGTCAAGATTTCGCTTCCCTGCTTCGCTGAGAAAATAGTCACCAATGCGTCATTGGCGCTGCCTACCCATCAGACCAATCAACGCCGATTCCAATCATGGGGATACTGTCACTGATGACAGGCCATTATTCTTGCGCGGTTAGGGATCAGAAAGCAAATAAAGGCGATCGATTCGCTTCCAACAGACGTCGCAAATCATCGTAAGCACACCTTATTACGGCTGTCTTTACTATGCTTTGGCGGTCTGCCCTCCCCGCTGCGGGCACGAATGAAACGGATGGGTCGCTGGTGATTGGCCGGAATGCCCTTCAGATGAAGCTCTGACGACAGCAACTGTCACTTTTGCCAGTTGCGGGGTGTCACCGTTTTCACTAACTTCCCCTTCATGGTTGCAACCTTTTGGAAGAATTCCTTGACACCCGATACTACTCATCCGTGATCAGAAGGTAGCTCTTGAGAACTCTGAAGACAGCCTCGATTTTTTTCGAGCGATGTTTGCTGGTAGCCGGGGGAATGCTTCTGGCGATCTGGTTAGCGGCCTTTCTCGATGGAAAGATTTCCTCCCGGTTTGCATTGTGGAGCTTTGCGAATGCGCAAGCTACCGCCGTGCCAAAAAACGATGCCTCGAAATCCAGCGATTCCAGTGGAAACGTCGATTTCAGTCTGTGGGCGGAGAAACGCATTCAGGCTTACAAGGACAGCTTGCTGATCGCATCAAGCATGCCTGTGGCTGTGCTTGAGATCGACAAAGTCAAAATTCATGTTCCCGTCTTTGAGGGGACGGACGATCTGACGCTGAACCGAGGAGTTGGGCGAATTGCGGGCACCGCGATGCCAGGAGTTGCGGGCAATATTGGAATTGCCGGGCACCGCGACGGATTCTTCAGAGGATTGAAGGACATTGCGGTTGGAGATCAAATCGACCTGGTGATGACAACAGAGCGAGTTACCTACATCGTGGATCAGATCGAGATTGTCAGTCCAACTGACGTTAACGTGCTGCAACCGCGCGCCACTTCCTCCCTCACCCTGGTCACGTGCTACCCATTCTATTTTGTGGGCGACGCACCACAACGGTTTATTGTCCACGCATCCATCGTGTCTCACGGGCCGACCGCCGGCTCACGAAATCAACCCACAACCACTTCCGCAGGCTTGGGAAAAAACAACAAGGAGAATTGATATGAAAGCTTCACGAACGATCATGCACAGTCTGCTGGCTGTGGCGGCAGGCACGGTGTTGCTGGCCTCCCCCGCGGCCACGAACGCGCAGGTAGAGACGACTACCAAAGTAGCGACGAACGGGCCTGTTGTGAGACAGGTCAAGGTGGAAACGGGAACCGTCGTTCTTGTTTCCGGCAATGATCTCTGGGTAAAAGACTCCACCGGTCAGATCCGGCACTTTCCGAACGTTCCGGCAAGTGCTCGGGTCACAGTGAATGGTCAGCAACTCGGCATTCAAGATCTCAAGCCCGGAATGACGATTTCGCGGACGACCATCACAACGACAACGCCCAAAGTGACAACGACGGTACAGACCGTCACGGGAAAGGTTTTCTACGTCAATCCGCCTACTTCCGTAATCCTGACAATGGACGACAATACAAACCAGAGATTTACGATTCCCAAAGGCCAGACGTTCAACATCAACGGCCAGACAATGGACGCTTTTGGACTGAAAAAGGGAATGCAGATTTCCGCAACCAAGGTCGTAGAAGTCCCGGAAACAGTGGTCACGCAAAAGAAAATTCTGGCTGGAACGATGCCACCTCCGCCGCCAATCCCACCAAATCAGCCAGTCCTGATCGCTGTGCTGGTACCAGTTCAGATGCCCGCTCCGGCGCCAGCACCTGTGGAAGAGGCAGCAGCGCCTGCGCCCGCTCCGAGGCTCCCCAAAACCGGCAGTTCCCTGCCTTTGGTTGGATTGCTGGGCCTGCTCTTCATGGGCGCTTCGTTCGGCCTACGCTCCGTTCGCCGGTCGTAGTTACCACTCTCCGAGAGGGGCTCGCCTTCCTGGGATGGCGGGCCCCTCTCGATAAGGGCTCCTAATCTGGTGGGATGTTCGTGTCTCGAAAGTGAGTCGACTAGCCAATCCAATGCTGGAGTCTGCCGGGCTTCGGCCTGTGCTTTGGTGCGGAACTGCTACAAAGACCGCGTTCGCCCCCGTGCGGTAATAGGGGCAAACGAGTCTTGGGAGAGACGGTACTGTTGGCATGTATGGCAACGTGTATTCTTTAACTTATGAGGCGGTGTGGCTCTCCTTTGGTCCCGCTAGCCGCCCGAATCCTTAAAGTTATTGCTTTCCTCAGCTCGGCGCGCTATTGTGTGCGCACCATCCTTCTGAAAGCAGAGCGACAATACCGTGCCGCGCGCCCTGAACCCCATCCTCGCCGCTCCCTCGCCAGCAGCTTCGCCCCGCAATCTATTCCTAGGGACCTCCGGTTGGGCATACCCGTCGTGGAAGCCTGGCTTTTATCCAAAAGAGGTTCCCTCCCGCGCCTTTTTACAGTTCTATGCCAGCCGCCTGACGTCGGTGGAGGTCAACTATTCCTTCCGGACGCTGCCATCGGCTGCCCAGTTAAAAGGCTGGCTGAACGCGACGCCCCCAGGCTTCCGGTTCAGCTTCAAGGCGCCGCAGCGGATCACCCACTTCCAGCGTTTGAAGGACAGCCATGCAACAGTTGCAGAGTTTGTCGCTGCGCTCAAACCAGCGCGAGCCGCGGGGAAACTCGGCCTTCTCCTCTTCCAGCTGCCGCCCAATTTTGCCGCGGATCATTCGCGTCTCGAAGCGTTTCTGAAGGCGCCCGCGTTCCGACGGAACCGCCTCCTCCAGGTAGGGTTCGAGTTTCGCCATCCCAGCTGGTTTACTGACGCGACCTACGAGATCCTTCGCCGCAGCAATCGTGCTCTCTGCATCGCGGAGGGCGATGAATTGAAGACGCCAGACGTGTCGACCGCGGACTTCTGCTGCTACCGACTGCGCCGCAGCGGCGGCTACGCCCCAACCAAATTGAAGGCGTTTGCCAAGCAATTCGAGCAGCTCGCCGGGAAATCGGACGTGTATGCCTACTTCAAGCACGAGGAAGAACCAACCGGGGCATTAAACGCTACCAAAGTACTCGCCGCTGCATCCAAGCTCGAGGTCGGAGGCCGCGAATGAGCTCCAGCACGCTGCCCAATACGCAGGCCGGTAGCAGCATCGAATGGCCCGAGACGTACCCGCCATTTGAGCCGCGCCGGTGGGTGGTCAACGGCCATCTGCAGACGATCTTTGGCAATTTTCTGCCGCGGCCAGACGCGCTTCCACCACCGGAGATTCAGATGGTAGAGGTCTCCCCACCACATGGTTCACAGATCTCCAGCCAGGTACTCTGCGAATGCCACTGGCAGCCGCTGCCGCAGCGTCGCACGAGCCTGACGGCCATCATTCTGCATGGCCTCGAAGGCTCGTCGCACTCTCAATATGTCACCGGCAATGCCAACAAGTTGTGGCGTTCCGGCTGCAACGTCATCCGCATGAATATGCGTAACTGCGGTCCCACGAAGTATGGCGACATGCTGCGCCTCTCGCCAACGCTTTACCACTCGGGGCTGTCGAGCGACGTGGAACGCGTGCTGCGATTCTTCCTCGAGACCCAGGGCCTGGAATCCGTCGCGTTGATCGGCTACTCGATGGGCGGCAATCTGGTGCTCAAGCTCGCTGGCGATCTAGGCGCCTCCGTCCCGACGCAACTGCACTCGGTCGTGGGGGTGTCGCCGGCGGTGGACCTTGCGGCGTCCGCCGATGCGCTGCATGAACCGCAGAACCGCATCTATGAGCGCAAGTTCGTTCGCGGTCTGGTCAAGCGTTTTCGGCGCAAGGCATCGTACTTTCCACGCGCATACGATCCCCACCGCGCGGCGAACATCACTTCCCTGCGCGAGTTCGATGAGCGCATTACTTCACTCTACTGTGGATTCAGCTCGGCGGATGATTATTACGCGCGTGCCTGCGCCGCCCGCGTGTTGGACCGCATCACGGTTCCCACGCTGATTCTCCACGCGGAGGATGATCCGTTCGTCCGAATCACTTCCGGGACGCGCAGTACGATCGCCGCAAACCCGCACATTACCTTCCTCGCCACCGAACATGGCGGCCATTGCGCTTTCCTTGCGCCGTCCGATACGGCCGCCGGAAATGACGGTTATTGGGCCGAGCACACCGCCCTGCGCTTCGTCCTCGCCCACGCCTGACGTATCCTAAAGATTGATGCTCTCTGAATGGACCGCCGAGTGTTCCCTCGATGCACCGACGCTGGTCGTCCCATGGTCCGCGGACGGGCAAGAGAGCGGTTCGCGTTCGGCCGCACACTTCATCGACCTGCGAGCGAATCCCTACGATATCGCAGAGATCGTCGAGGCCGAGCACAACACAACTCTGGCCCGCGCTCTTCGGTCGCTCAATGCCACCCGCTCTCCTTTCCTGACAGCGAAGTGTGATACCTGGACTCTCTCCGCCTCGGAACAGTCAGAGGCCCTCGAAGCGCTTCGGATGGAACTTTTCCTTCATGAAGAGGATGCGAAGTTCGGCTACGCCAGCTATATTGACCTGCTCTGGCGCGAACGCTCGGTCTTTGCTTCCGCACACCAGCAGCAGGATCGACTGGATCGCATCGCGCGCAGAGCCCAGAGGCTACCGCATGCGGAGGCCGCGATGGAATGTATTCTGCGGCCGGCGTTTCTGGACCTCAGCGGGCCACTCGAAGGCTTCGCTGTCACGTTCTATCTGACCGCGCTTGGCCCGGACGCCGAAATCGCACGGCGGCGGTGGGAGTTAGCGATGGATGACACCGTGGCGTTGCTGCGCAGTAAAGAGCTTGAAGCAGCTCGCGGCTCCGCTACAATCGATGCAGCGGAGGGTTATCCCTTACGTGTCCGCCACCTGGGGTCGTAGTGTGGTGGGCCCCGGTGCCAGCATGTCGGGCGAGTAGCTCAATTGGATAGAGCACGGACCTTCTAAGTCCGGGGTTACAGGTTCGATCCCTGTCTCGCCCACCACTTCAATCGCAACCCACACTCAACATCGAGCCAAAGCATCGAATGGCCTGCGCGGAACGGCCTTGGGTTGACAAGCATCCTTCAATATCCATAAAACCTATGTAGAAAACGATTTCCCGACTAAATAGTCTATCGTCAAAGTCGCATCGCAAGGAGTTCTCATGTTCGCCCGTTGGAAAGCAAGTCTGGGGTTTGCCTTTTTATTGATGACGGCCAGTAGTGCTCCCGCCCAAAGTCCGCATGTGTATACGCTGTCAGGCGATGTGGCCTTCACGCACGATCCGTCGATCGCAAAGGATGGGAAGACCTGGTATGTCTTCGCCACGGGCAAGACGCCCGAAGGTGGCCAGTTTGCGATTCGCTGTTCCAACGATCTCGAACACTGGAAGCGCTGTGGACAGGTCTTCGACGCAATCCCCGACTGGATCCAGAAGCGCAGCCCAGGGACCAAAGATCTGTGGGCTCCTGACGTCTCGTACGAGAACCATGAGTACCGCATGTACTACGCGTATTCGCTGTTCGGCAAGAACACCTCCGGCATCGCGCTGGCGGTGAACAAGACACTCGATCCAACTTCGCCGGACTTCAAGTGGGTGGACAAGGGACTGGTAGTCGAGTCGAAGGCTGAGGACAACTTCAACGCCATCGATCCCAACTTTATCCGGGACCACAAAGGACAGGACTGGCTGGCCTTCGGAAGCTTCTGGGACGGCATCAAGATGCGGCGTCTCGATACGTCCACGGGACTTCTCTCCTCCACCGACACGACGCTCTACTCGCTCGCACGCCGTGCACAGCCTCCGGATGCCGCGCCTGCACCTCCGGGCCTGCCGCCGAATTGGGAGGCCATCGAGGCACCCTTCATCGTCTTTCACGGTGGCTACTACTACCTGTTTACGTCCTGGGATCTCTGCTGCCGTGGTCTGAAGAGCACCTACAAAACGGTCGTCGGACGCGCGAAGGTCGTCACCGGGCCGTATGTAGACGAAACCAGCAAGCCGCTGCTGGAGGGTGGAGGATCGCCGCTGCTGGTGGCGAACTCACGCTGGCTTGGACCGGGAGGCGAGAGCGTTTGGATGGGGCCCGACAACCAAGACCTGATCGTGTTCCATGCATACGATGCGAAGACGGGCAGGCCATCGATGCAGCTTTCGACGATCGATTGGACGGGCGGCTGGCCTCATGCTGGATTGGAGCCATGAGGCTGGCGCCCGCGTCGTTGTAGTGCCGCGCGTTACTCCACGTAGGGCCAGCCGTCGCTCGTGAAGCCGAGTCGGTTGATGCCCAGCGTGGGGGTTCCGTTGTTGTTGCCGTCGTAATAGTGATAGACGAGGGTGGGAGTTGCAACGCCGCTGACGGTGTCGGTGAAGACGCTCTGGCCGCCCGGGCCGACGATGTTGCTATGCGTGCTGAGCAGGATCGTGCCACCGCCAGTAGTGAGATCGAGGCCGCCGCGATCGACATACGGACCCTGCGGGCTGGTAGAACGACCGACGATGATTCGGTAAGGACTGGTCGCGCTGCAGCAAACATTGATCGGCGCGAAGTAATAGTAGTACTGCGTACCATTGAAGATGTATGGGTAGATGAAGGAGCCTTCTTCGCCCGCACCGCGTGCCGCAATGATGGGATAGGTCAGCGATCCAGGCGAGGTCGGCAGGCCGGTAGACGGGTTGAGCTGCATGAGATGGATTCCGTCCTGGAAGGATCCGAAGGACATCCACCAGTTGCCATTGGCATCGATGAACGGATCGGGATCGATGGCGTTCCAGGTGGTCGCAGAGGTGAAGTTCCAAGCGCTGTTCGAGGGCGGAGCGGTGGTAGCGGCGGTCCAGGAGGAGACGACATAGCCTTTGTCGGTCCAGGGGCCGGAGGGGCTGGTGCTGGTCGCCAGGCCAATCACTGCTTCAGCGCCGGTCGAAGGCTCGTAAGGCACAGAGTAATAGAGGTAATAGGTGCCGTCATATGTGAGCATGCTGGGTGCCCAGACGTCGGTGCTCGCGCCACTGTTTTGTGTCGGAGGCGTTTGCGGTCCGGCCCACGAAGCGAAGTCGGGACCGATGATGGGGCAGTGTTGGTCGACAGTAATCCATGCGCCGCCCTGGGTCGCCGTGCAGGCTCCATCCGGAGTGGTGAGCGTCGCGTAAGTAAACGTTGTCAGGTCGGTGGAGTAGGCCAAAGTCTGGTGCGTCCCATAAAGCCAGTAGGTCCCGTTGGCGTCCTTCAACAAGTAGGGATCGTGCACGTAGATTCCAGTGCCAGTGATCGCGCGCGGCGCAGGATATGCCGGTGTCATCGAGACTGCGAGCTTCCACTCCTGGCAGGCACAACCGGTGCCGGTGGTAGCGCGAGCGTCCTGATCGATGACAGCCGACGACGCTGTCCCCGAGTCGCTGTCTTCGAGGTAATAGCCGCTGTTTACATTCTTGATCAGGTAGTTGCCGTCCGTCAGGAGATAGAACTCCCAAAGGTGATCGTTGGTGCCGTTGTCGGCATACTGCAGGGCTGTCGCGCCAGTCGCGGTAGACGCATTGGCGATGCCCATAACCTGGTGGGTCAGGAGGTTTTCTACGTTATATTCCAGCTGATTCGTACCCATTGGCATCGCGTGCCACATGTCGTCCGTGGTAGCTGACCCAGCGTTGGTCTCTTGCGCTAGAGCTGTCCCTGCGACTTGACTTTGGTTCGCAATCCCGAGCACAAGGCTGCTGCTGGCATTCGTGAGCGTGAATCCGTATGCGTCGCTGATAGACCCGAGGACGCCCATGTCCGGAGTGGTAGTTGTACCTCCGCCCCCACCGCCCGTCGACCCTCCTCCGCCGCCACCACACCCGGTAAGGAGCGAACCGGCAACGAACGCAAGAGCGAAGGCTGGCAGCAAAGCTCGAAGGCGGATTGGCTGGGGCGAGATGAGCATGACTCTTCCTCCATAGGAAGCAACAAGGGATAAGGTTCGACCAGAAGCAGGTAGATCGGGGACGCAGGTTGCGGCAGGCAAACGTGACGAGAATCAGCAAACGTTTACTGACGAGAACCTTACTTTTTGCGTAACTGCATTGTCAACGAAAAACGCTGAGCTTTAGGCGATCAGAGGTTAGGGTTGTACCCTAGGCGACGATTGAGCTTTCAGCTTCTTGAGTTCCTCCAGCGCGCGCTGCGAGTCGTCCTTACGGCCAAGCTTTTGATACACCCGGACCAGTTCATAGTAAGCACTCTGCCGGATGAACTCCGAGGGCGAGTTGGTGAGAGCGCGCTCCAGCCAGGTGGCGGCCTCTTCATTCTGTCCCAGCTTGGAAAGGCCAAGGCCGAGGTAGAAGTCTGTGGGCGCAGGCGCTGCGTGCGCCTCGACGGCTTGACGCAGATATGCCACCCCCTGAGTCGGATCGCCAGTCTCCACCTGGATCTTCCCGACGTTGAAGAGAGCGATCGGATCGTTGGGATGCAGCGTCAGCACAGTCTGATAGTCATTTGTGGCATCGAGAGGATGGCCGACTTTTTGTTCTTCATCGGCCAGAGCCTCATAGAGATCGGCATCCCCGGGCCTTGCCTTAATCGCTGCCTTATACTCTTCAATGGCCTTGTCAGGCTGATGTGCTTCTGAGTCGATCTCGGCTTGGGCGCGGTGAACGTACCAGGAGTCAGGATTGATATTGTACAGGCTCCGAAAGGCCCACTGCGCAGCGAGGGTGTGCGCGCGCACCTGGTAAAAGAGGACGTTTTGATCTGCTGGATTAAGCTTGGCTGCCTGGTCCAGAGGCCCGCATGCGTCCTCCGGCCTACCTGCTTGAATTTCAATGACGCCTAGCCATGTGAGAGCCTCAATATCCTTTGGTTGAAGTTTGATCTCTTCCTTGAGTTGGTCGACCGCTGCGTCGATCGAGTTCATTTGAAAGAGCGCAATGCCACGAAACATGTGCGCACTGGGAATCGTCGGCTTCAGCGCACTCGCTCTGGTGAGAGACTGCACCGCCGTGTCGAGCTTACCCTCACGCAGTTGTGCCATTCCCAGGCCAAGATACGCGTCCGCATCACGGGGGGAAGCCGTGACGGCTCGTTGAAAGTCCTGCTCGGCTTCCGGAATATTCCCTTGCCGCATGGCCGTTGCCCCCTGATTCATCCATGGATCCGCGGGATCGGCGACCTGGGCAGATATGGGTAAACGGGCGGCAAGCAGGATCAGAGCTGCTTTGATGGTTAGGCCGCGGAATGAGTGCAGATCTTGGCGAGAGTTCGGCATCGTAATTGAGCCTCGTGCACTAAAGAATCAGGGTTGAGCGTTGGGCTCTATTATCTGCAAGGGCGACGAGGATTGCTTGTTCTCTTTATCCGCCAAAGCAGCCGCGGTTTGGAGTTCGCGGCGCGAATCGTCCGCCTTGTGGAGTCGAGCTAGCGTAAGGCCAAGATAGTAGTGTGCTGGTTGATAGTCGGGCGCGGCACGGGTCGCTTTGGTCAGCCACTGCTCGGCATCGTCATACTGTTTTAGTTTGAAGTAGGCAATACCAAGCCCGGTCAGCGCCCCGCCATGTCGCGGATCGCGCTCGAGCGTCTTCTGAAAAAGCTCGATGGCACCTTTGTACTCATCCTGTTCGAGATCCGTCTGACCCAACTGGTAATAGGCCTCACTCTGCCGCGGCTGAATGTCGATCGACTGTTGAAATTCTGCGCGCGCCTGCTCGAATTGCAGCTGCAACAGATAGATTCTGCCTAAGCCATAATGGGCCGAAGCATCCACCGGCCTGACCTTGAGATAGGCCTGCATTGCCTTGAGCGCGGCATCAAGTTGACCCAGGTCGAACTTAACCCGGGCACGTGCGTAGAGAATGTTGGGGTCGTCCGGCGCAACGGCAATGAGTTGATCGGCGACCTTGTCCGCGTCTCTATAGAGGTGCATCTCATCTTCGAGGATGGCTAGGTCGTAAAGCACACGGGTGTCGTTCGGCTCGACCTTCTGAGCCCGCAGGAGATCAGCGAGAGCATCATCCATCTTGCCCGCAGCGCGAGCACTGAGACCCAGACGTTCGGTAGTGGACGACATCCCTTCACGGGCGTCCGCATTCGAAGGGTCGGCGTGAAGAATCTGCTCGTACAGATCGCGGGCCTGTTCATTGTTACCGAGAGCCTGGAGATGCTGAGCCTGCAGAAGACGATCCTGTTGCGGAGCTGCTGGAGCCGATTGGCCAGCCGCCGCCACCATTGCGATCACCCAAAAGGCTGCTAGTAGCAACATAGCTCCTACGCGCCCGATTCTAACCACGTGCGCATCTCGTGAGCAACTCAAGAATGCCAGGGTGCAGCGAAAGGCCAAGCTTTCGCTTGGCCTCTCGCCCTCAGGAACAGCAGTTTGCCACGGAAGTTAGAAGGTGATCTTTCCGGTGACCTGCATATTTCTCGGACCGTAATCCGTGTAGGTCGGAATACCGAATCCGGTGGCCGACGCCGAATCGCCTGGCTGCGGATCGGGTAGCCCCATACGATGCCGATTGAAGACGTCGAATGCTTCACCCTTCAGCTGGAACGCAACCCTTCCCTTGATGGGGAAGTCCTTGATCACGCTGACATCCTCTGCCTTGTAAACCGGGCCTGTAATCGCTTCGGTCTCACGACGCAAGTTCCCCAGGGTGAACGGATACGATGAGCAGTAGTTGCCGGCGGCCTGGTTTCCGCAATCAGTCGTGTAAGGACGGGGCCAGTTTTGACCCTCGCGGTTCTCATCGACGAACGCCGCATTCGCCATCGGGACGCCTGGATCGGTTGGGCCGTTCGTTCCCGGAGCGCGATAGGCCGGCTTGTACCATGACTCCCCATTGAAGAAGCTGGGGCCGTTCTTGTTCTTCTTGTAGGCAGCACTCGCGAAGCTTGTACCAGCCAACGATGCCGGGCCTGCGTCGTACGTGATGCAGTTCTGGTAGTAAGGAATTCCACTAGCGCAACCAAAGCCAATCGGCTGGCCGCTCTGGTAGCGCTGGATGGCGCCTATCTGCCAGCCGCCAACCAAAATGTTCACAAACGTATTGTTGTTCAGCCACTTTCTTCCCTTACCAAATGGCAGCTGATAGAGATAGCTGAGTGAGAATTGCTGCGGCGTATTTTGGGCACTGACAGCCTTATTGAGCTTCAGATTGCTGGACCCTTCGGCTTGCGCCAACTGGTTCCCCGAAACATAGCTGAAGGGGATCGTCGAATCCGCGTCGGTCAGATTCTTCGACCAGGTGTAGGACGCCTGGAGGTTGAACCCATTGCGGAAGCGCCGGGCCAGAGATACGATCATCGATTCGTACGACGAGTGACCGAGGTTTTCCAAGCAGCAGTCGCCCTGGATGTAATCGTATTGCGGGAACGGACGAAGTGCCTGTCCTACTTCACCCTCGAAGCTCGAGTACGGAGCATTGACTCCCGAATTCGAACCACCTAGCGGAATGAAGTATTCGGAATTACTTAGATGGTCGCCCATGCCGAAGTAGCTCGTACTGATGTTGTTGATGTTGGAAAGGTCGCCAGACCGGAGGTTCTGCGAAACCTGTCCAAGGTAACCGATGGTCAGAATCAAGTCCTGTGCCAGCTGGTCTTGCAACTGCACGCTCCAGCTGGTGGTCATCGAAGGCCTGCCGTCCTTTGGCTGGATCACTTCTCCACCCACAGCGTCAAAGCTTCCGGGACCGTTGGGAGCGGTGAGCTGTGTCGGATCCAAACTTGGAGCGTAGCTGACATTCGGATAGCCGATGTTGGGATTGGTCGGATCTGCAGGGGAGGTGGCATCAAGACGGAAGGCCGGAGTGAACGCTCCACCAGTTGTCGAAGTCTGCCCTTGGTAAAAATCACGATTTTGGTTGTATCCGAAGGCCATGGCGCCGCCGAAGTCGTTGTACTGAAGCGGACCGTAGATAATTGCGCCGCCACCCCGAAGAACCAGCTTGTTGTTGGTTCCAGGCAGCACGTAGGCAAAGCCAACGCGCGGTGCAATGTCCTTGTACCAGGTGTCAGCCCACGCCGTATTGCAGTTGCAGTTGGTTCCGAATACCAGCGCCCCGGGAAGACCGCCCGCGGCTGCGTCCGGCGCCGTGAGGCTCAACTCCGACGTACGGTTGAGAGCCTCCTTACGGGGAACGTCCACGTCATATCTCAACCCAAGGTTCACCGTCAGATTTGGACCGAACTTCAAGTCGTCCTCGACAAAGCCAGCAATGTACCATGAGTTCCATCGTGGGTGGTCGTTGAAGACAGCCTGGCTGCCATTTCCCACTTCGCCCATCAGGAAGCTGGCGACCGGATTACCAGATCCGCAGCAGCTATTGCTGACGCCGGCCGACTGGTCACGATAGAAATTCAGCGTGTCCTGGTTGTACTGGATGACAGAATATTGCTGGTGGCGCCAGTCGAGGCCGATCCTTATGCTGTTCCGGCCCTTCTGCCAGCTGACGATATCGTTGACGCGTACACCGTTATCAATATTGTCTCCGTTCTGCTGCTGACCCCAGGTAGTCGGTTGATCGGGGCTGGGGAATACGATCACCGGGTAAAAGGTTGAGTAATCATTCACAAGACCCGCTGAGGATGCAGTCAACTTGTTATTAAGAGTTGCACCGATATTGACGCTGTTCGTTCGGTTATATCCAAGGTTCAGATGGTTCTGCAGCGTCGGGGTGAACAGGTAGTCCCAACCAGCGCGGACGTAATGCGTGGTAAACGTCTGCGGGTACCCATTGCTGTTGAACGGCTCGGGAAGGTTAGGAGCTCCGGTCAATTTGAAGTTCTGGCGAGTGTTATACGACCCAAAAACCTTGCTCTTATCCCCGATGTTCTGATCGATACGGATGCTGTACGTCGTGTTCGTGTTCGGCGCAACACCGGCCTGCGCATAGTTGCCCGTATAACCGAATACGTCGGTAGACAACGGAGTCTGGTTCGGGCTTGGGAACCCTGCAGCCAGCTTCTGCGCCACACTGCTCATGTATCCAGTCGGCACCGTGTTGTTCAACAAAGGAGTGCGGCAGAAGACGCCTGGGCTTTTTTGAACGCCCGTCGTGGGATCAAAGATCTGGTTGTACAAGACCGGCTGGCCGGTGCATGGATCAACCAGGACGTCATACGGAATTCCAGGGACCACTGTTCCACCCGGGACCGGGCCTCCAAGAATGTCGCTGAAATTTCCCCCACGCTCAGCCGCCGTTGGGATAGTCGAGACGGCAACACTTCCCAAATGAAGCTGGTACTTCTCCCAGGCGAACAGGAAGAAGGTGCGGTTCTTACCGTTGTACAGATGCGGAATCCATACCGGCCCGTCGAATACCCCGCCGTAATCGTACTTGCTGTCCTGAGGCTTGCTGTAGTTGCATGCTATCTCGGGAACGCCAACGCAATTAATTGACTTGTAGGCGTCATTGAACCAGCTATTGGCGTCGAACACCCTGTTCTTCACGATCAAATAGCCCGATCCGTGATAGACGTTGGTGCCCGATTTTACCGAAAAACTTTCGATACCGGCCGTGGTGTGGCCAAACTCTGCGGAGGGCGTAGAGGTGGTCACCTTGAACTCTTGGAGAGCTTCAATCGAGGGCGAGGTCTCGTCAAATGATGAGCCGTTTTCGCTGCGTTGAATGCTGGCGCCATCGAGCAGCACCTCAGAGCCGTAGGCTTGACCGCCGCTCAGTCGCGAGAAGAACACGCCGTTGCCCGTGTTGCCCGTAGTGCCCGTACCCGGACCGGTTGTACCGGGCAACAGGAAGACAAACGTTTCTGGAGAGCGCAGGCCGCCGACGCCATTGGCAAGGGACAACGGCAGATCCTCTACCTGTTTATTGGAGACCGTACCCCCGACTTCGGAACTCTCCGTCTCAAGACGCAAGCCGCTGGCATCGACCGTGATGTTTTCAGTCTGCGAGCCGACGGTCAGCTTCACATTCAGCGAAGCGATGCTGTTGACCGTTACCTGGACGCCCGTTGCCGTTGCAGTCTCGAAACCTGGAGCCGTCGTGACCACTGTGTAGCTTCCTACTGGAAGCTCGTTGAATCTGTAGTCTCCAGAGGAGGTCGATACGGTTTGAGTCTTGGTTCCCGTGGCCACCTCGGTGACAAGCAACTTAGCTCCGGGAATGACCGCGCCCGTCGGATCGGTGACGGTACCGGCCATGGCACCATGGCTCGATTGGCCAAAGGCGGCGGATGTGGCGAAGATGACTGCGAGGGTTAGGGTGCAGATTCTTCTAAAACAAATCATTAAGCGCTCCTGAAATGGTACGAACTGCAAATAGAAATTTCTCTGCGTCCTGATCGTGGACCAACTACTCACCAGCGTCAGGTTGAAAAGCGAGTACCGACCCGTCAAACGGGGCAACGTGAATCTTAGCCAAACTTAAGGAAGCGTTTTCTCAACTACACGTAATTTACTGCCTTGAAATCGACGCGAAGAATATCCCACCGCAAAGAACGCTGTCAAGAAGAAATCAATCGAAAGGTTGAGCCTGCTGCCAACCTGATCGATGAATCACGATTTTTCAGGCATATGTGCCTATAACTGCGCGAGATCCGCGGTTATTTGTTCTCCGGAGTCGAGCGATATCCGCTCAGTTCCTCCGAGCGCGCGAATTCAGCCTTCGCTTTCTCGTTCTCGCCCTCGGCTCGGTAAACCCTTCCCAGAAGGAAGTGCAGTGCTGGATTTTTGGGGCTGAGCCCGATCGCCTGTTCGAACTGCGATTGCGCCCTCTGCAGTTCATTTGTCTGCAGGTAAAGATGACCTAGTTGCTCGCGAATATTGGAATCGCGGGGGGCAATCGCCGCAGCTTGTGTCAAAAGCTGCTCCGCTTCCGGCAGTTTGCCCTGATGCAACAGCACAATGCCAAGGTTGAGCAAGGGCTGCTCACTGGGGTGACGACTGTCCTGCTGCCAACTAATTGCATTCCGATACGCGGAGGTCGCATCATCGGTGCGATTGAGTCCTTCATAGGACAAACCAAGGTTGTTTTCCGCTTTAACGTTGCGTGGATCGAGAACCAGAGCGCGCTCAAAGCAGTCGACTGCCTCCTGAAAGCGCTGCTGCGTGTAGCGAATACGGCCAAGCCCGTACCACGCCTCCGCGTCTCTTGGATCCATTCGCACCGCAAGCGTCATCCAGTGATCTGCATCAGGAAGATCGTCGAGCAGCGCGTAGTCTTTCGCAACATTCTGGAGGTCCGCCGAGTCCGGGCGCGCCAATGCCGCCGATCGCGTGTACTCGGCCAAGGAGCCTTTCGGGTCGTCCATTCGCAACATGCAGTACGCCAGCATGGCGTGCGCCTTCGCGGAGTTTTGATCACTTTTGAGGAAAGAACCCAGGTCGGAGGCCGCTTGCTTAAACTCGCCTGCGTCCATGAGTTTCTGAATTCCCTGCAACGTCTTTCCTGCCGCCCCGGCCTGCGGGGACCGCGTTTCAGGGTTTTGTGAGTAAACCCGATCCGCGAAGCACAGGACGAGGGCCAGAGCTATCCATGAACTAGCGGTCCGAAGCCGGCGATTCGTAGCAGCGGATATGCTGAAATCCTTCAAGTGCCAATTCCCTTTTGTCATCTCCTTTGGCGAGGAATCTATCCGGATCGCTGAGATGGCAGGAGGCGGTCAGACTGGATTATAGAGTCGTTCGCGCAGCAGTGGGTAATCTGGTAGAAATTGTTTACTTAAGCGATTATCTTTTGGAGACTCACGAGTAGGGATGGATGAGATCTGCGGTGTTTGTTTTCTCCTTCTGGAAACGTTTGATCTTGATTCTGACGAAGCGTGCCCCGCTTCAAACCCTCCGACTTTGCGTTGCCCTGTTTCTTCCGGTCCTCCTGCCTAGTGGGAACAACAGCCTGGCCCAGACCTCTGCGCCCGCAGCGCAAACCCCGGATACACAGTCCAAACCCTCTAATCAGCTTCCCCCGGTATCAGCGATGGGAGGATCCAATACAGGCGGAGCTCACGCTGCAGTCTTCGACGCGGAACATCGGCCCATCACCGCTGGCGGTTTTACCGGGACCGGACCAGCGCTCTTCGAGGACATCGCGCCCCAGGCCGGCCTTACGACCTGGAAGCACGTGATGGGTACTCCGGAGAAGCAATTCATTATTGAAACCAATGGATCGGGCGTCGGCCTTCTCGACTACGACAACGACGGTTGGCTGGACATCTACCTGGTCAACGGATCGACCTACGACGCGATGGCCGGCAAGGCCACACCGCCCAAGGCCGCGCTATTCCATAACAACCGCGACGGCACCTTCACCAATGTTGCTGAAAAGGCCGGCGTCACTAACGATCGATGGGGGACAGGCGTTGCCATCGCCGACTTTGACAACGATGGATGGCCGGACATTTACGTCTCCAACTTTGGCAAGAACCGCCTCTACCATAACAACCACGACGGCACCTTCACCGACGTTGCGGAAAAGGCCGGCGTCACGCTCGGTAACTGGTCAACCGGCGCAACCTGGGGCGACTACGACGGCGACGGCAAGCTGGACCTCTTCGTCCCCGGCTACCTGCACTATGACCTGGCCAATCCACCAGCACCCGGCACCAAAGCAGTCAATTTCAGCCAATGCCAATTCCGGGGTGTCAACGTAATGTGTGGGCCTCGGGGATTGAAGGGAGAGCCCGATCACCTGTTCCACAATAACGGAGATGGAACGTTTACCGATGTCAGCGAGAAAGCAGGAGTCTCCGACAAGAATGGTTACTACGGGATGTCCTCCGTGTTCATCGATGTGAACAATGACGGCAAGCCGGATCTTCTGGTCACCAACGACTCGACGCCGAACTATCTCTATGTCAACAAAGGCGATGGAACCTTCGATGACGACAGCTACGCCTCAGGCTATGCGCTGAATGAAAATGGTCGCGAGACGGCGTCCATGGGAGTAGCCACTGGCGACTATCGCAATAACGGCCTTATCGACATCTACAACACCGTCTTCTCCGATGATTACAACCCGCTGTACCGCAATGACGGCGATGCGAACTACACCGACATCAGCTACCAGATAGGAATTGCCGAGCCAACTATTCCTTTCCTCGGTTGGGGCACCGCCTTCTTCGATTACGACAACGACGGCTGGAAGGACATCATCATAGCCAACGGACATGTCTATCCAGCCGTGGACCAAATGCCATGGGGGACGAGTTGGGCGCAGCGGCCGCTACTATTTCACAACGTTAACGGAGCAAAGTTCGACCTGATGCCGGCAGTGGAAGGCACCGCACTGGCGAAGACCTATGTGGGTCGCGGCTTGGCCGTCGGAGATCTCTTCAACGACGGCAAGCTGGACGTGGTCATCAATGCCCTCGATGGCGTTCCGGCGCTGCTCCGCAATATATCCCCAGACAAGAATCATTGGATCGAATTGAAACTGACCGGCGGCCCCAAGAGCCCTCGCGACGCAGTGGGAGCGACCGTCTATCTGACCGCGAATAAGATCAAACAACGCGGAGATGTTGTGTCAGGCGGAAGCTACGAATCCACTAACGATCCACGTTTGCACTT
>JBEKFF010000001.1:0-59883 GCA_050013455.1 Acidobacteriaceae bacterium | reverse complement strand
CGAATCCTGTTTGCGTCGACGTCACATCGATGTAGTTGGCCGGGGTGAGCGAGTTGATGCCGGTCGTAGCGACCCAGTAAGAGCTGTTGGATCCCGGCGTAACGACGCTGCTGGAAGGCCCATTGGCCTGGACCGCAAGATAGGTGGAGGACGCGAAGTCAACGACTGAGCCCGCCGGGTAGTTCACCGAGGCGGAGTAGTTGCCGCCCGCGAATGGGCCCGGAGCGCCTGTTGCCCCGGTTGCGCCAGCAGGACCTTGAGGTCCGGAAGGTCCAGTCGCCCCGGCGGGGCCGACGGCTCCAGTTGCTCCTGCGGCACCCATTGGGCCGGGTGCACCTGCGGGTCCGATGGGACCGATGGGACCGGTAGCGCCGATGGGGCCTTGCATGCCCTGGGCGCCGATTGCACCGTGTTCTGCGATGAGGTTCCAGAAGCCGGGCTGGGTGGGGGGATCCTGATTGGTGTTTGCAGCCAGCGCAACGTAGCTGGAGCCGCTGCTGGAGCAGACTGCACAGAAGACGACTTGTCCGACCTGGTAGGTCACAGAGGAGGACCAGTTGGTCACCACGCCGATAGTGCCTGCGGGGCCTGTGGGTCCGATGGGGCCATCAGCGCCCGTTGCGCCGGTTAGGCCTTGAGGTCCAACCGCCCCGGGGAGGCCTTGGGAACCAGTCGCGCCCGTTGCCCCGGTGAGTCCGATGGGTCCGGTAGCGCCAGTCGCGCCCGCGGGGCCTTGTGGTCCGATCGGGCCGGGGATGCCTTGCGGTCCAGTCGCACCCTCGGACGTGATGGTGATGTCGAGGGTGGCGGCGTGACCGGTCTCGTCATTCTCCTTGCTGTCGAGGAGGAGGTTGGCGGAGTCGGAGGTAAGCGCGAAGCCGAAGTTCGTGGCGGGTGTGGTGACCCAGTTTTGGACGAGGGTGGTGACGTCGAGTGTGACGTACTGCCCGGCAGCGGAAGCCATGAAGATGCCGGAGGTTGTGCCGAGGGTGGGGGCCGAAGAAGCGGTGACGGAGGACTCACTCCAGCCAGAGGTAACGGGAGAAAGGGTGACGGACCCCGCGGTGTTGACGCGATTGACGAAGACGGTCAGGGTCGCGCGCGCAATCTGCGAGGAGGTGGTTCCGGTGGGCAGAGTGCTGAGATCGAATTGCAGGAAGGCAGAGTTCCCGTTGCCGACGTAGAGGTTCGAGAGAGTGCCGAAGTTCGTCGACGGCCGCGCCGCGCTGACGCTCGCGTCGCCGGTCAAGGTTACCTGTGCGGCGTTGGCGGCTGTACTAAATGGAAGTGTGGCGAGGACGAGGGATAGTAGCCGAACAACGCGATAGTTCAAGAAATCGCTCCTGCAACGTTAGTACGCACGAGCTACGCTGAGGAACGATGTTCGATCCGCGAAGTGAAGCTCAGAGGCGTCGGAAACAGAAATTAGCTGAATCAATCGCTGATTCTACATGCGGTCTTCATTTCGAAAAGATGAAAAGTTCAGCTTCCAAGAAAAATTGCGGGAGAGGTTCCAATGTTGATAAGGGTATCGAAGGGCATTTGCAAGAAGCCGCGAGCGTCGCCGGAGTGAGGCGTCGTCAGCAAGCTGCTGACCCGGCAGAATTTATGCGTAGAACGACGCGCTCGAGCTTGCCCAGAACACTGTTTGCGGGCCGTGGCTAGTGATCCAGGGCGGATCAAGTTCAAGCTGACGGTCGACATTCGTCAACAGGCGCACGGCTCGTGACGCATACGCGTGACCTCGCTGTGCAGACCCAATGAAATAGCGACGTGCCCCGCATAACGCTCGATGTGTGGTCCTGAGCGTACTCGCAGATGAATTCGCCCGACTTCTTGTCCATAACTGTTGTCATGCATGCGGTGGAAGAAGATCGGAAGGACAGCGATAGTTGAGACGCCCGTCTACTGTCCAGACAGCATCATTGGAATCGCGATCACCGGCAGAGTACTTGTGTCCGCTTTTGACTCGTTGACCGACATCGTTCATCAGGCGGTGCATTGTTTCGACGGGACCACCGAAGATGATGATTTCCGAATGGCGAATCTCCTCGCAGAGCCCAAACGAGTAAGCAGAACCCGGCTCCGCTGCATCCTCCGCGATGCGGTTCACAAACCACCCATGTTGTTCGCGGCGTTTCAACACTCCAACTTTTTGCGGGCTTAGATCCGGATCGTCGAGTGGCGGGAGATTTCGCGAGTATAAGGTCAGTTAGGACACCAGCGCTTTACCGAAGGTCGCATTGTCGGCACGTTCACCAGCCAGCCCGCCCGGTGTATTGAACTTGGCTGAAACAACGTTTTTCGGAAGTGTGTTGTGCGCGGGGGGCTATTGGGAAGGAGAGGACAGAGGCCAGTCGTGGCCGTGACAATCCGGAAGGATGAATAGAATCCTGTTACGCTTGGGGCGTGATAAAATGCCTGTTCATCGCTCTTGGATTCGCCATCACCCAAATTCTTTTCGCGCAGAACGATGCTGCCCAAGCGCCATCGGCTGATCCCGACGCGCTGATACGATTGGCCGCTCCGTTGTATGACTACGCCTCCCCGGATATGAAGCCTTGGCACATCCGCTATCACTATCAGTCCTTCGATGAAAGCGGCGAAGCGACAGGGGATGGCACGTTCGATTACTGGTGGTCTACCACCAAAGTGAGCAGGGCTACCTGGACGCAGGGAGACCAGTCGCGCACCGAATGGCACACCGCCGCAGGCAAGGAGCTGGACCTGATCAGTGGGACCGGTATTCCGAGCATGACCCATCGACTCTATGGGGTGCTTGTTCCAGGCTTCCTGGCGATGAAGGATCCTCAATCCGACGACCGGCGGTTGAAGTACTTCACGACAAAAACTTCAACAACCGAACTGGCCTGTGTTGGATCAGTACATACGGCCGGAGCCGACAGGCCAATTACTTCGCTGGGCGCTGTATGGCCGGCTTACTGCTTCCTGGAACAACAGCCAGTACTTGTCGCGAGCCACGAGAACGGCACGCTCATGAACGTCTATGGCAAGGTGTTGAAATTTCAAAATCATTATTTCGCTGGCGACATAGAGATTTTGTATGTCGGGAAGAAGCGCGTGCAAGCGACGCTGGAAGATCTGAAAGAAGTCGCAGCCGACAATGACGCGTTTACTCCGGCAGCCGACGCAAAAGAGTTCGTCCCAACCACAGTCAAAATCACGGCGAACGATATCCCGATCATGAAGGTGGCGGTCCCCATCCGGAGAGTCGAACCCATCTATCCTCAAAGTGCTCGCGCAATGAGAATCGGGGGCGCCGTGGTGATTGCGGCAATTATCGGCAAAGATGGCAAGATCAAGGATGCCAAGATCGTCACCAGCCCGGAGGCTTCGCTTTCCGCGGCAGCACTCGATGCGGTGCAGCAGTGGAGATATGAGCCTACAGTTATGGACGGGCAGCCGGTCGAAGTGCATACGACGATCAATCTTAACTTCGTGCCGTAGGTTGAACTAACCGGCGACCTCGATCACGGTGGAGAAAACATCCCCGCATTGAAGGTCACGGTACCGAGCCGCAGGGACCTTCGGCCCGTTGTTTCCCATAACCCCGTTAACGGCACACAAGCGACCTGGCCAAGGGTCCACCTCCGCTGCCTTTCTCTTCGATGAATCGAGAAATTGGGAATTAATGCAGAGACACGATAGCCTCTTGCGCTTCTCCCACACCTGTTGGCACCGCTCTTCTTGTAAGTGACATGGCTAGGGCGACGGCGACAATGGCGAGCGTACACATGCTTCCAGTCATCGCAAGTACCCCAATCCGCGGGAAGAGCAGCGCGACGATGGAACTGGTGCCCGCGGCAAACAACATTTGGATCGATGCCAGCAGCCCTCCGCCGACGCCAGCTACTTCTCCGAGTGGCTCAAGCGCGCCATGCGCGGCGCTCGGCGCTACCATTCCGAAGGATGCGGTGGTAAGCGTCAGGAGCGGCAGAAAGCTCCAGAGGGACATGGATCGCGTGAGCGTGAGAATAACGAGCGCCGAGGTGCAACATGCTGCTGTAATGACTCCGCCGAGAAGGAGCCACCTGGACTGCACCTCTCGCTGCGCCAACTTGCCGTTGAGGGTGGCTCCGACCACAATGCCTGCTCCAGTGCAGGCGAACAGTACGGCAAATAGAGTCGTGCTGGTGTGAAACGTATCGATGTAGATCAGCGGGGATCCGGTGATATAGGCGAACATCCAACTGAAGGCGAGGGCGTTGAGAACGATATAAGCCATGGCGCGGCGATGACCGAACACGCGTCGATACGAGCGCGCCATTACGGTCATTAATGGGTCACGGTGCAGATGCTGGCGTGGCGCAGTTTCACGCAATGAGAAGAGGATGGCCAACAACAGGAGGAGGCCGCAAACGCCTGTGGTGATGTAGATCGCTCTCCAGCCCCCATGGGAAAGGAGGGCGGCACCGAGTGCAGGGGCGATCATCGGAGCGGCGTTGGTAACCACGGTGATGACCGCGAGCCGGCCTTGCGCTTTCTTCCCGACGAAGAGATCCCGCACCATGGCCATCGCAAGCGTCATGCCGGAACCGGCACCGGCGCCCTGGACAAAACGTGCCAGCAGCAGGAGGTTCAGCGTTCCAGAGACAGCACAGGCAAAGCCTCCAAGCGTGAAGAGAGCCAGGCCAAGGAGCAACATGGGGCGCCTGCCATATCGGTCGGAGAGCGGCCCATACGCGATTGGGCTGAGCGCAAAGCCAGCCATGAAGAAGCTGAGCGTGAGCTGTGCCACTCCTGGAGTGACGTGTAGCGTGTGAGCGATCTGCCCCAGAGCAGGGAGAGCCATGTCGATCGAGATGGGAGGAAGTGCGGCGAGGGCTCCGAGAAAGAGTGCGAAGAGACTCCCCTGTACATCAAACTTCATCGAGCGTCTCCCGTCAGACCGTGATGGCTTGCTGCCTTGCCAACACATGGATCCATGTGGAAGCTCTCTTGTTAGATAACCAAGATGTCCTCGTCGATGCACGAGCAAGCCGTCTTTTTGTTTGAACGCGACCCATGCTCACGGAGGCGAAAGCACGCAGTGGACTGGAGTCAGGCGGATACCGCGCCGATCGCAAATGGAAGCAGAGATCCTTTGACCGTCGCAGGGCGTTATAGCGAATCATCGAATCGTAATGAAGATGTCCTCGGTCGACAGGCGCCGCTCGAAGAAGGCGTGTGCCGTAGTTCGAGCCTTTCCCTACGCCAGAATCCTCCGTTTGACAATGATCGTTGCAACGAGTATTGTTTAGATCGTAGATGAAAACAGTTGTCCAAGCCGATCGCAAGCGAAAGCCGACACCCTGCCCGGAGGAGGTGACGTACCTTGAGATGATGCGGGCGATGGAAGCGCTGTCGCATCGGTTTGCGCAGGTGCTGAAGTCCCAGGATCTTTCCTCGACGCAGTACAACGTGCTGCGGATTCTACGCGGCTCCCCGGAGGGACTGCCGTGTGGGGAGATTGGAAACCGTATGGTGACGCGGGACTCGGATATTACGCGCGTGCTGGACCGGCTCGAAAAGCGATCCTTGATTTCCCGTTCCCGGGAGAGCAGGGATCGGCGGACGGTATGGACCCGGATTACCACGGAGGGGCTAGCGTTGCTGGCGTGCCTGGATGAACCCATGCGTGCAGCTCATCGTGAGCGTCTGGGGCATCTAGGGACTAAGCGCTTGAATCTTCTGGCGGATCTGCTGCGTCTGGCTCGCGAGCCTTCGAGCTAAAAAATTTATCTATATAGTTGTTGCAACGAATGTCAGTATAACGAATCAAATAACGCAGAACGATGCAAGCCATCTGAAAAGGACACAACACACATTATGAGCACAGTAGCTACCCCCGCCATCACCATCTGGAACGTCGATTCGACTCACTCGGTCGTCGAGTTCAAGGTCAAACACATGATGATCTCTAACGTGAAGGGTCAGTTCACCGGCGTGACCGGCAAGCTGTCGCTGGATGAGGCTGATCTGACGCAGTCGAGCGTGGAAGCTGCAATCGAAATTGCCACGGTCCAGACGCGGGATGAGGGCCGCGATGCCCACCTGAAGGGCGCGGACTTCTTCGACGCTGAACAGTTTCCGGCGATGCAGTTGAAGTCGACGCACATCGCGCTGAAGTCGGATGGGGAGCTCGTGGTTACCGGCGACCTGACCATCAAAGGAGTCACCCGCAGCGTAAAGTTTGCGGTGGAGGGACCGACAGCGGCGGCTCAAGATCCGTGGGGCGGCACGCGCATTGGTGTGGCGGCGACGACGAAGATCAATCGCAAGGACTTCGGGCTGACCTGGAACGCGGCGCTCGAGGCCGGCGGGTTGATGGTCGGCGAGGATATCAGCATTACGTTGGACCTGCAGTTTGTGAAGCAGGCGTAAGGCGGCGCTGGTTGGACGTTTGATTCGCCGCCAGGGCACAGCAGCAATGCGTGTCTTGGCGGCGTACCAGGAGGAAACGGGATGTCACTTCGTGCGATCAAGGAAGTTATTCATACACAGGCCACGCTGGAAGGTGCGGGCGTGAAGCTGGAGCGAGCCTTTGGCTTTGGGAAGACAGGGGAGTTCGATCCGTTTCTGCTGCTGGACGACTTTCGCAACAACAATCCGCAGGACTATCTGGCGGGGTTTCCATGGCACCCTCACCGGGGGATCGAGACGATCACCTATGTGCTCGCCGGATCGGTGGAGCATGGTGACAGCCTGGGCACGAGGCAGGATGACAGCGGGCGACGTGCAGTGGATGACGGCGGGCCGTGGGATTCTTCACCAGGAGATGCCGAAGGGCGATGCGCAGGGTCGGATGCATGGCTTTCAGCTGTGGGCGAACCTGCCCTCGTCGCTGAAGATGACGGCGCCGCGCTACCAGGATATTCCGGCGAGCGCTATTCCCGAAGTGACCGACGATGACGGCACGCATGTGCGGGTCATCAGTGGCGAGTTCTGGGGCAAGAAGGGGCCGGTGGAGGGCGTGGCGGCTGATCCGCACTATGTGGATGTGCCGGTGGCTCCGGGCCGGAGGAAGCGGCTGAAGGTGGATATTACACGCAATGCGTTTGCGTATGTGCTCGCCGGATCGGGCAGCTTCCGCGACGCGTCGGCACCGCAGGCAGTGCTGACGGAGCAGGCGACCGATCCGGATGCAGAGGCGGTGTACGACATCGCGAACCACTCGCTGGTGCTGTTCGATCGGGGCGATGAGATTGTGGTGCAGGCGGGGCCGTTAGGGATTCGGTTCCTGCTGGTCTCGGGCAAGCCGATCGAGGAGCCGGTGGCGTGGAACGGACCGATTGTGATGAACACCCAGACGGAGCTGCGGCAGGCAATGATGGAGTTGCAGAACGGGACATTTATCCGGTAGGGAGTGCTCGTCCGGTTGGACGGGCACTTTGCTCATGTAAGCCACATTCGTAGCTCCGGCTTCGGATTGAAGTGGACAGAAGGGACCAACATGGAAGACGACCTATATGACATCCCCGTCGCTTATCTACTGTATGTTCTTCTCGCAATTATAGTGCTCATCGCCGGAGCTGCCGCTGCGATCGTCATGCTCTAGGCGAACTGTTGCTCTTCGATTCTTGGTCATCGTGTCTGCTGGATACCCTAACGAACGAAACAAGGAATATCAGCAGAGAAGCGTGAGCGGCTGAATTGCCCTCCCAGCGAAGAAGTGATGGAGCGCCAGCCTGCTTCGGGAGTCCGAGCAATCACAGAGGCGATCGATCGGTTTGGATGCCGGTGATGCGGCGCATTAGAATTCCAGCTTTGGCGCATTCTGCATGATGCGGGGACTCACGATGAGGGCGCTGATCCACAGAGGTACCGGGGGCGCCATCCGTTAGTGGAGGCTCGAGCCTCAGTTCTATGAAGCCAAAGGAAAAGGCCGTTATCAAGGTTGCTGAATAAAGCGAGATCTTAAACACAAAGAGCTGACCTCCGTGCTCTCAACTCCAGGCCAGCGTTGCGTCGACCCGTTGAGACCGCCGGGCTTTGCAGGAAGTTCGCGGGTCGCTCTCGAATTGTCCGTTACTTTGGCGAACGCGGAAGTGTTGAGCTTAGATCAAGCTCACTGAACGCATTGGCGATTCCGCGGCAATTGAGTGAGGCCCGCGATGGTCTATTTATCCGGTATGCGGGTCTACGGTCAATTTCACTGGATTGGCAAACCTGAGCCGCCTAATTACATGGTCCGCCGCTTACGATTTAGAACGCTTGGTTCCGGGCGAAGCTGCCGAAAATATCTCCAGTCCTCGCAAGGGCATCATGCTCGCGGATATCGTAGAGTTCTTTGTGGCGACACGCACCCTCCGACTGGAGAAGGATCCCGCTACCTCGAAAAAGCCAAGCTCTAGTTAATCCAGAGGCAATGTGTTAGTCATTAGACCCAACATCATGCAGGGCTCTGTTCCATGCACAGTGTAGGCGGGCTGCTGCCAATCCATCACGGCTTTGCCGCTTGATTGATCAACCGCGTGAAGTACTTGAATTAGGAGTATTCAGCATCCTATCCCGGGCGGTAGCAAGATCGCCGCGCCGAATCTGACGTGTAGCGCAGCTATAACGAAATGACGCTGCGAATACGATGAGTGACTCGCCGATTTATCGCGAAGTCAGAATTCCTTACGTGGCAGATGAGTTTTCCGATAGTTACATTTTATCGGTGATGTTCAGCGTAAGGAAACTGGTTATGCAAGCGGTTGGATTTCGTTTATGAACTCGCGAATTTGTTCAAACTGAGAGTAACGTTGGAGGCTTCCGGTTCGTAATCACTTGTTGTCGACCCGGTCCACATCGGGGTCGACTGCCGTTTTATCGCGGGACCTTCTTAATTGACCGTCCTCATCGGCCCGCGAATCTCTGAATCTCCATAGCGCGAATCGAGGTATGTGACATAGACTGGCACAGACAACACCAAATCCTCGATTCAGCTGGGCGTGTTCGTGAAAGTCAGAGCTACTGGTCTATCGTCGATTTTTTGTGCTCTCTTGTTGTCGATCATCTCGGTACAGGCGCAACAATCCCCCCAACCTTTACACAATCATGTCCGCGTTGCTGTCTCAAGTGGGCGCGCGGCTCTGGTGGGACATCTTGCGCCCGAGCAGCGCATGAATCTTTCCATCATGCTGCCACTTCGCAACCAACCTGGCCTGACCAGCCTGTTGAACAGGCTCTACGATCCTTCGAGCCCCGATTACCACCATTTCCTTAGCGTCGCGCAGTTTGCGGCACAGTTCGGCCCAACGGCGGAGGATTTTCGAGCCGTGGTCGATTTCGCCGAAGCGAATGGCTTTACCGTATCCAATACGCCCGCGAATCGTTTGATCGTGCCCATCACCGGGACGGTTACGCAAGTCGAAAGTGCCCTCCATGTCCAGATGAATATGTATCACCATCCAACGGAGGACCGCACCTTCTATTCTCCGGATCACGAACCTTCACTCAACCTTACCGTGCCGGTGGCGCACATTGCCGGGCTGAACAACTACTCGATACCGCGCCCCCTGGCGAGGAAAGCCTCAGCGAACCAAGGGGCAGTCAGCGCTTCCGTTACCGGTTCCGGACCGGGCGGTTCGTACCTTGCCAGCGACATGCGGGCTGCGTACTACACCAGCACAGTCCCCACACCCAGTACCGCTCTGACCGGCAGTGGCCAGACCGTCGGACTGGTGGAGTTTGACGGCTACGACATCAGCGATGTCACGTCGAGCTTTGACGGGACAGCCACATGGACCACGAGCGGAAGCAATTACATTTTGGCCTACACCCCTGCGCCCGGCGGAACGACCTACAGCATCCCCATCAACAACGTGTTATTGGACGGGGCCAGCACCGCTGCTTGCCAGGACACCACCAGTTCTTGCGACGATTCGGAAGAGACCTTAGATATTGTGCAGGCGATCGGCATGGCACCCGGATTGAGCCAGGTTCGCCTCTATATCGGATTCTCGGATGTAGACATATTGAACTCCATGGCTACAGAGAACATCGCCAAGCAGATCAGTATTTCGTGGGGCTGGAGTCCCGATGACCCGTCAACGGACGATGCTCTGTTTCAGGAGCTTGCCGCACAAGGGCAGAGTGTTTTCGCCGCTTCCGGGGATGACGGAGCTTTCGATCCGCTTTTGGATGTGTTCTATCCGGCGGAAGACGCCTGGTTGACGGCGGTCGGCGGAACTGACCTGGTCACGAACAGCGCGGGGCTAGGTTGGAATTCCGAAACTGCGTGGGCTCAGAGCGGCGGCGGCATCAGTCCCGATGGCATTCCAATTCCGAGTTGGCAGGCAGGGGCGGCCAATGCATTTAATGGTGGTTCCACAACCCTGCGCAATGTTCCCGACGTGGCCGCGGAAGCCAATTTTGATAACTATGACTGCGATATGGGTGTGTGCCAGGGAGGCTGGGCCGGCACCAGCTTTGCGACGCCACGCTGGGCCGGTTTTATGGCCCTGGTCAATTCGCAGGCCGTGGCTGCAGGCAATCCAACCGTAGGTTTTATCAATCCGGCCCTCTACAGGATCGGTGAGAGTTCCAGCTACATAACCGACTTTCACGACATCACGAGCGGGAATAATGGAGGCACGCTCTATCTCGCCGCAGCGCCAATCACGTTGGCAGGTTTCAATGCCGTCGCGGGCTACGATCTGATCACTGGATGGGGAAGCCCGGGCGGGGTGAAGTTAATCGATGCACTCGCGCCGCCGGCAAACCCGGGCTTCCAACTCTCGGCCTCGCCGAGCAGCCTTACCATCCAGGCAGGCACTTCCGGCACAACGACCATTACGGTTAACGATATCGGCGGATTCACGGGCAAGGCGACTCTCTCCATCTCCGGCCTGCCCAGCGGCGTAACCGCATCGTTCGGCGCGAGTTCGGCATCCGGAACCAGTGCGCTCATACTGAGCGCGAGCAGTTCCGCCATCCTCGGTTCATACCTTGTGACCATCACGGGAACCTCCGGGATCGTGACCGCAACCACCACTCTTGCTCTCGTGGTCGATGCGCCGGGCTTCAGCCTTACCCCCTCCTCCGCTAAGCTGCCGCTAAACGCAGGCACATCCGGTTCAACCAACATCACGGTGACCGACTATGACGGCTTCGCCGGCGGTGTGAGCCTCGCTGTAACATCCGGCTTGCCTAGTGGGGTGACGGCGGCGTGGACCACCAACCCCACTACCGGAAGCAGTGTCCTCACCCTCGCTGCAAGCGATACAGCTACTGTCGGAGTTTCCATGGTAACTATTACCGGGATCTCCGGCGCCCTTAGCGCGACGACTACGGTTGCTCTCAGCGTCTTTGGGGGAGAATTCCAACTGAACATTTCTCCTTTTCCTTACACCATCGCGCGGGGCGGCTCCACAACGTCCACTGTGACGGTGGTGCCTATGGGGGATTTCAGCGGTTCAGTACAACTCGAAGCGTCTGAACTGCCGGCTGGCGTGACTGCAACCTTCAGTCCGAACCCGACAACGGGGACCAGCGTGCTCACGATGACCGCAAGCAGTTCCGCTCCCCTTGGAACGACGATGACACAGATCCTGGGCAACGGAACCTATTCGGGCGCAGGAAACCAGTTTTTCCAAACAGTCACAGCCGTTGCGACACCAACTTTCTCCGTCGGTATTTTGCCTGTCTCTATGACGCTGGCTCAAGGTGCTTCCGGAACAGCGACGGTTAGGGCCACTCCGCAAAACGGTTTCTCTGGCAGCGTAACTCTGACTGCTCCTTATCTACCCAGCGGAGTGACCGCGTCGTTCGGCACAAACCCTACAACCAGTACCAGTGTGCTTACCCTGACCGCCAGCACTACAACCCTGCCCTCAGGATTTTATTCCGTGGGAATTGCCGGCAGTTCCGGCACTATCCAAAACGTGCTCGCTACCTTATTCCTGAAAGTAAATCCGCCGCCTGGCTTCACCCTCGGGGCCTCGTACTCTTCTGTGAATGTGTCCCAGGGCGCATCGGCTACGGACGTAATCCTGGTGACCCCCCAGACGGGATTTACCGGCAACGTAACGCTCAGCACTTCCGGCCTTCCTAGCGGCCTGACCGCTGCGTTCGGCACCAACCCCACTACAGGAAGCAGCATACTCACGGTGACCGCGAGTTGCTCTGTCGCTGCCGGGAACTATCCCGCGATCGTCTCTGGCACATTCGGCGCTCAAACGGTAACGACCCTCATCACGTTGACAGTGAGCTACTCTGCCTCCTGTCTTGTCGTACCCACCACCACAGTCTTGTCGATCAACCCCAGCGGTGGCACACTGACCGCGGGCGGATTTTACACCCTGACGGCTACCGTCTCTCCGGCGAGCGGTTCCGCAACACCCACCGGCGACGTCGTTTTCACCGTTGGTGCTGCTACCCAGACGGTAGTGGTGAATGCGTCCGGTATCGCCACCTTGACGGGAACGGCTCCGGCCGCTGCAGGCACGCTGAAGCTCTCCGCCGCCTATACAGGAACCACAGCGTTTTCAGCCTCCACATCCAACACCCTCACCGAGACGGTTGTTGTACCCACCACCACAGCGTTGTCGATCAACCCCAGCGGTGGCACACTGACCGCGGGCGGATCCTATACCCTTACCGCTACCGTCTCTCCGGTGAGCGGTTCCGCAACACCCACCGGCAACGTCGTCTTCACCCTTGGTTCCGCTACCCAGACCGTGGCGTTGAATGCTTCTGGTGTGGCCACCTTCACCGGGACGGCCCCGACCGCGGCAGGCGCGCTGATACTTTCTGCTGCCTATCTGGGAACGCCAGCGTTTTCGGCCTCCACATCCAACACCCTCAACGAGACGGTTGTCGTTCCCACCACTACAGCGTTGTCGATCAATCCCAGCGGTGGCACACTGACCGCGGGCGGATCCTATGCCCTTACCGCTACCGTCTCTCCGGCGACCGGTTCCGCCACGCCCACGGGCAACGTCGTCTTCACCCTTGGTTCCGCTACCCAGACCGTGGCGTTGAATGCTTCTGGTGTGGCCACCTTCACCGGGACGGCCCCGACCGCGGCAGGCACGCTGAAGCTCTCCGCTGCCTATACAGGAACCACAGCGTTTTCAGCCTCCGCGTCCAACACCCTCACCGAGACGGTTGTTGTACCCACCACCACAGTCTTGTCGATCAACCCCAGCGGCGGCACCCTGAGCGCGGGCGGATCCTACACCCTAACTGCTACCGTCTCTCCGGCGACCGGTTCCGCAACACCCACCGGCAACGTCGCCTTCACCGTTGGGGCTGCTACCCAGACGGTAGCGTTGAATGCGTCCGGTATCGCCACTTTGACGGGAACGGACCCCTCTGCTGCAGGCACGCTCACGCTCTCGGCCGCGTATCTGGGAACGCCGGCATATTCGGCCTCCACATCCAACACCCTCGACGAGACGGTTGTCGTTCCCACCGCCACAGCGTTCTCGATTAATCCCAGCGGTGGCACACTGACCGCGGGCGGATCCTATACCCTTACCGCTACAGTCTCTCCGGCGACCGGTTCCGCCACGCCCACCGGCAACGTCGTCTTCACTCTTGGCGCTGCTACCCAGACGGTGACGTTGAATGCCTCCGGTGTTGCCACCTTCACCGGGACCGCTCCGGCCGCGGCAGGCACGCTCACGCTCTCGGCTGCGTATCTTGGAACGCCGGCATATTCGGCCTCCACATCGAACACCCTCAACGAGACGGTTACAACTCCTCCCGTTGCCAGTTATACGGTCAGCGGCACAGCGGTCACGGTCGCTCCCGGCGCAACCAGCGGCAATACATCGACGATCACCGTCACCCCAAGCGGCGGTTTCACCGGAAGCGTAGTGCTGACAGCGGAGATCACAAGTGGCCCGGCAGGGGCATTGGATCATCCCACCTTGAGCTTTGGTTCAACGACCCCAGCGAGCATCAGCAGCACAGCGACCGGAACAGCCACACTCACCATCACCAGCACAGCAGCCACCAGCGCGGCACTGGGTCAGCCCCAACGCCCCAGGCCGCCTTTTTACGCAGCAGGCGGCGGAACGCTTGTTTGTCTGCTGCTGTTCGGCCTCCCGACGCAGAATCGTCGCAGGCGGAACATTTTGGGACTGTTGATGCTGCTCCTAGTCCTTGCCTGTGGCGTCTCCGCCTGCGGTGGCGGTGGCAGCGAAGGTACCCCGCCCCCCGGTCATCCTGGTACTACTTCAGGCGCTTACACGATAACGGTTACAGCGACGTCGGGCACGACGACCGCTATCGGCAGCGTGAATCTCACAGTGCAGTAGTTGGTCGGGCTTAGAGATTAAGTGATCGAGCCTAATGCAGACTGCTTGGATTCGGTTTTGGATTGACGCGTACAGACCGAGTCACTCGTTGAGCCCTGAACGGTGGCCTTGCGGTGTTCGAGGTGGAATCTGAGCAATAAGGAAAGTCTCCCGTTCGGG
Organism: Acidobacteriaceae bacterium; assembly: GCA_050013455.1. Lineage (GTDB taxonomy): Bacteria > Acidobacteriota > Terriglobia > Terriglobales > Acidobacteriaceae > Granulicella. Next base: position 45,472 of record JBEKFF010000001.1, on the reverse strand, counting down.
ATAGACCAAACGCACAATCGTAGTGCACCAAGAACGGGGCGGGCTCAAGTTCCGATCGCCCCGTGCGTCCCCTCGACCTGGTCGGTCGGAAGTGAGGCTGTTATGAAGTAGTAATTGTGAGTCTCCGGAGTGTCTCCAGAAAAAGACCGAGCACGCAGAAACCAGCGTAAACAATGGTCCTGAAGCTATGCTCGCCTTCGGTGACTCGTGGCAAGTATGCACGGCTCCGTACAGAACAGGCTCAAAAAGAGCGGTCCAGCTGCCGTCCCAACCATGCGCAGGTTCATTCGTGCTGGCCCTCCTTGCTGAATAAGTTAGACACATATTCACGGGAGGACAACGTCTCGAGGCGCGCGAAACACTGCTGAGTCTGGAGAGGAAACTGGACCCCGCACACTTCGTGCGAATCCAACGCTCGCTGATTGTGAACCTCGACTTCATAAAGGAGGTGCAGCCATGGTTCAAATGCGGCCACCTGGTTGTAATGAAACATGGCAGGTCGTTGCGGTTGGGCCAGTACCTTCAACCCGTCATCATCGTAAGTTTGTGAGGGTGTCTTCTTCTCAAGAACTCGCTTCACCTGTCGGGAGGGGCGACGGGTTCGTAGTAAGATTGCGAACCAGTTGTCAAATTTGTAGGAGCTCCTGCCGATGTTTGGTCTCCCTGCCCGCATTCTTTCTTGCCTCTTCGCTGTCGTCATCTTTCTGCCACTGCACATTTCCGGCCAACAGACGCAGCCACAGACCGGAACGTTTCCCTATAAGAATCCCGAGCTTCCGATGGACCAGCGCGTCGAGGATCTGATAGGCCGCATGACGCTGCAGGAGAAGGTCGATCAGATGCGCGATCACGCTCCTGCGATCCCCCGCCTGGATGTGCCGAAGTACGACTGGTGGAATGAGGGTTTGCATGGTGTGGCGTTCGCTGGCGTGGCCACCAACTTTCCGCAGGTGATTGGCATGGCCGCGACGTGGGACACAAATCTGGTTCACCATATGGGCCAGACGATCTCCACCGAGGCCCGCGCAAAGTACAACGAAGCCATGCGCGAGGGCGACCATGAGATGTTCTTCGGACTTACCTTCTGGGCGCCCAACATTAACATCTTTCGCGATCCCCGCTGGGGGCGCGGGCAGGAGACGTATGGTGAAGACCCGTTTCTGACTGGACGGATGGCCGTAACGTTCGTGACCGGGATGCAGGGCGACGATCCGAATCATTTGAGAGTCGTCTCCACACCAAAGCACTTTGCCGTGCATAGCGGCCCGGAGCCTTTGCGGCACCGGTTCAACGTGGACGTTTCGCCGCACGATCTGGAAGACACGTATCTGCCGGCCTTCCGCGCCGCGGTGACGGAAGCGAACGCGCAGTCGGTGATGTGCGCCTATAACGCCATCGACGGTGCACCGGCCTGCGCCAGCACGATGCTGCTGCGCGATCATCTGCGCGATGCGTGGCATTTCAACGGGTATGTTGTAAGCGATTGCGCCGCTGTGGCGGACGTGAATACAGGCCACCACTTTGCACCAGACATGGCCCACGCCGCCGCAGATGCAGTGAAGGCGGGCACGGATCTCGAGTGCGGCTTTGGGAACGGGCAGGCGTTTCCCGCGCTCGTCGACGCGGTCCACCAGAATCTGATCACGGAAGCGGACGTCGATACGTCGTTGCGCCGGCTGTTTCGGGCGCGGTTCCGGCTCGGAATGTTCGATCCGCCATCGAGTTTTGCGTACGGCCGTATTCCCTATAGCGAAGTGAACTCGCCGGAGCACCGCGAACTTTCGCTGCAAGCTGCGCGGGAGTCGATGGTGCTGCTCAAGGATACGGACGGCATCCTTCCGCTGAAGCCGGGCATCCGCAGCATAGCCGTCATCGGACCAACAGCTGAGCTCGTCCAGGCGTTGCAGGGCAACTACAACGGGCCGCCGCAAGCGCCAGTTTTACCCCTGGAGGGAGTGGAAAAGCGCTTCGCTCACACGACGGTGAGATATGCCCAGGGCTCGAGTCTTGTCGAAAGCTTCGCGATGCCGATCGAACACACGGCTCTGCATCCGGCCAGCGGTCGCGGCGAAGGACTTACGGGCGAGTACTTCGACTCCAAAGACCTGACCGGTAAGCCGGTGCTCACGCGCACCGATCGCACCATCAACTTCAACTGGGACAAGTTCGCGCCTGTCGATGGTCTGCAGCGCAACAACTACTCCGTGCGCTGGAGCGGAACAGTTACGCCGCCTGCATCCGGAGATTACAAGCTGGGGGTCCGCGTGAACTATTGCTATGCCTGCGAGAATGCTGAGGGCTTCCGGCTGTATCTCGACGGCAAACTTTTCGTCGAAAGCAGCAACCAGAAGACAGGGGAACGGGGCGCCGTGATCGAGAACGCCATCCACTTCAGCGACTCCAAACCGCATGCTATCCGTCTGGAATACTTCCATGGCACAGGGAGCGCAGGCATCGATCTTACGTGGCAGGCTCCTGCCGGTGCGCTGCTCGATCAGGCCGTCGCTGCAGCCAGGCAGTCCGAAATCACGGTGGCTTTTGTAGGCCTCTCTCCCTCGCTCGAAGGAGAGCAGATGCGGGTCAAGCTGGATGGTTTCAGCAGCGGCGACCGCACTTCGATCGATCTGCCCGCTGTGCAGGAGGAGATGTTGAAGGCGGTTGCAGCTACGGGTAAGCCGCTGATCGTCGTGTTGCAAAACGGGAGCGCCCTGGCGGTGAACTGGGCACAAGAACATGCCAACGCCATTCTTGAGGCCTGGTACCCCGGTGAGGAAGGCGGAGCCGCCATCGCGGAGACGCTGGCCGGCGACAACAATCCTGGCGGACGTCTTCCGTTGACGTTCTACGCCTCGCTCGATCAGGTTCCACCCTTTGTCGATTACTCGATGAAGGGTCGCACCTACCGCTATTTCTCAGGAAAGCCGCTCTATTCCTTCGGCTTCGGGCTTAGCTATACCAGCTTCGCCTATCGGGAACTCAAGGTTACCTCGTCGTACGTAAAGGCCGGCGATCCCGTGAAGGTGGAAGGCGAGCTGAAGAACACGGGCTCCATGGCCGGCGATGAGGTTGTCGAACTATACCTCACGCAGCCGAGGGGATTTGAGACTCCCATCCACATGCTTGCAGGGTTTACGCGCGTTCACCTCGCTCCGGGCCAGTCAACCCATGTTGCTTTCACGCTCGACCCGCGGACGCTGGGTCAGGTCGATGAGAAGGGAGAGCGCGTGGTTCTCCCGGGCGTGTACGAAGTCTCTCTCGGCGGCGGGCAACCGGGTGAAATGCTGCATGCCCAAAGTGCGCGATTCACGGTCGTGGGCAGCGCAAAGCTGCCGGAATAAAGAAGAGCTCTCGCAGACCGCTTGTTTTTAGAATGAGGGTGCATCCATTGGCACCCAATCGACGGAGACAACGAGCCTCGGCCATCTCGGATTAGACTTCTTTGGCAGAGAAAACGAGTGGAGGACTGATGTTCAACCGTCGCACATTCCTCAAGAGCAGTGCGGGTGTCATTCCAGTGGCAGCCGCGATCAACGCTCTTGACGCATTTTCGAGTGTCTCCGCTGAGGAGATTGCTGCCACGCGCGCAAACGGATCTACACCGAAGCTCACGCCGCTACCGCGGCGAATGCCGGCGATTGATCCCGCCACCGAGCCCTGGCAGCAAAGGATTCGCCGCGTGGGACAGAGCAACATGACCGAACACGATCCGGCAGTGATGAACATCGAGGAGTGGGCCAACTACTGGCATTCCACGCAGGCGGACGTTGTCTTTATCAGTGTCACCGGTATCCTGGCGTTCTATCCATCGAAAGTAAGATTCCATCGACATGGAAAATTCTTGAACGGCCGGGATTTCTTCGGCGAGTGCGTGGCTGCCGCCAAGAAACGCAATATGCGTGTTGTTGCGCGCATGAGTCCCGACCTCAATTGGGGCGATGCACTTGAGGCCCATCCGGAATGGGCGATGCGCAACAAGGACGGCTCAGTACAGTTCAGTGGGGAGGAACCTCGCCTCTTCAAGACGTGCATGTTCTCCACCTATATGGACGACTACATTCCCGCAATCATGCGAGAGGTCAACTCGCTCTACGATGTCGATTGCTTCTACACCAACGGCTGGCCACCGCTTGGCAGTCTGCCCGATTGTCACTGCTCCGTCTGCAGCACGCTGCCGGCTGCCGGCACTCCTGCCTACTGGCGGGTCTTCACTGACCGCGTGCTTGAACTCTGGCAGAGGTATGACGCTATCGCGAAGGAGAAGAAGCCGGACAGCTTCTTTTTTGCGAACTCAGGCGGCAATGTGCGCGGGGGCCCCAATCTCGATCGCCTGGGCAAAGTTGCTGTGTGGTTCCAGGCTGATAACCAGGGGCGGACCTACGATGATGCCGCCGTGTGGGGGTGCAGCCTGCAAGGCAGAGTCTGCAATGCAGTGCTCGATGGCAAGTTCGCAACCAATGTTACTGCCGCGTACTCCACCGGCTCTCCGGGCTGGCGCAACGCATCGAGGAATCCGGCTGAAGCCAGGATGTGGCTCAACGAATCCCTCGCCAGCGGCATGGCCCCTTACTATCATTTCGTCGGCTCTGAGGATGGCTTTGGCGAAGACCGTCGCTGGCAGAAGGTTGGCCTCGATTATTTTCAATGGACAGCCCAGCACGACGCACACTTCACGACCCGCCGTTCCATTGCCAACATCGGAGTCGTGATAGGACAAAGCACGCAGTTGCTCTACCCCGGCCCCGCCACAGTGCGCTCACATGCCTATATGCATGAGACCACGCAGGGCATTTACGATGCGCTCCTCCACGGTCGTTTTGCATTTGACTTCGTACACGAAGATCGGCTCGAGCCGGAACGCCTCAGTAAGTATCGCGCGATCCTCCTGCCCAATATCGCCATGCTGAGCAACCGCCAGTGCAAACAGATTAGAGACTATGTGCAGTCGGGTGGATCGATCATGGCCAGCTTCGAGACCAGCCTTTACGATGAGAACCTGACCCAGCGGGAAAATTTGGGCCTCGCCGATTTACTCGGCATCGATAGGGCTGGAGAGGTCATCGGCACAAATGGCAATCCATACTACGCCCGCATTGAAGAGCCGGATGCGGCTTCACCGCACCCCATCCTTGAGGGCTTCACGAACACCAACTGGCTGCCCGGCGCGCAGAATCGTATGCCGCTCAAGCCTGTGCAGGATCCCGTGCTTACGGTCGTCCCTGGATTCGTGCGCTATCCGCCAGAGTTGGCCTACCCGCCGGTCTCAAAGACGGATGAGCCGGCCGTGGTCCTGCGCGAATCGGGCACCAGCCGCATAGCCTACTTTCCCGGAGACATCGAACGTACCTACTGGCTTACTGGCCACGGTGACTTGCTGCGCCTGCTGCACAACACCCTACGCTGGATCACAAACGACGAGCGCGTTGTTCAGATTGAAGGCGAAGGGTTCATCGAAATGTTTTGCTGGGAAACGGCCGCTGGATATGCCGTGCACCTGCTCAACTACACCAACCCCAATGCCCATCATGGATGGATGCAGTCGACCTACCGGTTGGGCCCACAAGCCATAGAGCTGAAGCTGCCGCAGAATGTAAGGGTGAAATCTGTTGAGACCTTGCAGGGTGGGAAGAATCTACCTTTTCACCTGGAGAATCAGACGTTGCAGTTCACCATACCGAGCGTCGGAGACTACGAAGTCGCAGCCATTACTGTCGCGTGAAGTGACATCATTGCTTCACTGGGAATCGCGAGGATTGAACCTCATGGATCGACGCAAGTTCTTACAGGCTGGGGTTGCTCTTGGGGCGATCGCCTCGGGGGGCGCATCAGCCTCATTGGCATCACCGAACTCGGTGCTGAAGGATCGAGACTATTGGGTGCAGTCGATGCTGAAGATCGCGGATCCAGTCCTGCGCGCTTTGAGTGACGGCAGGCTGAAAGAGCGCATGCCGGTCGAGGCTCCGCACGGAAATCTCGAAGACCGCAAGCAATTCACCTACCTGGAAGCGATGGGCCGCCTTCTCGCGGGCATAGCACCCTGGCTCGAATCAAATGATGGATCTGAAGGCGTGCTTCGAGCCCAGTACTCGGAATTATCCCGCAGCGCCATTCGCTCGGCCACCGATCCCGACTCACCCGATTTTATGAACTTCAACAAGGGTAGTCAGCCGGTCGTCGACACCGCATTTCTTTCTCTTGCAATCGTCCGTGCACCGAACGAGTTGTGGCACAAGCTGGATCGCAAGACGCAACTGAACGTGATTGCTGCCGTGCAGTCTTCTCGAGTGATACGTCCGGGATATTCCAATTGGCTGCTCTTCGCTGCGATGAATGAAGCAGCGTTGTCCCTCATGGGGGTCTGGTGGGATCCGATGCGGATCGACTACGCTTTGCGGACGATGGACACGTGGTACAAGGGCGACGGCGTGTATGGAGATGGGCCTCCGTTCCACTTCGACTACTACAACAGTTTCGTCATTCACCCGCTTCTGCTGAATGTGCTCGAAGTCATCGGGAGATCATCGGACACGTGGAACTCGTTGAAGGAGCGAATGGAAAGTCGAGCTCGTCGATACGCAGCGATTCAAGAGAGGCTCATTAGTCCTGACGCAACCTTTCCGCCGACAGGAAGGTCCCTCGCGTACCGTTTCGGCGCGTTTCATCTGCTTGCCGAGATGGCGTTGCGCCGAAGCCTCCCCGAGCCGATCGCACCTTCGCAAGTGCGGTGCGCCTTGACGGCCATGATGCGAAAGATGCTCGATGCGCCCGGCGTCTTTGATCAGAACGGATGGCTCAGGATCGGATTTTATGGGTACCAGCCTTCGATTGCAGAATCCTATATATCGACCGGCAGCTCCTACCTGTGCTCGGCGATTTTCCTCCCTCTGGGACTCCCTGCCACGGATCCGTTCTGGAGCGATCCACCCAGGCCCTGGACATCCAAGAGTATTTGGGCCGGAGCGCCAGTGGGACCTGATCATGCATTAGTGGAAGATCGAACAGTCGGACCAGGTGAGATGGCGAAGTAGGTTATTCGGGCGGCCATTCGACTTTGCATCGGTACTCCATGCGCCCGCAAACACGGCTGCGGTTTTGTCTCCCAACAGCTCCTGGAGATCTGGTCATGAACAAACGGAAAATAGAACACGGAACAATCCTTCCCTCGCTGACAACTGTTCCCTTTTATCTTCGGGAGAATCTTCGGCACCAAAACTATAGTTGCCAGAACTACGTATACAGGCTTAGATTCTTTCTGGTTCGAGACAGGCCCAAGGAGCTAGCGTTCGATGGCAACCCCAACCCATTCCCGCAGAACATTTCTCAAGACTAGTCTTAGCGCAGCTGCTGCTGTCGGCTTTCCCACCATCGTTCCCTCTAGCGTCCTGGGCCAGAATGCCCCGTCCAACCGCATCAACATTGGGGCGATCGGTGTCGGCCGCATCTCCCGGGTGCATGACATGCCCGGCGTCTGGAAGTACACGACCGGTGCACGCAACAACCGCATCATCGCCGTCTGCGATCTCTACGCGCCGCGCGTCGAGCAGGGGAAGCAGGTTCTCAACGGGGTCTATAGCAAGCAAACCGGCAAGGACTATAACGCGACCATCGGCTACTCGGACTACCGCGAGCTCCTCTCCAACAAGGAGATCGACGCCGTCATTATCTCCACCCCGGATCACCAGCACGCACGCCTCGCCGTCGCCGCCGTCCGCGCAAATAAAGACGTTTACCTGCAGAAGCCCGCCTCACTCACCATCTCCGAAGGTCGCTTCATGTCCGATCACGTGATGTCCAGCGGCCAGATCCTGCAGATCGGCTCGCAGCAGCGCAGTTGGAAGCAGTTCTATCGCGCCTGCGAGCTTGTCCGTAACGGCCGCATTGGCGACATCAAGCACGTCGAGATAGGTTTGCCTGGCGACCCGTCCGGCGGCAACCCAGACAAGATGCCAATACCCGCCGGCTTCAACTACGACGCATGGCTCGGCTCCACGCCTGAGGTTTACTACACTGTGGACCGCGTGATGCCGCAGCAGGGCTTTGATCGTCCTGGCTGGCTCCGCATGGAGCAGTTCGGCGCGGGCATGATTACCGGCTGGGGTGCACACCACGTCGACACGGCCCACTGGGGTATGAACACCGAGCACACCGGTCCGGTCGAAGTCTGGGGCACCGCTGAGTTCCCCACCCACGGCCTCTGGAACGTCCACGGCCCCTTCAAAACCGACTCCGTCTACGCCAATGGCATCACCATGTCCATCTCCGGCGACTATCCCAACGGTATCAAGTGGATTGGCACCGAGGGCTGGATCTTCGTGACACGCGATGAACAGGCCAGCCCTACGGCCACTGCAGCAGACAAAGCCAACGTCGATCCGCTGGTCGCCAGCGATCCCAAGATTCTCACCAGCGTGATCGGTCCCAACGAAGTTCAGCTCTATACCAGCGACGACCAACACGGGAACTGGCTCGATTGCATCCGTAGCCGTCACGCCCCGACGGCCACCGCGGAGCTTGGCCATCGCGCCTGCTCCACCTGTCTCGTTAATCACATTGCGATGAAGACGAAGCGGAAGCTCCATTGGGACCCTGCGAAGGAGCGCTTCAACAACGACGACGAAGCCAACAGCATGCTCTCGCGTCCGCAACGCGCACCCTACATTCTCAGCTGATCAATTGAGCCGGCGGGTTTGGTTTCGCCCGTACCAAGTACCTTCCACTCGGTATCATGGCACTGTCTTTTTCTTTGGAACGGAGCAACGCCATCACAATGAGCACGAAGGAACGTACGAAACCCCTGGGACGCGGCATCAAACGCGTCGATCTCGCCTACGTCGAGCTGGCCTCGAGTGAGGATGCCCGGGACGTCAATCGCGACATCATTCTCGAGCTCATTCGCTCCCGCCAACCGATCTCACGTGCCGATCTCTCGCGCGCATCCGGCTTACAACCCAGCACCGTCTCGGCCATCGTCGAGCAGCTGATTCAGGAACAGTGGATCTCCGAAGGCGCACTGGCGCATCGCCCACGTGGCCGCCGCCCCACACTCCTCGCGCTGAACGACCAGCTCGTCATCCTCGTCGCGGACATCCGCCCACGGCAAGCGATCGTCGCGCTCATTGACCTCAACGAGCGCTTTCTTTCACGCGCCGTCGTTCCCATCGTTGCCGACCCTGCACGCGCCGTCGACCGCATCGTCGAATGCATGCAATCAATGCGCGCCGCACATCCTGATCGCTCCTTCGAGGGCATCGGCCTCAGCATGCCTGGCCGCGTCGACCCCACGACGCAACGCCTCATCCTTGCCCCCAATCTTAAGTGGGGTGACTACGACATCAAGAAGGCTATCGAGGAGAAAATGAAGCTGCAGGTCGAGTTGGCCAACGCAGCCAACGCCTGCCTGCTCGCTGAAACCTGGTCGGGCCGCCTCGACCGCATTCGCGACGCCGTCCTCGTCACTGTCTCTGAAGGTATCGGCTCCGCGATCCTCGCCAATGGCCAGATCCTCACGGGTCGCAGCGGCGCCGCCGGCGAGTTTGGCCACAGCCCCATCGATCCTAACGGCCCGGTCTGCGGCTGCGGCCAAAGGGGTTGCTGGGAGGTCTTCGCCTCTTCCAGCGCCGCTCTCCGCTACTACGCCGAGGCGAACCCGAAATCGCGCCCACTCACCTACCACGAGCTGCTGCACCTGACCGAAGAAGGCGACAAAACCGCAATTGCCGCCGTCACGCGCCAATGCATCGCTCTCGGCAAGGGCCTTCGCCTCATCACCGGAGACCTCACGGCCTCGTGGAGCAGGTTCGGCCCCATCGTGCAGCAGCACATGGAGCAAACGATGCTCACCAGCGTTCCTCCGCAGCTCGGCGTCACGAGCGATGGCGAACTCTCGCGCCTCCGCGGCGCCGCGGCCGTCGTTCTGCAGCGGCATTCGGGTCACGCCAACGCGCGCAAGGCCGCCCCGCGCATCGCACGGCCAAAACGAAAGTAGGACGCTAAGCCTTCCATCCGGCGGCGCGACGTCAAATGCGCATCTTTCGCGGGGCGTCTGGACATCCGTAAACCGCTCGAGTCGCCTCTCTTGATTTGCATACAAAAGTTAGAAGGAGACGTTGCAAACGATCTCGGTGCGACGTCGGCGCAGCGCGTTTGGCGTCGGATTTTGTAAAGCGATTGAAACCTGCCTTTTCTCCAGAAGGCAAACGATAGGCGTGAAGCTGGCGCATGGGATCAAAACTACGAAATTAGCTTGACATTGTCTTCCTCCCATGGATAAAGTTTGCGACGCGTAAAAAATAGGCAATCACGCAGAGCCAAGCGCAAACAACCGCACGGTCCAGGCTCCTACTCTCGGAGGACCACATGCACCGCGATTTCGCCACGGCCACAAATAAATCCATCGTGAAGCGTAACTGGCTTCGTTGCTGTCTCCTTGTTTGCATCATTGGCGCTGTGTGTTCGGTCTCGCTCATGGCGCAGGTCCTGTACGGCACGCTCACAGGTACGGTGCAGGATAAGACCGGCGCCATCGTCCCCAATGCTTCCATCACGCTCACCGACCAGGACACTGGCGACGCACGCTCCGTGCAGTCTGATTCGCACGGCGACTATCTCTTCATAAATCTTCTCCCTGCGCGCTACACCATCAAGATAGCGCCGAGCCCCAACTTTGCGGGCTACACGGAGAGAGACGTCAACGTGGAAGTCAATCGCGAGGCCCGCGTCGACATCACGCTGCAGCCGCCCACCGTCGCGCAGGAGGTCGTCGTCAACGGTGCCGCGCCCACTTTGCAGACCGAAACGGCCGACGTGAACCACGAAATTTCGCAGGAGCAAATCTCAGAGCTTCCCATCACCTCCAGCCAGGGCCGCAACTTCCAGGCTCTGTACACGCTGATTCCCGGCTTCGCCGCGGTCGCCGAGCAGAACTCCACCGCATCGAACCCGTCGCGTGCTGAGTCCGCCAACGTCAACGGCCTCACCGACACCGGCGTGACCACCCGAATCGATGGCGCCATCAACATTTATGGCTGGTTGGCCTACCTTCCCGCCTACGTCCCACCCGCCGACTCTATCCAGTCGGTCAACATCGTTACGAATTCTTTCAACGCCGAGCAGGGCATGGCCGGTGGCGCCCAGGTCAACGTCACCATCAAGGGCGGACAGCAGGTTTTTCACGGCAGCGGGTGGTGGTACTACCAGGACGCTGCGATCAACGCCCGCGCTTACACGGCCACGGCTGCTTCGCTCCTCTCCGCGCTGGATCCCACAGGCTCCGTGCCGAAGAACGTATTCAACGAGTTCGGCGGATCCATTGGCGGCCCAGTCTATATTCCGAAAGTTTTGACCGGTCGCAAGAAGCTCTTCTTCTTCGAGGCCTTCGAGCGCACCACGCGCCGCCAACTCATCACCGGCACGGTCACTGTCCCGACGACCGCGATGCTCGGCGGCGACTTCTCCGCCACGGGCACAACCTTGTATGACCCACAGCCCGGTGGCGTCGTGCAGACAGGCCCCAACACAACCAGCGGATACCTCAACCCTGGTTTCCGTCCCACCTTCCTCTCCGAGTACGGCAGCAATGCCATCCCAGTCTCGCGCCAAAGCTTCGCGGCCATGACGATGCTGCCTCTCCTCGAACCCATCTCGGCTCAAGTAACTAATCCGAACTACTCCAATCAGCTTGCGAACGACTATAACGGCTCGGGAACATTCTCCTACAACCGCAACACCAATGACGCAAAGGTGACCTACGTCCCGACCGACCGCACAACGGTTTTCGGCCGCTATAGCATTGAGCCATTCACTGTCCTTGACCCTCAGGAACTAGGAGAGGCCGGCGGTGGAACCTTTGATGGGGGTCAGCCCGGTGCCGCTTCTGGTCGAATCCAGAACGTCGGCCTCGGCATGAGCCACGTCATCACCCCCAACCTCGTCATCGATGCGGATGGCGGCTACACCCGGCAGCGCAGCGGCGCGCAGTCACTCATTGACATCTCCGTCGGCGACTTCGGCCTGGACGTGCTGAAGATTCCGGGCACCAACGGCATCGGCCCGGAGTATGTCGGTCAGCCTGCATTTGAGTTCTCGAACAATAACTACGGCAGTACCACCTTCAGCACGCTCGGCAACGCCAACGGCGCAAACCCGTTCCTGTTTCGCGACAATCAGTTCACCGCCGACGTCAACGTCAGTTGGACCCGCGGTAAACACTCCATGAAGTACGGGTTTAGCTACTATCACTTCGACCTCAATCACTTCCAGCCCACCAGCGGCGCCAACATTAATACGGTCCACGGCGGATTCGGATTCGCCGGCGGCATGACGACGAACAGCGCTGCGGCAAACGGCTACAACTCGCTGGCCGACTTTCTACTGGGCACGCCCAACAATGGCACCAACCCGGCCGTCGCCCACCCCTACCAATTGGAGAACCCCAACACACTCCGCTGGACTAACCTTTCAGGCTACGCGCAGGATCAGTGGACCGTGACCCCGAAGCTGAGTTTGAACTACGGCGTCCGCTATGAGTACTACCCGGTAGCTTATCGCGATCACACCGGCGTGTCGCGCCTCGACCCTACGCTGCCCCAGACGGCCAACGTGGAGATTGGGGGCGTGAATGGCAATCCTGAGAACGCCGGCATAAGCGTACCGTATACCAACTTCGTCCCACGCCTCGGCATCGCGTACCGGGCCACGGATCGTCTTGTGATTCGCACCGGCGCAGGCATCACCACGGACGCCGACAGCATGCGCTACCTACGCGATTCCTTCCCAATCGACCAGGCGCCAGCCTTTGGAGGTCAGGCGGCCAACACAATTGCTATCAATCCGGTCAACGGTCAGGCACTTACGCTTGCGGTCGGCATCCCCAATCCGGCGCCGCCGAACACCTCCACCGGCTTTGCGTCGTTACCCGTAGCGGGGTCGACGAACACGGTGCCCAAGAACTTCCGTCGCGGCTACATCGAGAGTTGGAACCTCTTCGTCCAGCAGGATCTCGGCAGCGCCTTCGTCATGAACCTTGGCTATGTGGGCACCCACCAGGTGCGACAGCCCGCCGGCTACACGTTGAACGCGGCCCCGCTGCCGAGCGGCTCAACCATCTGCATGGCAAACGGAAAATATAATCCCTCGACTGGCCTGACCGGGACCTGCAACTTCGCGGCCAACGAGCTGGTGAACATCAACGCTGGCTGCAGCGCCACTACCGGCTACACGTGCTACAACACCGGCGGTATCACCATGAACCAGCCTATGTTCAGCGCCTCCTACAACGGCCTGCAGGCGCAACTGACACGCAACGCCGGGCGCCTCGCGCAGTTCGGGCTCGTCTACACCTGGTCCCACGCAATCGACTTCGAGGACAACGGCGCCGGCACTGGTTCCAACGGAACGGCATTCTCCTATCCCGCTTACTTCAAGAGGAACCGCGCGACCGCCAGCTACGATCGCACGAACAATCTCGAGTTCTGGGGCATCTACCACCTGCCCTTCGGCAGTGGACAGGCATACGCTACGCACGGTGTAGCCAATGCGATCTTTGGCGGCCTCCAGCTCAACGGGCAGATCAGCCACATCTCAGGCGGTCCGTTCTCGGTCAGCCCGTCCAGCACCACCGGCTTCAACTCCCCGGGCAATACACTCTACGCTGAGCTTGTGAAGCCGTACCATCAGTTGGGCGGACATAGCCGTACCTCTGGCGGCCCCGGTGGCGGGGCCTGGTTCGACCCCACCTCCTTCGCCAACCCAACCGAGCCGCAGTTCACCAATCCAGCCGCACCAGGTTACGTAGTCTGCGTCGCAGGCCAGGTCTGCGGCGCGACGCCTGTCTTCGCCAACACCCACCGCAATGAGTTCCGCGGCCCCGGTGTTACGCTCATCAACGCCAGTGTTTTCCGTACCTTCAACATCTACAAGCGGCTCCAGTTCCAGGTTCGCATCGAAGCCTTCAACATACTCAACCATGCGCTGCTCAACTCCAACCCCAACGCAACGGTCGGTGGTGGCACCTTTGGCTACATCACCAGCTTCGGCCCCGCCTATTCCCCGACCCAGGGTGCCCGCTCGCTGCAATTCAGCGGCCGCATATCCTTCTAACCCTGGCCAGCACGCAGAGCCTCATGGAACCTATGTGCTCAGGTGAACCCACTTCGCATTCATCTGCGCCTTGATCACCAGTTCCGCAGCCAGCAGGCACTGCGTCTGGTCCTGCGCCGTATGCGTGCGATTCACAATATCCGCGACAAACTGGGAACCAAACGGAAGAGTCATATTATTGCAATCGATATAGCGCGATTGCTTCCGGTCCACGATGAAAAGGTTGTTGCCTTGCTTGCTCACGGCAACGTTCGTATATTTCCGGACCTCAATATATCCCTCGGTACCCAGAATAAAAAGACGTCCGTCACCCCACGTGCCAAGCCCATCCGGCGTAAACCAGTCCAACCGTACGTAGCCCAGGCCGCGGTTGCCGCGCAGCACCATATCGCCGAAGTCTTGAAACCGCGGATGCCCTGGATGCGCAACATTTGCGATCTGCGATTCCACAATCTCGGCCTCCGTCGACCCTGTGTAGAACAGGAACTGGTCCACCTGGTGCGACCCGATGTCGCACAAAATGCCGCCGTACTGCTCCGGAACCCAAAACCAATCCGGTCGGCCACCCGAGCCGCCGCCTGCATCCCCGTGGCCCTGCACAATTTGGTGCGGTGCAATATTGATCGTCTGGATCACGCGACCGATCGCCCCGGCTTGCACCAATTCGCCCGCCTTCACCGCGGCCTTCACCTCCAGCCGCTCGCTGTACATGATCGCGTAGATGCGCCCGGTCTCCGCAATCGTCTGGCGTACTGACGCCAGTTGCTCGAGCGTCGTAATGCCCGGCTTGTCACTCAGAAAGTCTTTGCCGGCCTTCATCATCCGCACACCCAGCGGAGCGCGCTCATTCGCAACCTGCGAGCTAAGTACCAGTTGGATCGACTTGTCGTTGACAATCTCATCCTGCGTGGCAACGATCTTCACGTCCGGGAATCGCTTTTTGAACGTCTCAAGCTTGTCCGGTTCACCGGCCCACGCACTCACCAGCACGCCGCCGCCACGCTGCACCGCGCCGATCATGCCATAGATGTGGTCATGACTCATCCCGCACACGCTGAACTTGATGGAGTACTTCGGCTTCTCCTCCGCCGTCGCCTGCACCACCTCATGCACAATGTGCTCGCCTGCCGGGCCTGCCGCCGCTCCAGCCTCCGGTGCAATCGACAACAATCCAGCTGCTCCAGCACCACGCAGAAACGACCGCCGGTTCAACTCTCCAACCATCACGCCTCCTCTTGCAACTCGCGGTCAGTCTACGCCCAAGGCGAAGCTCTGCAAAGAGTTGGTCGCCTTTGTGCTGGAGAATACCGTTGGTCACCCTACATCGACCGCTGGGGCTTGACC
This sequence comes from Acidobacteriaceae bacterium, assembly GCA_050013455.1. Taxonomy (GTDB): domain Bacteria; phylum Acidobacteriota; class Terriglobia; order Terriglobales; family Acidobacteriaceae; genus Granulicella. The sequence goes on along the minus strand of JBEKFF010000001.1, from coordinate 30,034 downwards.
TGTTCAATCTTGCCGAGCAGCAAAATGTAGCTGCCGATTCCAAGGCACAGGTAGATTGCTGCAATGCGGAACGCCCACGCATAGGATCTGGTTGCAGCGACTACATACCCGGTAATGATGGGAGCGGCGATTCCTGAAATCTGGTTGGAGAGATTGACGATTCCACCGACAGTTCCGACGCTGCCGCGTGGCGCGATCATCGACGGTATCGACCATCCGATGGGCGCGGCTGCCGAAAGGCCACCAATCGATAGGCTGATCCAAAGGAGAGCTTGGGCTGCGGTGTGAGCGTGAGCCGCACCCAGAATGCCAAGGCCGAAGGTGGTTCCGCAGACGAGAACGGTTTTGCGCACGCGGCTGGCGTCCCATCCGCGCTGAATGAGTGCGTCAGAACCTAGTCCTGCCGCCAGATCGCAGAACGTCGCGAAGAGCCAAGGCGCGCTGGTATAGAGAAAGGAGTGCAGCAGGTCGATGTGGAGCGCGGCCGAGAGATAGCTGGGAAGCCATGTGAGTAGGAGATAGAAGACATAGTTATAGGACCCGAAGCCAATCGCCATCCCCAGGACTTTCCGCTGTCGCAGCAGATATCCCAACGACGCCTTTGCCGGCTCCGTATCTTGGGAGGCGGGGAGATGCGCGTCCTCGAGGATGTATTGCCGCTCAATTTCGCTCAACGCTGGATCTTCATCTGGATCGCGATAGATTTTTGAGAACAGCGCGAAGTACAACAAGCTGACCAGCCCTGTGATCGCGAAGCTCCAGCGCCAGCCAAACTTTAAAAGAAGCACGCCGATAACCGGAATGCCGATGGCGGAAGCAAATTTGGCCGCGGCGTCAAAGATGGCGGTCGCGAAACTTCTCTCCCTTGAAGGAAACCAGAGGCCGATGGCCTTGGCGTTCGCCGGAAACGTGGGTGCTTCGCCAACACCTAGGACGAGGCGTGCTGCAAAGAAGCCGTGAATGCCCGGTGTCATCGCAGCGGCGAACGAGGCGACGCTCCAGAGCAGCGTGCTGATGCGCCCCACGCGACGCACGCCGAAGCGGTCGAGCAGCACGCCGACCGGCAACTGGCACATTGCATAGGTCCAGTTGTAGGCACCGGACAAGTAGCCAAAGGTGATGTTGGAGATACCGAAGGCAGTGTAGAGTGCTGCATGGGAGACGGAGAGGTTGACCCGATCGAAGTAGTTCACAAGAACTCCAAGGCCGAGCAGCCATGCGATGCCCCAACGGCGCCGTGGCACCCGTTCGTGACGAGACGAATTAACAAAAGTAGCTGTCAGATTCCGTCCTGGACTTCAGGCTGAATTGAAGGGATTGCTGTCGACGAATTCTGTGGGGAATTCGTCTGCCATGCGGAGTATACGGAATTCAGACTGAGTGGTCACCGCTCGTGGCCTCCCGCCACCGAAATAGCCTGGGTTCAAATATCTCCTGATCACGTGCTACTCTCTACACCATTGAAGGGTTTACCTGAAAAATCAGGGCGGAAACCAGGGTGTTATGAGAGCGTTGCTTTTGTCGGAGTACAACCATTTAGAAGTGAAGGACCTGCCCGCTCCGGTTCCAGATGTGGACGAAATCCTTATCCAAGTGTCAGCCTGCGGCATCTGCGGCAGCGATGTGCATGGTTATGATGGCTCTACGGGGCGGCGTATCCCGCCGATCGTTATGGGGCATGAGGCTGCTGGGACCGTTATCGCGGTCGGCTCTGAGGTTGATAGGTTCAAGCCGGGTGATCGCGTGACCTTCGATTCGACAGTCTACTGTGGCAGGTGCGAATACTGTCTGAAGGGCGAGGTGAACCTCTGCAATCAGAGACAGGTCATCGGCGTGTCGTGCAAGGAATTCCGCCGACCCGGCGCTTTTGCCGAGTTGATTGCAGTCCCCGCGCGCATTGCGTATCGGTTGCCGGACAGCTTTTCCTTTCCGCAGGCGGCGATGCTGGAAGCTGTCTCGGTGGCACTTCACGGTGTTACGGTAGCGGATATGAGGGGAGGAGAGACGGTCCTGGTGATTGGTGCCGGGATGATCGGTTTGCTGCTTCTCCAAGCTGCTCGCGCCGCTGGTTGTTCGCGCGTTGTTATCTGCGATGTGGATGCTACGCGCTTGGCGTTGGCGGAGAAGCTTGGGGCTGATCGAACGATCCTGGCCTCCGGGGCTGATCTGATCGAAGAGATACTGGGCGAGACCGGCTGCAATGGCGTGGACATCGTGCTGGAAGCTGTGGGCCGGGAGGAGACGATCGTGGCGGCCATTGATTGCGTCCGCAAGGGAGGAACGGTGTCGCTGGTGGGGAACATCTCGCCGCAGATTATGCTTCCCCTGCAAAAAGTCGTGTCTCGGCAGATCCGTCTACAAGGATCGTGCGCCTCGGCTGGCGAATACCAGCAGGCGATCAATCTGATCGCAAGTGGAAAGATCAAGGTGGATTCGCTGATCACTGCGGTCGCGCCGCTAAGCGAAGGGCCAGCATGGTTCGAGCGTCTGCACGCGCGTGAACCGAACCTGATGAAGATCGTGCTCGATCCCAGGATTGCCTCCTCGCCTGCTCTTGGAGGTCGCGAGCAATGACTCAGGGGCTCTTCGATCTTACCGGGCAGGTTGCGTTGGTCACCGGGACCAGCAGAGGGCTTGGGCAATATCTTGCGCGGGCGCTGGCCAAGGCAGGTGCCGACCTCATCGTGACCAGCCGCCGCAAGGATGACCTGCTTCCGTTCGTGGGTGAGATCGAGGCACTGGGCCGGCGCGCCGTTCCGCTTGCATTGGATGTGCGAGATCAGCACAGCATCGAGGCCATGGCCGATTCTGCGGAGGCCGGCTTCGGTCATGTCGACATCCTGGTGAACAACGCCGGTTGCAATGTGCGTAAGCCCGCGTTTGACGTGACGTGGGAGGATTGGAACCTGATTCTGGACACCAATCTTCGCGGCAGCTTTTTTGTCGCTCAACAGATCGCGAAGCGCATGGCGCCGCGTGGTTACGGGCGCATCGTGAACATTGGTTCGGTGACGAGCGTCTTCGGATATGCAGGACTCGCGCCCTATGGAGCAAGCCGCGGCGGCATCCGCCAGCTAACGATGAGCCTTGCCGACGACTGGGGGAGGCATGGCATCACCGTGAACTGCCTCGCGCCAGGATGGTTTCAGACCGCGCAGAACAAGGTTCTCTACGAGGACAAGGAGTGGGTCGAAACCCTGGTCGATCGCATCCCCCTCAAGCGGCCCGGAGCACCAAACGATCTCGACGGCGCAATCGTCTTTCTCGCCTCCGAGTCGAGTCGATACATCACCGGCCAGACGCTGCTGGTCGACGGCGGCATCTCCACGGGGGCGATGCGCGCAACCGTCGCACCCAAAGCTGATGAACCGCATTAGAAGTTCGTGGAGAAGTAGCCGAGGCTCCGCTAACGACTTTGGCGTACCGACCGTTTTCCGTTTACTCTTCGGTGTGATCCAGAGGTGCTGATTGTTGTACGGCCGCAGTCGATACCTCCGCTGCACATTCACTGCCCAGGCTAAGGAGAACTATCGTTGCGCCGTGCCCTTCTACTGCCGCTCGTCTTCGTCACCTATAGCCTGGCTTATCTTGACCGGGCCAACTTCGGCTTTGGTGCGGCCGCTGGACTTGCGACTACGCTCGGGATCAACGAGCAGCGGACCGCGTTGCTGGGCGCGCTTTTCTTCCTCGGTTATTTCCTTTGTCAGATCCCGGGTATGCTTCTGGCGAGGCGTGTGAGTTGTACACGTCTCGTCTTCATCGCGCTCGTCGCCTGGGGATGCCTCGCCACCCTGACTGGCGTCATCCGCAATTTTTTCTGGCTGTGCGCCGACCGTCTTCTGCTCGGTGTCGCCGAGAGTATCATCTTCCCCGCGCTTCTGCTGCTGCTCACGCAATGGTTCACGCGCTCGGAGCGCTCTCGCGCCAACAGCATCCTCATGCTCGGTAATCCCACCACGGTCCTCTGGATGTCGGTTGTCACGGGCTATCTCATCCAGCAGTTCGGCTGGCAACGTACCTTCATCGTGGAAGGCTTGCCTGCAGTCTTGTGGGCCTTTGTCTGGATTGCCTTCGTCCGCGATCAGCCGGAGCAGGCAAGCTGGATGCCGCAGGAAGAAGTCCAGCAGCTCGAAGCCGCCATTGCCGCTCAACAGCCGCTCGTCCCCGGTGGTGAGCGAGACATTAGCCTCCTTCGGGTGCTACTTAGCAAGAATTGCCTTTTGCTCTCCGCGCAATATTTCTGGTGGAGTGTTGGTATCTACGGCTTCGTTCTTTGGCTGCCCACCATCGTTCGCCATGGTGCATCGCTCTCCATGGGCAAGACCGGCCTGCTCTCCGCGCTGCCCTATGTCCTCGCGATTCCCTGCCTCATCATTGTCGGCCAACTGTCGGATCGCACCATGCGCCGCAAAGAATTCGTCTGGCCCTGCATGTTGATCGCAGGCATCGCCATGATGGGCTCGTTCCTATTCGGTGGCAAGAGCTTCACGATGGCGTTCGCGTGCATGGTGGTGGCCTGCGGAGCGATGTATGCGTCGTACGGCCCCTTCTTCGCCATGGTCCCCGAGCGGACCCCACCCGCGATGGCAGGCGAGGTCTTCGCCATGGTTAACAGCAGCGGAGCCCTCGGCGCCTTTGTCGGATCCTACCTGGTTGGCCTGCTGCAGGCGCTCACGCACAACCCTCAGGCTTCCTACCTCTTCATGGCGATCTCATTCCTCATCGCCGCACTGATTACGCTGGCGCTTCCCACACAGGTCGCTTCCGCTAGGATGGAGACGAGCCATGCCTGAAACCTTCACGCTGCAAAGCATTCTCGACTCGCCGGCGGATCTTTTTGCCTCCGCCACCACGCACACGCGCGGTCCGGAGGGCCAGCTACCCATCACCGCCGAGATGCTTCTCACCGCGCCTTCCGGCAATCTGTTCGGCCTCTCGCAGAATGCCGGGATGGGTTGGGAGCCGCAGCGACTCCTCGACCCCGAATTCCTTATCCTCAGCACCCACGGTGGCCTTCGCGCCGCGGATGGCACGCCGATCGCGCTGGGCTTCCACACCGGACACTGGGAAGTAGGTCTGCTAGTTGCCGAAGCCGCGCGCGAATTCCGCAGGTTGCGTGCCACACCCTTTGCCGGGGCCGTCACTGACCCTTGCGACGGCCGCACCCAGGGGACCGCCGGCATGCTCGATTCGCTGCCGTACCGCAACGATGCGGCCATGGTTCTTCGCCGCCTGATGCGCTCGCTGCCCACCCGTAGCGGCGTCCTCGGCATCGCTACGTGCGACAAGGGCCTGCCGGCAATGATGATGGCGCTCGCTGGCTCCGGCACCTACCCTTCGATCCTCGTGCCCGGGGGCGTGACGCTCCTTCCCGAAGGCGATGAGTCCCACCCTTCGGAAGACGCAGGTCGCGTGCAAAGCATCGGCGCCCGCTTCTCACAACAGGAAATAACGCTTGAGTACGCTGCCGAAGTAGGTTGCCGGGCGTGCGCCTCTCCCGGCGGCGGTTGCCAGTTCCTTGGCACGGCGGCCACTTCACAGGTAGTCGCCGAAGCTCTCGGCCTCGCTCTGCCACACTCCGCGCTCGCGCCTTCCGGTCAGCCCATCTGGCTCAACGCCGCAGCCCGCTCCGCACGTACATTGCTTCGTCTCAGTCAACTCGGCCTGGGCACTCGCGACATTCTTACCGACGCCGCGCTCCGCAACGCGATGGTACTGCACGCGGCTTTCGGCGGCTCTACAAACCTCCTTCTTCACATCCCGGCGATTGCGCACGCCGCCGGTCTTCGCCGCCCCACGGTCGCCGACTGGACCCACATCAACCGCGAAGTCCCGCGGCTGGTCGACGCCCTTCCGAACGGTCCACGCAACTTCGCCACGGCGCAGGTCTTCCTCGCCGGAGCCGTCCCGGAAGTCATGCTGCATCTCCGACGCGCCGGTTTGATCGATACCCACGTCACCACCGTAACCGGAGACACCCTCGATGCCTCGCTCGACTGGTGGGAAGCGAGCGAACGCCGCGCCACGCTCCACCACCGCCTTCACACTCTCGACGGCGTGGACGCCCACGATGTCATCTTCTCGCCTGATCGTGCGAGGGCAAACGGGCTGACACCCACCGTCTGTTTTCCTATCGGCAACCTCGCTCCCGAAGGCAGCGTGATCAAGAGCACCGCCATCGACCCCAGCCTGGTTGACGCTTCCAACACCTATCGCCACGTTGGACCAGCGCGCGTCTTCACCACGGAAGCCGCTGCCGTCGCCGCGATCAAGAGTGGTGGTGTCGGCCAGGGCGACGTCATCGTGCTCATCTGCGGAGGCCCGCTTGGTGCCGGCATGCAGGAGATCTACCAGGTCACCTCCGCGCTCAAAGCGCTGCCCATCTGCAAGCACGTCGGGGTCCTCACGGACGCGCGCTTCAGCGGTGTCTCCACCGGTGCCTGCATCGGCCATATCTCACCGGAAGCGTTGGCCGGCGGCCCTATCGGCCGCATCCTCGAAGGCGACATCATCGAAATCGTCATCGATCGCGAGCGACTCCACGGCTCGGTTAACTTCATTGGCGAGTCCAACGACAAAATTCTCACCGCCGGCGAATCTGCTGCCCTCCTAGCAGCCCGGCCGCAGCGTACCGACCTCGCACCACACCCTGCGCTTCCGGACGACACACGTCTCTGGGCCGCACTTGTGCAAGCCTCGGGTGGCGTGTGGGGTGGTTGCGTTTACGACACCGATCTAATCCTGTCCAAACTGGACTGCGCACGAAAGGAAGACGCATGAAGCTCTACAACACCACGAGAGGGATACTCGTCACCGACAATCAGAGCCGGCATTGCGCGACGCTCGGCTCCGTCACGTGGGACGATATCATCGCGGCACCCGACCTTTTCGATCGTGCGCAGAAAGCTCTCGCCGGATCCTCTGTCACGCCACCTGCCGCTAACGAAATCATCGCACCGATCGGCACGCAAGAAGTCTGGGCTGCCGGGGTCACCTACTATCGCAGCCGCAGCGCACGGATTGAGGAGTCCAAAGACGCCGGCGGAGGGACCTTCTACGACCGTGTCTACTCTGCCGATCGCCCCGAGCTTTTCTTCAAAGCTATCGCGCGCCGCGTCATCGGCCCCGGTGGCAACATCCGCATCCGAACCGACGCGACATGGTCCGTCCCCGAACCTGAGCTCACCCTCGTCATCAATCCCAATGCCGAGATAGTCGGATACACGGTCGGCAACGACATGAGCTCGCGCGACATCGAGGGCGAGAATCCGCTCTATCTTCCCCAGGCCAAGGTCTACGACGGCTCCTGCGCAATTGGCCCCTGTGTCCTGCTCGCCGACGTCCCCTTGCCTAAGACCACCACCATCAGCATCAACATCAAGCGCGAGGGTAGCGTTGTCTTCACTGGCTCAACCTCCATTGCGGAGATCAAGCGTGAGTTTAGCGAACTCGTCAGCTACCTCTTCCGCGACAACACCTTCCCGACCGGGGCCTGCCTCATGACCGGTACGGGCGTTGTTCCCGAAGACGATTTCACGCTCGCGCATGGCGATGTCGTGGCGATCGTTATCGAGGGCATCGGCACGCTCAGCAATACGGTTGCCTAGCAAGGTCACGCACCGTGCTCAAGCACTCCACTTGCCGTTCCAGAGCCGCAGGATCTTCAGCGGATTCGCACTCCTGAGCGCATCCGGAAGCGCCGACTCCGGCAGGCCCTGGTACGCCACCGGCCGCGCAAAACGAAAGATCGCCTGGCTTCCGACGGAGGTAGAACGTCCGTCGGAGGTCGCCGGGTATGGTCCGCCATGCACCATCGCGTGGCACACTTCAACACCCGTTGGGAAGCTGTTGAAGATCACCCGCCCGACCTTCGACTCCAGCACCTGCAGCAGCTCGGCATGCTCTTCCAGATCCTTATCCGTGCCTAGAATAGTCGCCGTCAGATGTCCTTGAAGGGACTGCGCTGCCCGCAGCATGGCTCCAGATTCGTCGCAGTGAACCACCAGCGTGGTCGGCCCAAACACCTCTTCCGCTAGCGAGGTATCAGCGAAGAACTCCGCCGTCGTCGTCTCGAACAAAATTGGCTGAACGGAGAAACCGCTCTCGCCCTTCGCACCGTTCGCCGTCCGCAGCGGTTCGCGATGGATCAGCGCCCTCTTGTATGCCGAGGCGATTGCTCCCGTCAGCATCGGGAACGCGGCGCCGCCCTCGGTTGCACCCCTCAACCGCTCAACGAACCCTGCGGCCTCTGCCTCCGGAAGAAACACCACTCCCGGCTTGGTGCAGAACTGCCCACCCCCCAGGGTGAACGACCCATGCAAGCCTTCAGCAAGCTGCGCACCGCGCTCCCGCAACGCCCCTGGCAGGACGAACACCGGGTTCGTGCTTCCCATCTCCGCATACACCGGAATGGGATCGGGGCGCGCAGCGGCAACGTCCATCAACGCGCGCCCGCCGCGGAGCGATCCCGTGAACCCCACGGCGCGAATTCCCGGATGTTGCACCAGCGCGGACCCCACCTCATATCCCCCGTCGAGCAGCAGCGAAAACAACCCCGCAGGCAGACCACTCGCCCGGATGGCGGCCACCACGATGTGCCCCACCAGCTCGCTGGTTCCCGGATGTGCAGGATGAGCCTTCACCACCACAGGATTTCCTGCTGCCAGCGCAGACGCCGTATCGCCCCCCGCCACCGAAAATGCCAGTGGAAAATTGCTTGCACCAAAAACCGCCACCGGCCCAAGCGGTCGCAGCATGGATCGCACATCCGGCTTAGGCGGCGTGCGGGCAGGATCAGCGGTATCGATCCGCGCCATTACCCACGAACCTTCTTCCACCACGCTCGCAAACAACCGTAGTTGGCTGCTGGTGCGCGCCACCTCTCCCGTCAACCGCGGCCGGGGCAATGCCGTCTCGCGATGTGCCTGTTCGATCAGCACCTCCGCCGAGGCATCAATCCCATCCGCAATCGCGCGCAGGAGGCGGGCGCGCTCCTGTCCCGCGGTCGCTGCAATCGTAGCGTAGGCATCTGTCGCCGCAACTACCGCGCGATCGACGTCTGCGATCGACGCAGAGTAGAACGACGTTTCGAGCGGACGACCGTCGCGCGGATCATAGGCATGAAAGACCTTCCCGCCAACCTCGGCGACTGAACCCGCTATGAGAGAACGTCCTTGCAACCCCAGATTTACTGGCACTTCGACACTCATGACCTGATCTCCTGCCTAACCGGAATGGGTGACTGGTTAGACCACTTACCCGACGGGTAGGATGGGCTTCAGTAGCTCAATGCCGCATGGCTCCATCCAGCGAGCGAATTCTCGCAGATCCACTTGTTGGCTCACCTGGATCTCTCTGGATCGGCGGAACGACCCTTGCTCCAGACACGCTATTTCCAGCCTGAATCTCTGTAATTCTATCGCTCCATATCAGTCGCTGCCAGCCGCGCGTGAGCCATGTTGCAGGAGGCGACCGGGCGCGGCCATCTGCATCGATGGCGGCTCTTGTTTGCCAGAGAGCTGTGGCTGCCTTCGACCGAATCGCAATTTGGTTTGAGCAGTCATTTTTTCGGCTTGGAAAATTCGCACCGGAACGAGATGGTTACGGCACGTCATCGGCGCCGGCGGGGTGCGAATCCTGCACCGCGATCACAGCGCCTTCGCGCCGCTTCTGCTGGATGGCTTTCATCTGCTGAATGGCGACGGCCGCATCGGCAGTTTCGCCGAGTTTGCCGTACAGGCGTGCAAGCTGGTAATGAATGCTGCCGTCCTGGTCGCTATCCACGCCCAGCTTCAGTTCACGTAGCGCGTCTTGCAGTTTTCCGTCTGCCGCGTAGGCTTCGCCCAGCAGGGCGTGAACGTGAGGCAGCATCTGCAGCTTGGCGTGGAGAGCTTTGAGGAGATATGGCTCCGAGTCCGGGAAATGGTGCTGAGAGATCAATGCTTCCCCCAAGAGCAGATTGATCTCTGGATCGTCCGGACTTTGGACGAGAGCCTTATGCGCAATTTCAACGGTCATGGCAATGTTGGCGTCGTCAAAGTATGCTGTTGCCAGACCGAGCAGGGCGGCGGCATCGTTGGGCGAAAGATCGAGAGCCTTCGAGTATTCTTTCTGCGCGTCGTCGTACCGTTGGCGCTGGCGGTAGATGTCGCCGAGCAGGATGTGGCTGCGAGCAGAGTCCGGTTCGAGCTGCTGGAAGTGTGCGAGCGATTCAAACGCCAGCTTTTCATTTGCCTTGATGGACCAGTAGAGCGCCTGCGCCTGTGGAGGCGAGGGCAGCGATCGAAGTGCGCTTCCGGCGTCGGAAGTGAGCGTGTAGTCGCCCGTAAAAAACGAGCACGCAGCCAGGGTTTCGAGCGTGGCGGCGCTGTCGCTGTTCAAAGAATTTTTTAGAAGGCCGGCGCAGCGGGCGTATTCTCCCGACTGATACGCTTGGCGGCCCTGAACGCGTGCGGCAATCCGGGATGACGCTGTATTCTGGGCGGCGTCTGAATCCTGCGCTGCATCCGCAGGAGCCTGCATTGCTTGAAGGATGGCGGCGGATATCTGCTGATCGACTTTTCCTGAGGATTGCTGCTGCACAAGCTCATTCAGAAAGCTCTGGGCTTGATCGGGTGCGATGCCATCGAGGAGCAGTGGGGCACTGAGAGCGAAAAATCCATGACCCTTGTTCCAGAGTTGCTGGAGCTGCAAGAGCGCGGCCTGATTGTCTCCCGCGTCGATGAGCAGACGTGCTTCTCCCAGAATGGCGAGGGAGCATTCCGGATGCCGGCTGCGTTCGGCCGTGAATTGCAGCGCGGCGTTTTGCGCGTCTCCGCGCTTGAGGGACAGAAGGCCTGCCTCCGACTCCATACACGGAGGTTGAGCGTCTGCCGCGAGAATGCTGCTGTACAGATCCGAAGCTTCCTTGTAGCGGGCCTGTTTCACCAGCGATTCGGCATAGAGGGCTTTGGCGTACGAGGTGGCGGCGTATTCGCCAGTCATCGCGCGCGCATCCTCTTCCACCAGATCGAGCTGGGCAATTCCAAGATCGAACCACGCTGAACCCTGTTGCGGATCGAGGCGGATTGCGCGGCGCAGCTCGCGGATGGCCTGGGTGTATTCGCCTAGAGAAGAATAAGCGCGACCAAGCGTGAGGGAGGGAAGAGGGTCGGTCGCGTTCATCTTTTCCGCCTTCAAGAGCAAAGGAAGGGCTTCTTTCGCATTTCCCGCACGCACGTAATCGATGCCAAGAAAAAGATTTGGAACATAGAGCGATGGCTTCTGCCGGAGTGTTTCCTGAAAGCTCCGGATTGCTTCGGAATACTCTCCAGATTGGTGCTGCATGAGTCCGAGATTGGCCCGCAGCTCCGGGATATTGGGATGAAGTTTGACTGCCTGTTTGAAATATTCCGCCGCAGCGGCATAGTTGTTCGCGGCCTGCGCCTGCTGCGCTGCCGCCAGCAGCGACTCGAGACTGGAGGCTTGGTCCTGCTGGCCGAACAGGCGTCCGGCCAGCAGGAGAAAGATAAAGAATGTGAAACATCGTTTCAATGCGGATTTACCAATAAAACTTCCCAGCAAGTTGAATATTTCTGGAGGGGAACGTATTTGTGATCTGCCCGAAGCTACTCGCACAGGACGAGGTCGCATTGGGATCGCAACCACTGTAACCAGTACCCGATGGCGAATAGAAGTTCGGATGATTGAAGGTGTTAAAGGTTTCGAGACGAAACTGGAATCTCATCGTATGGGCGAAGTACCAGTTCTTGTCGAGCGAGGTATCCCAGTTCTGGTAGCCCGGTCCGCGCAGGCCTGAAAAGAAGCGCGGAACATTGCCCCACGTGTCGCCGCCATCGACGCCCAGCTTGGCGAAACTGAAGGCCCCGGTGTTGAACCACTCTTTAATAGTGGGGTGGGCGACATGCAAGTTTCCTGTGTAGTCAGGCCGTGGGTTGCCACCGAAGGTGTTGATGTCATTGCCGGAAATGCTGATCGGGATGCCCGACTTGAAGGTCGCAATTCCGGAAATCTCCCAGCCGCCGAGTATTGCGTTGGCAGTGCGACCCATGCCCGAACCGAAGGGTTTGCCACGGCCAACCGGCAATTGATAGATGTAACTTGCGACGAGGCTTTGAGGAATGTCAGAGCCGTCGACGCTCTTTTCGGCAGCCAGGTTGTAGTTGTTGGCCGGGCCACTGTTTCCGTTGTACGACCAGCTCTGGTTGCCTTCGACGTTATCGAGGAACTTGGAGTAGGTGTAGGAGATCATCGCAGTCAGCCCCTGGGTGATGCGGTGATTGTACGTGACCTGCAAGGCGTTGTAATCGGAGAAGCCGACAGGGGCATCGGTTTCGGTCACGCTGGCAAGGCAGTATTGCGGGTACGGCGAGAGGACCTGCGCTTCCTGTACGGTTGGATTGTTCAGACTGCAGCTGCTCGACGTAATGGAGCCGTAGAACGGATTGGTGACCTGTGCCTGGAGAGCTGCTGTCCCCATCGACAGGTACTGCGGGTTCAACTGGTCGTGATCGTAACCGGCGGTAATCATGCGCGTACCGCGATTTCCAATGTAGTTAAGGGCAATCGAATCGTTCGGCGTGATTGCGAACTGCACACCGAGTAACCACTGTTGAACATAGGGAGACCGGCGGCTTCTCCAGACGCTGCCTAACCCGTTGCCGACTTGTTGGTATTCGCCCAGGGAATTGCCGGTGATCTGGTTGTAGGTGTTATTCCAGGGATCGCTGGTGCTGATGTTTGGATTGGGATTGATTCCGCCATTCAGGCTGGTGTTGGCAAACGTGGAGGCCGAGAAGCCATCCGGATCGCCAGGAAAGCAGCAGGTAACGGCCTCCGGATAGAAGATGCCATAGCCGCCATGGATGACAGCCTTGGGTACCACCTGATAGGAGAAGCCGAGGCGCGGCGCCCAGTTGTCATAGTTGGGGTTGTAGGCATAGCGGTTTCCGGGTCCGAGGAACTGGAGCGCGCCGAGGTGCGGCGTGTTGACCGCGTAGCTAATGGGGTTTAGAACTTCGGGGTTGAAGATGGAGGCTTGATTGGCCCGATAGGTGACGGGGGTCTGAATCTCATACCGAATCCCAAGATTCACCGTAAGCTTGGGCGTCGGTCTCCAGTCGTCCTGCACATACTCGCCGATCAGGTGGTTTGAGACCAGCGGGTTGTAGGTAGTTCCAACGCCTGCCGAGTCCAGCGTGCCGAGCAGCATCTCCGCTACGCCGTTGCCGCTGGCAACGCCTGATCCAAAGGAGGGATTCGGTCCCGTGGTGAAGCCTCCGTTGAACTGCAGGGTGTCTTGGAAGTAGTTGCGTTGACTATCCACCTGCTCCACTCCCATGATTCCGAAGTTGAGCGTGTGTTTCCCGAATATTTTAACGAAGTCCACCGACACCGAGCCGATGGGGCCATGGTTCGTGACCGCCTGTTGATTGTTGCCACCCGGACCGAGCGGGGACTGGCTACCGACGTCAACAATTGGAAACAAGGGGTAGGTCTCCGAGACATACGGCGGAAGTCCGAGTTCTGTAGATGGATCGAATCCGAATGACTGGTTATCCGAAGTTTCATGCCAGAGCTGGACGCCCGCGGAGATGTTCATGGTGAAGGTGGGGCTGAATACCTCCGACAGCCCTGCCCACATACCCCAGCGATTATTAGGGCGCTGGTTGCCGGGACCCGCGGGATCAGTACCCCAGTTCGCGGCCGATCCTGTCTTGGTCTCTTGCTTGTAAGAGTAGCGGAGGTAGGCCCGGACCGAGTTGGAGAAGTTGTGATCCACACGGATCAGGTATTCGTTGGAGACGGCAGGCGCGGCCCCCGATACAACGAGGTTGTTGGCCAGTCCAGTTAGGGTCGATTTGGGGTAATAGCTCAACAGCTTGGCGCCTACCGGATCCGGGGTGTAATTGGCAAGGTTGCTGAGGATGTTGCCTGGAATGGGATTGCGAATGTAGCAGGTTGGATTGCATTGTCCGTCGTTGTTTACCGCGCCGGGCGTGACGCCGACCGTGATCTGGTGCCCGCTGCGGGGATCATAGATCTGTCCCGGATAAATCGGACGGCCGAGATCATCGAAGCCTGTCGGTTGAGGGCCTAGAAGCTCGGAGAAGTTGCCGTTGAGAAAGTTGGCATCGGGGACCGTATACGTGGCGATGCTTGGAGTGGTCACCTGGTAGTGCTCGTATAGCCCGAAGATGAATGTCTTCTCGCGCTGCTTATAGATTTTGGGGATGTAGAGCGGGCCACCGGCGGATACGCCGAACTGATTACGGCTAAGCTTGGCAATCGGCGTATCGTCATGATCGGCAAACCACTGGTTGGCGTCGAGACTCTGGTTGCGGTAGAACTCGTAGGCGTCGCCATGGAAGGAATTGGTTCCAGACTTGGTGACGACGTTGACCACGTTGCCGGTACTCCACCCATACTGAGCGGTGAAGGAGTTGCTCTGGATTTTGAATTCCTGAACGGCGTCAACCGAGGGCACATAGATGACCGCGCCCCATTCCGGATCGGTATCCCAGGAGCCATCGAGCATAAAGGCCGAGGTTCCAAAAAAGCCGCCGCCGAAGTTGAGGAACGAAATGTCCTGATCGGCGTTGTCCGTGCTGTTGCTGCCGCCGCCGAGCAGCATTTGACCTTCCGAGGTGTTGTTCACCGAAGAATTAAGCGTGGTCAGGCCATAGACATTGCGGTTGTTCAGGGGGAGTTCCACGATCTGCTTGGCGTCAATGTCCGCCGAGACATTGGAGTTGTCGGTGTTGAGGAGAGAAGCCTGAGCGTTGACTCGTATCTCCTCGTTCATTGATCCAATAACCAGGGCAACGTTCTGCGTGGCTGCCTGGCCAGGGTCGAGTAAGATTCCTGTCTGTTGATAGGCCTCGAAACCCTTGGCCGAGATTGACAGAGTGTAGGTCGAAGGCGCAAGTTGTGCGAAGGTATACCGCCCGGTCGCGTCGGTGGTATAAGTCCGGTTGACGCCGTTCAGCGTGCTGGTAAGCTTTACCACCGCCTGCGACACGACCGCCCCGGAGGGGTCGGTGACAGAGCCGCCGAGCGCAGCCGTGGTTGTCGCCAACTGAGCGTGCAACCCGGTGGCGCCGCACACTAGAAACGCAAGCACGGTGGCGGCTCCGCTGACACATGTGAGTATCTTTGGTTTCAAAGTGGTGCCTCCAAATAGGTGACATCGAAATGGGCTTGCGGTTCACCCTGGTCTTACGGCATCCCTTCAAACCGAAAGAACAGACCTCTCCAAAGCTCACCCCTTGTAGTCGGGGGATTTCGACATGACAAGGCCTTTACGGCATGGCGCCAGGTTCCTATCAGGTAAAGTTCATTGAAGGTCTTTGCTTTCACAAGCTTCACGGAAGCCTGTTAGCGAGGGTTAGTCGAAGTCTTATCGTTTATCACCACAGCACGGGCAACCTTCAGGTTGGTTTAGGCCTCGATCCGGGGGTGGGGAACGATCCCGCGGGATGAGGGACACGCGGCGAGCCTCGCATGAGGGATTGTTGATTGGTCTCTCGCATCCCGCCCGAAGTTGCGAACCCATCGACGGAGTGTTGTGATGGGGGGACATTATTGCGGAGACTTCTGATGAGCTTGTGGCGTAACCGGTGTCCTTCCTGTCATTCCTGCGCGAGCCGTGCGCGGCTGCGGGCGTCGGCCGCGCTGCTGATCTCTGGGCTGCTGCTGGCTCCGTGCCGTGGGACCGCGCAGTCCACGCCATCGGGCGGACGACCCGCAGATTCGCAATCGAACACGTCCGACGAAGGCGCGCAGGCGGCGGCCATGGGCGGGGTGAAAACCGGAGGTGCACACGCAGCGATATACGACGAGCAACGCCGCCCGATTACCGCGGGTGGTTTTGTGAAGAACGGTCCCGTGATTTTCAAGGACATCGCCAAGCAGGCGGGCCTGGGCGGCTGGCGGCATGAGATGGGTACGCCGGACAAGCGCTTCATCATCGACACGATTGGCTCCGGCGTCGGCCTCGTGGACTATGACAACGACGGCTGGCTGGACATTTATCTGGTCAACGGCTCAACCTATGACGCCATGACCGGCAAGACGACCCCGCCCCATGCAGCGCTCTTCCATAACAATCATGACGGAACCTTTACCAATGTGGCGCAACAGGCCGGCGTGACGAACGACCGGTGGGGCTTTGGCGTGGCCATCGGGGATTATGACAACGACGGCTGGCCGGATATCTATGTGACGAACTTCGGAAAGAACAGGCTGTATCACAACAACCACAATGGGACCTTCACCGATGTGGCAGAGAAGGCCGGAGTTACCCTGGGAAACTGGTCTACCGGTGCGACATGGGGGGACTACGACGGCGATGGAAAGTTGGATCTCTTTGTGCCCGGTTATGTCCATTACGACATGGATAATCTTCCTGCTTCGGGCAACAAGACCATGGCCGGATGCCAGTTTCGCGGGATTAATGTGATGTGCGGCCCACTGGGACTGAAAGGCGAGTCCGACCATCTCTTCCACAACAACGGGGATGGAACCTTTACCGATGTGAGCGAAAAGGCCGGGGTTGCCGATAAGAACGGCTACTATGGGCTGTCGTCGGCCTTTGTTGACGTGAACAACGACGGAAAAGTCGATCTGCTGGTGGCTGATGACTCGACCCCGAACTATCTTTACATCAATAAGGGTAGTGGGACATTTAAGGACGATAGTTACACCTCGGGGTACGCGCTGAACGCGGATGGACGCGAGACGGCTTCCATGGGAATTGCCATCGGAGACTACCGGAACAATGGCCTGCTCGACGTGTACAACACCACCTTCTCGGACGACTACTACCCGCTCTACCGCAACGAGGGAGACGCCAACTTCACCGACGTGAGTTACGAGATGGGGATCGCCGAGCCAACCATTCCATTCCTCGGCTGGGGCACGGCCTTTACCGACTACGACAACGACGGATGGGAGGACTTGCTGGTGACCAACGGGCACGTCTACCCCGCAGTGGACCACCATCCGTGGGGGACCACCTGGGCGCAGCGGCCGCTGCTGTTCCATAACATCGGGGGCAAAAAGCTCGAGCTGGTGCCAGCGGTAGAAGGAACCGCGCTGGCCTATACCTATGTGGGTCGCGGCATGGCGGTCGGAGACCTGTTCAACGACGGCAAGATGGATGCGGTCATCAATGTGATGGATGGCCCGCCCGCGCTGCTGCTGGATGTGTCGCCCGACAAGCACAACTGGATCGACATCAAGCTGGTGGGCGGACCGAAGAGCCCACGGGACGCGATTGGCTCGACGGCGTATCTCACGGCCAACCACATGCGCCAGCGGGGCGATGTGATCTCGGGTGGCAGCTATGCTTCGACTAATGATCCGCGGCTGCACTTCGGGCTCGGCGACGCTACGATCATCGACAACGTCGAGGTGCATTGGCCGAGTGGCACGAAGGAGCGATTTTCCATTTCCACTATCGACCGCGTCGTCACCCTGACCGAGGGCCACGGCACAATGTTTTAGTGGGCGTTTCGTGGACCATGCGATTACAGTCTCTAGTCTCTCCACCTCTCGCTGAGAGAACTCTCGTTCGGTGGCACGATCTGCAAACAAGCACTTGCAGCCCGGAAATTCCTAGCCACTGAAAATCGTGGGTTCTTCAACGTGGGTAGATTCTCTGTCGATTTTTACCAGAAGTACATCGCAACAATTTTGGGCGGGGAGGAGCCATTGTCGATGATCTCGGTGCTAAGGACGAGCTCCATGTTCTTGCCGTCCCAGCCCTTGGGGGCGCGGGCTTTGATGGCGTCCATCTCTCCGGGCTGGGTGAGAAATTCGCCGGCGGCGACGGTCCCGCCGCGAGCGATGCCGGCGGCCACGACGGCGAGCTTGCCGGTATTGGCGTCCCGGAAGCGGGCCACGATCGCGTAGTCGCGATAGTTGTGTGTCGTCTGCTGAACTTCGCGGTCCACGCTCCAGCGGAGTTGCTGGTGAGACTGCGTATCCTCGATCCAGAAATGGGTCATACCGGAATCGTTCCCGAAACGATAGCGGAGATCGCGGGTCATCCGCAGCGTCCAGGCATTGTCAAAGGCGCCGAGAAAGATGGTCGGCCCGTTGCGCAGATCACTCAGCGTGGCGGTATCCTCACCGAGCAGGGTGTAGTGGCGGCGGCGCATCTCGAGAAGACCGGAGAGGCTCATCAAGGGCTGGAGATCGTCAAGGACCACACCGCGCATCTGCTCGTCAAGGTGCTGCTCCTGGCTGGGAGTGGAGGCATCGAGGAGGGTTTGCCCGCTGAAGAGGCTCTGTGGAAAGCAAAGAGAGATGGGATCGGTTGAACCGAAGACCGGTGCCCAGAACTGGTCGAGCGTGGTTGGACGCGAATCTACCCAGAACCAACTGCCGACAATCGATGCGCACAGCAGGACGCCGGCGAGGACCAGCCACCAGCCATGAAATCGCCAGTGGGCCGTATACGGTGGGAGGTCTCCCGCGATGGCCTGTTGCCCGGGTGAAGCGTGGGAGGATCCGTTGAGGGGAAGGGCGAACGGCGATTCGACGGATGACGCGGCCAGCGCAGTCGAGGCCGCGCGGGGCCACTCGAAATGGGGGATGTAGGAGCCCGGCAGAAGGGAGATGCGGAGCTCATCGAGACTCTCGGTGTTCTGGTAATACTGCGCGATGCGCTTGCGGATCTCGGCAGCGGTGACCCGCACGATGGGGTCAGAGGTAGTGTCGTAGCCGGAGTGGCGGCCAAAGACTTCGATGCCTAAGGTGCGCTCCTTGAGCTGGTCGCCGCGACCTTCGAGTTCCTCCTGGACGATGAAACGGAGGAAGCTCGGAAAGCGCTTACTGTGGGAGAAATGAGGGTTATCGAGAAGACGATCCAACTGACGAAGGATGTCAACTTTCTCATGCTCGCCATACACGGGCGACGAAGCGCCCTCGTAATCCGCCATATATCTCGATATCTCGCCAGTGGCGGATTATACCGTTTCCCGACGTTTTTTGTCGCACACCAAACGCTATAGTTTCCCCATGTTTTGGCCATTCTTATCGAGATAGGGTTTGCGCCTGCCGAGAGGAAAGTGGCAGATGCGGAAACTGTAACCTGCGCTCGCCCGTGCGGTCATTCCCGTCGGCCCAGGCCGGAAAGCCAGGGCCTTCCGAATCCGAAAGCGTCTTGGCGCTTCCTGAAAATACCAGGGATTCCTCCAGAGGCGCTGATGAGGAAGCAGACTCGCCGGTTCTCGTGCTGGATCCTGCACCTCGTCCGGATGTGACGTAATTCAGTATCCGGCTCAAAGCGGGAGTTGTTCCGACGGCGGATAACCGTGCTGCTCTCGTCCAACTTTGCCATCGTATTTTTTGGTGGTTTTGTACAGTTCGAGATGACCATCGCCTGACGAAGGTCTGGATCTCTCACGGAGCGCATGCATCTCCTCAGACGTCATCGGTTTGAAGCCGCGCGCAATTTCCACGTTCTGATGCAGCACATCCAGCGAATCGATACCGCAAATTGTGGTGGCGACCGGCAGACTCATTGCGTAACGCAGCGCCTCTTCCGCTCTCACGACGCCATAGAGGATCGGCTGGCCATCACCCCCCAGGGTCTTCATGCCGAGCGCCGCAATCCCTTGCCGCTGAAGTTCGGGAAGCACCTGCAGCTCGAAGCTACGGTAGGTCGCGTCAAAACAGTTGAGCGGCATTTGCACGGTATCGAATGGGTAACCGTGTTCCAACATCTTGAGATGGATCGCCGGGCTCTTGTGTCCAGTGAAGCCAACAAATCGAACCTTGCCCTGCTTTTTCGCGTCATCCAGCGCTTCGACTACACCACCCTTTGCGAAATGCAAGTCCGGGTCGTTCTCGTAGATGACCTCGTGGATCTGCCATAGGTCCAGATGGTCGGTTCCCAACCGCTTCAGGGACTCCTCCAACTGTTGCATGGCGACCTTCTTATCTCGGCCGTGGGTGCAGACCTTGCTCATCAGGAAAGCTTTATCGCGCCTTCCCTGCAAACCGAGTCCCATCCATTCCTCGCTGCGGTGGTCGTTGTATTCCCATGCGTTATCGAGAAACGTGATTCCCGCGTCGATCGCCTCCTGAACCAGGCGCACGGCCAGGTCTTGCGATTGCACCATCCCGAGATGATATCCGCCAAGGCCGATGATCGAGACTTGTTCACCCGTCTTTCCGAGCGGCCGGCGAGGAATCTGTTCAGCGCCGCTGTTCGTGATTCGCGACGTAGGTGCAGCCGATGCGATTTGGCCGCGCGAAACTGAATCCGCAAGCACTCCCCCTGCGATCGCCAGGCCTGCTTGGATTAACGAACGCCGCTCAATTTCAGGAGCTGCTTGGGATTGCTCGTTCTGTTGGTGTTGATCTTCCATTCTTCATCTCCTCGGCGACTCCGGCGTTGCCTCTGGCACCAACCAGGGACCGTCCCCCTTGTCCAGCATTTCTGTGACCTCTCTTTGCGTGTGGTCGAAGGGGAATCCATGAGGCATGCGGGTCATTGGGTTGTCATACCGCAGCGATACTTTGTATGGCTCAAAGCGCCCATCGGCGGCGGTCGGCGCGCAGCGAACCCGCAACGCCTCCATCTCGCTTTCCGTCATTGGCTGAAAGCTGCGCACGATGCCCAGGTTCTGGTGGAGCACGTCGAGCGAGTCCATGCCGCAAATGGTGGTCGCGACAGGCAGGCTCATCGCGTAACGCAGCATCTCTTCAGCTTGGACAACGCCGGCCTTCAGCCCCCAGGCGGTACCACCCATGCTCTTCATGCCCAGCGCGGCCATGCCTCGCCGATTCACCTCGGGCAAGACTTGCTTCTCAAAGCTATGGAAGTTGGCGTCGAAGGGATTGAGCGGCATCTGCACGGAGTCAAATGGATAACCGAGTTCGAGCATCTTGAGATGAAACGCGGGATCCTTGTGACCGGTGAAGCCGACGAATCTGACTTTTCCTTCCTTTTTTGCCTGGTCGAATGCTTCCAGGACGCCGCCTTTGGCGTAGGCCAACTCGGGGTCGTTATCGTAGACGATGCCGTGGATCTGCCAGAGATCCAGATGATCGGTTTGATACCGCCGCAGCGAGTCTTCAAGCATCTGCATTGCTAATTTTCCGCTTCGCCCATGGGTGCAGACCTTCGTCATCAGGAAGACTTTTTCGCGGCGTCCGCCCCGGAGCGCCCTGCCCAGGATGGTCTCAGTCTTGCCGTTGTAATACTCCCATGCGTTGTCGAAGAAAGTCACACCGGCGTCGATCGCCTCGTGGATGAGTTGAACTGCCGCGTCCAGGGTCGGCACATCGCCGAGATGATGACCGCCCAAGCCGATAGCGGAAACCTGCGCACTTGTGCTCCCAAATTTCCGGTAAATCATCTGTGGCGCCTCCCCTGCCGGCGCTGCTGTTCCTTCCGCGATACCCGGGACGCCGGATATCCCAGCCACTGCACCCGCACCGACTTTGAGAAAATCCCTTCGACTTGCTCTCATCTCTGGGCCTCAGATTTTACTTATCGACCGGAAACGCCACCAGACGGTAGGCTCCTTTCTACTAGATGCATCCTGGCCGTGAGACGTGGCGCTTTCGGGCATATTGTCAAGTATCCGGGGACTCCCCAAACCAGTTGGCGCTGAACTGTTGCGTGCAGGCCAAAGTGCGTTTCCAGCCCTCAGCTCCCGACCGGTTCGATGTGATACCGGCGATTTAGCGCTAATCAACTTCGGATCGAGAGGTCACAGCTATCCGTAGTTGCTAAAAACTCACTACAAAGCGTTCATGATCGTCAGCCTCTGCCGTACGAATGAGACACTGCTGCTGCGGATGGCCTCACCGTCGATGAGTGCCCGTCACGACCGCTGCGTGGTCGGCTTCGGTATAGATGCTTTGCTGCGGAGATGGATTGGGGGGACACGGTATCTCACCTCTTCCATATATTGCTGCGCCTCGGCGCGGGTTTTGATATTCAGGAAGCGGCGAACTACGGCCGGCTTCCCGAGGAAAGACGTACGGTGATAATTTCGCAGAAATGCGATGTGAAGGAAGGCTCGCTGGAGCGTCGTGATCGGCTCGTCCGCAATGATCGGATCATCCGTGAGAGCGGCTGTTACGAGATCGCTTGACGCACTGACTGTCCTGCGTGCCCTCGAAGCTGGGTCATCATCGCATCGGAAACCTGAGACGGCAACGTCCGGCAGTGAAGTGGGCGCATCCGTCCGAGGAGTAGTCAACGAGAACAGATGGCTGAGGTTGTTAGCCTGCGCGTCACGATTGGTTAGTGATTTGAGGCCATACATGCCTTCAACCGAGGCCAGCAAAGAGGTATGGTCATACACCGTGTGGTCCACCAGGTTCGCCGGGATCAATGGCGAAATCACGATGGCTGGGACACGAATGCCGAGCTGTTTGAAATCAAAGCTGTGATGATTATTGTCTTCGTCGGAGATGGTATCGCCGGGACTGACAGTGGGCGGTGGGTTGACGTGGTCATAGAAGCCGCCCTGCTCATCGTAGGCAAGAAGAAGAACGCTGTCGTTCCAATGTGGTGAATTGCGAATCGTCTCATACACCTTCTTGATAAGGCGTTCGCCGCGAGTGACATCATCAAGAGGATGCTGGGAGTTGCCGCAGGTGAAATCTTCTGGAGTCGTTGGAAGGGCGTTCCCGTAGTTCGGCTCAATGAAGGTATAGGGAGTCGAAAAGTCGGGGTCGTTTATGGAATCGGCAAACTCATCGGAGCCTTCAAAGTGCCCTTCAAGCCTTCTGTCGGTCATCCTGCTGATGGCAAAGACTTGCGGGAATTCGTCTCCCATAAATACTTTCCAATCGAAGCAACTGTCTTCCAACCGATCGTAGATGGTTCCATTTTCGAAGCGATAACCATTCAGCAGGGTGGAGGTGACACTCTGAAAACCGGAGGGACTGTCATCGAGACCACCGGATGACGCGGCATGGATAAAGAATCGATTTGGCCAGGTTGGACCGGGGATGGAAGAGAACCATTGGTCGCAAAGTGCGAACGAGCTGGCGAGGGTTGTGATCACGGGAAGTTGACTTGGATCGAAACATTTCATGATTCTTTGCGGATCATTTTGATTTGGCACGTCGCCACTTACGTTGGCGAGACCATCGTAACTGGCAATAAATCCCTGGTTGTTGATCGGCTGCGGATACGGACCGCCCGGGGGATAGGACGGGACAGTGACACTGCCATCCTCTTGCCGGACGTAGCCACAAAGCTGCAGTAGAGCGTCATTGAATTCGTGTCCCGGGTCGGGGTCGGTACCGCTTAGAAAGAAGTCCGCAGGTGAATTGACCGCCGTCTGTGCGTCCGCTGCACGCGGATTCGGATTCTGAAACGGGCCTCCGTGCGTAAGGTCGTGGACGAGCGTGGGCCCACCCGCTACAGCATCGGTACCTTGAATTCCGGCGAGCCCCAGCATGTGATCGAAGGCGCGGTTTTCAAGCATCAGGACAAATACGTGCCTGATTGGGCCGGACGGTGTGGTGTTTCCTCCGAATAAAGAGAAGATGGCACAGCGCGCGTTGTCCCATGCAACGCAAACCCAGTCGGCGATCCAGGACCACAGCACGCAGACGGCGTTGACGATCCACAAAAAGACAACGCAGACGATATTGGCAACCCAATACCAAGCCTGGCACACCCAGTTCGCGGCCCAGTACCAGCCTTGGCATACCCAGTTCGCGACCCAGTAGTACGCATCGCAAAACCACGAGCAGGGCGCCCAGTTGCAGCACTGGTTCGAGCCTTCGTCGGCCCAGGATTGACACTGGTTGGAGCCCTCGTCCGCCCAGGACTGGCACTGGTTCGAGCCTTCGTCCGCCCAGGACTGGCACGCGTTGTAACCTTCATCTGCCCATTGGTTACAGGACACAGTCGTCTGCTGGGCCCAATCAGTGCATGCAATGGTTCCATCGTCCACCCAATGTGTGCAAGTTGACATCATTGACCTCCAGCGGCGTAGCTGACTTCGAAATTGCGGATTTGCTTTTCAATGGCTTCAACCTGGACGCGCGCACGCAGGATGCCGATGGACTTCCCAGCAGCACCGGCCAGCAGGATTAAGAGGAACGTACGAAGCAGGAAGGCGGGCCAATGCGACGGGCTCCACAGGGAGAACCTTGTTTGCCAAACCAACGAAGCGACGACTGCGGCGATGCTGGATTTGGCTCCCAGCGAACATCCGCATTCTCGCAAAGCGCGGTTGAGTTTCACCTCCCATTGCTTCGACGTTTCGACGGGAAGGCCGGCGACGCGCAGAATAATGAAGGCACGCTGTGCGTGTTTCGATGTCCGCAAGGCCTCGACATCGGCAGCGGTTCGAACGACGAGGGGTATGGGAAACGGAGGCGGCATTACTAGTTCGGATGGTTTCATCGATCGCCTCAAATACTCACCAGCCAGCTATCTGGAGATTCAGCATGGTACGGAATCCGTAGGTCTGGTCCGCCGCAACGTCGAGACGCAGGCGCACATCGAGCGCGGATTTTGGCAGGTCTTGAACTGCTTTTGCTGCATCGACGGCGCGGCCGACCTTGGTGAAATCGCTCTCCGTTTGGCCCGCAGGAACACTAGTGTGCGTGTTGATGAAGTCAGGCACGGTAGTCGGATGGGCTAAGACGCCGGGCACTTCCGGCAACATCCCCTGCACCGCGTTTACACCTGCGCGGAAGGGCTCCCCGGTAGGTTGAGGGGATATACCTCCACTTCCCGGAGTGAATCGCAACGGTGTAATCATCGCACCTGGGTTGCTGGGCGGACCGTCGAGAGGATCCGGAGTTTCTTCGGAGGCGGGCCAAGTCTAAAGGTCAGCGAACTCGTAAACGCGCCTGATGTGTTGATGGATTCGGACGTTGTTATCCGGTTTGTTAGATTCTGCTGCAACCCGAAAGTGACGACTCCAGTTTGCGGGTTCACGGCGATGGAGCCTCCTCCCTCAGAATTGTTGGAGGAAAGTTTGAGATCGCTGCCATATTTATATTCGAGGGCCAGCTTACCGCGGAAGGTGCTGGTGTCTCCCGAGACGCTTAACTTTGTCGAAGTAAAACCAGCCTCCGCCTTGAAGCGGAAGCCCTTGTTGTCGATTTGAATGTTTGGGAGAAGTGCTCCGCCCGTTACCTTTGGTCCATCCTTGGGTTTCTTGGCAGAAGCTGCCGATTTCCCGCCATCCGGTGTGGGATCGGGAGTACTCGAGGTGCCCGACTGGAAATGTGCGCTCGGGTCAGGATGCATCCACGGTGCGATCGCCGCACCCGCAGAAGGATCGTTGAGGCGCAGGTGAAAATCACCCAGGGCACCGGCGTGACGCGCGGCAAGTTTTTCGGTAGCCGACCGGTTGTCGAGCAACGCAGGAGGCTTTAGTTCGAGATGCGGTGAATCCTCGCCCTGGGTGCCCGATGGATCCCGCAACGTGACTGGATTGCCACGAACGTAGGCGTAGGGACTCGGGCCGTCGATGATGCCCGCCGGATCGGCTGCCGTCCACCGTGCAATCCAGGGTGCATAGTAGCGCGCGCCCAGATGATAGAGGCTCGTCTCCTCGTCCCGTTCCTTGCCAATGTATCTGTACCTCTTTCTGCTTACCTCCCCGGCCGCGTCCGTCGCTTCAAACGACGTGCTGCCGTAAGGTAGTACTCCTCGTAAGAGGTGACGGCCGCGTTGCCATCGAGTTCCAGCATAGCCGATCCGAGATGGTTATCGAGTTGCGAGCGAACGCGCGACGTCGGTTCTGCTGTTCGGCGCGATTCCTGGACAGTCTTTGTTTCGACAAGTGCAACACGCCGCTTCGCATCCATGACGTGGCGCGTTTCGCGCTCTAGTGTAATGGTCCCGACGCTGACGAATTTGCGATAGATCTCAAAGCTGTCGAGGTAGATCCGTTCGTGCTGTCTCGATCCCGGCCCGCGTTCGGTCACCTTCCGCAATCGTTTGCCGGCTGAGTCGTATACGTAGTAGGTTGTCTCGCCGCGGCCCGAGTGGACCACCTGCCGTTGGGTGGCATGGAGCTGATCCTTGATATCCCACCTCACTGTTGGCAGGTGGGGCATGGAGGTCATGTTGCCATCCGCGTCATACGAATAGAACTCTTCGACTTGGCCGACCTGCGTGGACCTGAGACGATTGCTGGGCTGCCGGCGGCCTGAATTGTCGTATTGATAGCGCCGAGCCCACTTGCCCTCTCGAGTCGAATGCAACAACTCCAGGATGTTTCCGACCGCGTCGTACTCATACTGTTCCCCATAGCGGCGAAGCGCATGGGCATCTGAAGGAAGGGGCTGAATGCTCCGAGGCAGGTCATCCCCGTTGGCGTGCGTCTCCTCCGGGCCACCGGCGTGCTCTCTCCCCGTAGTCGCGATGAGGCGATAGATTGCATCGTAGACATAGTCGTTGCTGGCGGAGACCACCTGGTTTCTGAAGAAAACATCCTCTTGCCCGGTGTCGCGTATCGAGGTGATGTTCCCAATCGGATCAAACGCATAGTGCAGATCCTGAAGGAGTGCCTGATCCTTCTTTCGTTGTGTCAGCAAATGCGTTAGGCGGAGCGTCAGGGGATCATAAGTGTAGTGCGTGTGGGAACCGTTGCCGTAGTCGATGATTTCGCGCTGTCCTTCGGCGTTGTAGTTGACGTAGCTCACGAAGGGAGTTGGCTCCGAGTCCCCGCGGAGATTGACGGCAAGGGACTCGAGCAGATTTGCTTCGTTGTATTTGGGTTTCGCCACGCTTCTATCCGGAATGGTCAGCGTGATGGTCCTGTTCAACGCATCGTAGGTCGTGTGCGTTGTGAACATCGCGTCTTCGAGACCGGGTGACTGCGACCAGTCCACCTGGTCTTTATAATCTTCGAGGAGACGGCGAGTGCTCTTGAGTAGATTCCCTTTGAAATCGTAATGCTCGTTGGTGACGGTTCCGGCGGCGTCGAACAGGCGATACGGCTTATTTCTGAGGTTCAGCGCGCAGTCGTTCGGCTGACCTTCACCGTAGACAACGCGCTCGGCGAGTATCTCGGCGCGATCGTCGGTGCTGACATAAAATTCCCTAGGCCTATGCAGCCGGTCGTATGTATGGCGGAACCGGTGAGAACGACTGTCCCACGCAATGAGCAACTTCCCCAGCACGTCGTTCAGCATCCAGCGCGAGCCCGCGTCGATGCTGATTTGGCAAAGGCGGGTCTTCACCATGTCGTAGTCATAACGCATGGCTATGCGTCCCAGTGCGTCCATCACGGCGCGCTGATTATTTTGGATATCCAGTTCGGTCCTGGTGGGAAGGTACTCTTCTACAGTTTCGCCGTCCCGAACCAAGCGATTATGCGCGATGCTGAGAAACGTCCGGCCGAGAGTGTCAGCAAACGATAAGGATGGTGTATTGGCGTGCGCAGCAGTCTTAATCGCCGCTCGCTGCGGTTCACGTCCGAGCTGATCGTAGATTCGCTGGCCGTACCACGTTGGCAGGAAGGCGGCATCGGGCAGCTTGCGGAAAAAGTCGCCCACATTGGGGTCGTCGGCAGGATTTGATTGCAGGACTGTGTCATTCACGTCCCACGTTTCCTGACGCCACGGGTCGAACACTACTTTGTCATAGCTGTGATTCGGATGAAGCGTGGCGACGACGCGCTGTAGTGGATCGTAGAAGAGGGTCGAGCTGACACCGACGATGCCGGCAAATCGAAGGCATGAGAAGCGGTGAAGAACGGCTCGAACTGACGAATGGGCTTGCCCTTGTTGTTATAGATTGTCCAGCCACTGCCAACCCAACGCGGATCGAGAACTGGCCCATCGTCGGAGAGCGGGCCGGGTTCAGCCTGAAGCTTGTTTTGGATCACGCGTCCGAAGCCGTCAGAGTAGGCGAAGGAGTGCTGGATCTTCGTTTGCTCGCGATGGTAGAGATCTGCCGCATGTGTTTCGCGCGCCAGGGTGTAGACGGCAACAGGCTCGGGATGGACACGATTGCGCGTGCGGACATACGCGAAGAGGTCATAAACCAGGCGCGTGGATGCGAGTTTCAAGATGGCGTGCGGGTGGCGAAGGGGATGAACCATATGTTCTGCGATCGTTGCTGGATCGAGATCAGATACGAACCCATCGAGAGAGTCGCCCGCGTTCTGCGTGTGCTTGCCCATAAGGGCAGTGCCCACCACCATTCCGAGGGCATCAAAGGAAATCTGAGGTGAGGCCCTTCGACAGGATCAACGTGTTCTTCTGGGCGTCGACTTCAGCGACGGTCGTCTCTGTGGGGATGCTGCCCGAACCAGACACCGCCATGCCAACCGCCATGCCGCTGACGTCTGCGAAGGAGAGAACGACCGTCGGATCCTGCGCAGTTGCCGTCTGCCCGTCGATGGTGGCGGGCGCACCATTGGTAGGAGTCGAAAAGGAGATCGGCGCCTGACTGTTCGGATCATTGCTGGAGTAATGCGAGATGAACGTGACCACCGTGCCTGCGGGGACGTAGGTGCCAAGGCTGCCCGAGAGTTGAACCGTATTCGGCTGACTGGAATAATCACCGTCTACCTGGCTGACCGCGAGGCTGGCACTTGGCGCAATCGTTTTTTGGTCGGCACTGAAAACGTAGGAGCCTTCAGGATTCCGTCGGTCGAAGTGAGGGTAAGCGTCTTGCCGCAATCGATGCCGTTGTATTGAGTTGACAAAGAAGTGGTGATGGACACCAGCGACAGCCATCCATTCACCCCGGGCCACTGGGTCAAGACCAGGGGGGAGGAGTACGCGAAATCGCTCAGGGGATCTCCCGTGTACGCGTCGAATACCTGGAGCCGCAGACCATCGAGGTAGGTGGCAAAGGTGGCTCCATCCACTGGAGATTCCGGAATGAGGCGAATGACGATGTAGCTGAGCATGGGGCACGCCCTCCTCGCTAATTGCCGGCTCCTCAAAGGCGCCGGTGCCCGGTTTCAGTTTCTCGTTAGCATCAGCGGTATCAGGGCCTCGGCGGTGTTCACAAAGCACAGACGCAACTCTGCGTTGACCGCGGGAATGGCAATCCCGAGGTGGGGTTGTTCTTGATACCGACCTTGCTTGAGAACTGGCTGGGCAGCCTTGCAGCGACATCGCATCGAGAGGACGCGAAGGACCTCTGATGAAGGAGAGCCATCCGTAATCTCTGCGAACGCGTGCGCTTCAGATCAACCGTGGGAGGGGAGTTTCAGCGACGTCGATTCGACGTCAAGTACCAGCAGAAAATCAGTCAATGAATGGTCATGGTCTAAGAATGTTTCGTACCCACAAGAGGGCGGCCAGAAAGCTGATAGACCACGACGTGGACCCGTTCCTTACGCGATCCCGATCGCAAGCGTGTTGCGACTCATTGGCCGTTCGTACAAGGTCCGTGACCGCGTTTTCTAAGAGCCAAGCCACGCCTTAAAATCATGAGCGGCCCTTGAAAGTACGTAGTCTCTCTGTTGGCGGAATGTTTGCCAAGTAAATATTCGGAGGGCATGCAGGTAAACCTCACGCTGTACTTGTCTTACCACGACTGTCTACACAAATTGCCGTCCGCGCAGGGTCTCGAATGTGCCTGCTGCGCTGCTGCAGTTGGCTGGATCCAAGGTCACAGACTTGCCGGGCGGAATGGACCGAGCGCGAAAGACCTTGGGCTTTGAAACCCCGACGAGTAACCTGCAAGCCAGTATTGCAGCGACCGGTTGAGCCCGCCAGACATCTGAAACAGTTCGCTTGCCAATCCGCTAAGGCACGAGAGCGAGCGACCAAAGTCATTTTGGGTCTGCAGAAAGAGCCCCCTGCGCAGAAACCAGCATAAACACGGGGCATCAGCAAATGATGGCAAGGATCATGGTCCGCCGCGCGGCTGCATGGAATTGCGTCAGAGCGTGCGTTTGAATAGCGGAGTGGCGATGAGCAGCGTCCCGATACCGAAGGTGAACAGGAAGAGCAGATCATACTGGATAGCCACGAACCCGCCGTCTTTCAGCAGGATTGCTTTGAAGCCATGGACGCAGTAGGTGAAGGGGTCGACGATGGCGATGGCCTGCAGCCATTTTGGAAA